>CAZHMV010000150.1:0-13458 GCA_964532665.1 uncultured Anaerolineales bacterium
TCAGCGGCCCACATGTTGTGGTTTGAGATTTGCGCCTATTCGCTGCGCAAGCCCAGCTACCCTCCCGCAGGGTGCGATGCGCAGTGATTTTGCATTCGAGAAACGGGCTTGAAGCAGCGATTCTTGGCCGGAGAGGCCGCAAACCTGCGGGAGGGTGAGTAGTCAACCTGCCCCTACGGGGCTCCATGAAGCATGAAAATGGCTGGATGGCTGGATGGCTCACATTGTTACCGCCCGGCCATCAAGCCATTAGCCATCTAGCCAACTATCGTACTGGAATCACTCATGCCGGCCACCGAAACCCGGAGGCCTGACAATTTACCGCCAGCGAGAACTGTGGTATACTTTCTGACATCTTCAAAGAGAGGATACGCACAACATTCATGCAAGAAGATCAATATCCCAGACTTCGACCTGTCGATCCCCAGGTGATAAACCACAACGGCCAGCCGGTCATCCTGCTGCGCGACCCACTGCAAATCAGCGATCAGATCGTGGTTGTGCCGCGACCACTGGCCCCCCTCCTGATGCTGTGTGATGGGACCCGGAATCTGGATGCCCTGCGGGCCGGCCTGGCGGTCCGTACCGGGATCCTTCTATCCCCCGATGATGTGAGCCGTCTGGTTGGCCAACTGGATCAGGCACTGCTGCTCGACAACGAGCGGTTCGCCGAAGCCCGGGCGGCTCTTCTGGACAGCTATCGGTCAGCCACCTATCGACCGCCGGTGCTGGCCGGCCCGAGCTATCCAGATGACCCGGATGACCTGCGCCAATACTTGCAGTCCTTCGTCGATGAATTGGATCAGGATGGTCGGGTGCTGCCATACGGCCGCGGCCTGGTCAGCCCCCACATCGACTTCCGTCGCGGTGGCCCGGTTTACGCCCACGTTTGGTCGGCCGCTGCGGAGATCGCGCGCGGTGCTGACCTGGCTGTGATCTTTGGCACCGACCACAACGGCGGATTGGGTAGCCTGACGCTGACACGACAGAACTACGCCACCCCGTTTGGCATCCTTCCGACGGCCACCGACGTCGTGGACGCTGTGGTGGAGGCAATCGGAGAGGAGACAGCGTTTGACGAGGAACTCCACCACCGGCGCGAGCACTCTGTGGAATTGGCAGCGGTGTGGCTGCACTACGCGCGCGATGGCCGGCCTATCGAGGTCGTGCCAGTCCTGTGTGGCTCGTTCGCCCACTTCGTGATGGGCCTCGCGACACCAAGTGAGGATCCGATACTCGGGCCGGCCATCGAGGCCCTGCAACAGGCGACGGCCGGCCGCGAGGTCGTCGTGATTGCTGCCGGCGACCTGGCCCATGTGGGGCCGGCTTTCGGCGACCCCCAACCGCTGGACTGGGCCGACCGCGCCCGAATCCAGGCCGCCGACGATCAACTGATCGACGCTATGTGCAGCGGGGACGCCGAAGGATTCTATGAGCTAATCCGTGACGAAAGCGACCGCCGGCGCATTTGCGGGCTGCCCCCCATCTACCTGGCACTGCGCTATCTCAACGGCACCCAGGGGATGCGGGCCGGCTACGACCGCTGCCCGGCCGACCCACAGAATGGGTCGATTGTCTCGGTGTGTGGTGTTGTGTGGGAATAATGCGGTCGCACGACGTGAAACGCAAAACGTGAAGCGTGAAGAGCGATTGGTGGGCGAATCTTCACGTTTCACGTTTTACGTTTCACACGCCCCAGGGCATGTCCTGTGCTTCACGGTGACGCCGGCATCAGCGCCCGAACGGTGTAGCGCATCCGTGGGTCCCACAGCATCCAGCCTTCCGCGCCGGCATCGAGCGCCGCCCGCATCTCGGCGCGAATGTCCTCCGGTGTGTACACCCGTTTGTCAAACGCATAGTCCGGAAAGTCCTGAATCCACGGCCGTACCGCAACGCCGGTCCCTTCGAGCCGTTCCACAGCCCGACGTGTGCTGAGATTCACGGTCTCATAGGGGTACGGAACGGCGACCGGGTAGCCGGGCAGGCCGGCATGGAACGTGGACGGATACAGCATCGGCGACAGGACATCGATGTACGGAGCCATCTCCTCGATCACCTGCCCGACGCCCGTATCATCCTTGCGCCAGGTGGTGTAGCCAAAAACGTCCACCGCCACCCGGGCACCGGTCGGCTCCAGCGCCTTCCACGCCCGCTTCAGGAACCCCACCACTGCCGCCCGCCGATTCTCCTCGGTGTTCTCCTTCGAGAACCGAAGGGTTTTCAGGTTGCCATCCGTTGGAAAGCGGACATAGTCGAACTGAATCTCGTCAAACCCCTTGCCGGCTGCTTCGACAGCGATGGCAATGTTGTAGTCCCACACCTCCTCGCGGAACGGGTCGGTCCAGGCCAACTCCTCCCGATCTCGCCAAGGTTTCCCGCTTTCGCTGTCAAGAACCGCCCACTCGGGTCGGGCTGTGGCCAACGGGGTGTCTTTGAAGACCACGATCCGGGCGATGGTGTAGATGTTGTGCTCATGGAACCATTCCATCAGCGAACCCCAGTCCTTGACCAGGATGTGGGGCTGCGCACCGACCTGGCCGGCCAGCTCCACGTCGCTGCGATAGGGGATGTACCCGCGATCCCCTTTCACATCGATTACGACGGCATTCAGCTCCGTCGTTCGGAGCAGTTCCAGCACATGCGATCTCAAACCCTTGCTACCGATCCCGTAATATGTTATGTAGAGTGCCTTGATGGGCTCAGGAGGAAGTACAGCCGCAAATTCCGGATGTCCGGTAGATGCGAGGATCAGGCGAGGCACTGGCCGGCTGCGCTCCGGGATGACGAGCACGCGTCCCGGCTGCACGGTCTGCGGATCATCGATGGCGTTGAGCGCGAGTAGCGCATCTACTGACGTGTGATACCAGCGCGCCATCTCCCACAGCGAGATCCCCGGTTGGACCACGGTGTAGTCGGGTGGGCCGGCGTGGGCCGGCGCCGCGAAGGCCAGGCCGACAATCCCAACAACCAGAACCAACACAATTCGAATCCAGCACTTCACAACCATCACCTGTAACCGTCCAATCACTCAAACAGATGTTCTACTTCAAGTATAGCACTGGGACGCAACCTGGTCAACAAGACGCTGCTACCGCAAGTACGGTTCCTGCCATCCTGGAAAGGTAAGTGTGCAGCGAAGCTTCGCCTCAAACTGACAGGAGATCAACAACGAGAATCTAACGGTTGGCCGAAACCGGAAGAAAATGATATACTTATGTTTAGGAACGGACCGATCCGGCCAACGAAGGTTCATGACCTGAGTATGCCTGCGAGAAGCGAGCAAGAGAGACGTATCTATGGGCATATCCATTGCGCATCTGATCTACGGGCTGGCCGCTATCGTTGCCATCGCATACGGAACAATGCAGGTGCATGGCAGTCTCAGTAACGCCTGGTGGGTGGCTTACCTGGTTGCCATCAATGGGGTGGCATTTATGTTCTACGTGTACGACAAGGTCCTGGTAGGGCTGCTTCAACGTCTGCACCTGCGAGTGCCCGAGGGTATCCTGGTCTGGGGGCTCGCCCTCCCTGGAGGCATCATCGGCGCAATCGTCGCCATGTACAGCGTTCATCACAAAACAAGCCCCAACAAACGTGATTTTCGTATGAACCTCCTGAAGGCATTCATCGTCCAGATCATCGTGCTGTACGCGGCTCATCGATGGAACGTGGTGTCGCAAGAACAGGTAAACGACCTTGTGGCAAACATGGCCGGCATCGTCGTGAACACCGTCCAATTGATTCTGACCAGTGTAAGAGCTTCGTGACCGTGCAGACGACAGCCGGACCAGGACAAGGTCGTATGCGCCACACCCGCTCCGTTGCCAGGCGGATGATCCAATTAAGCCCCCTCCCGATCGAGCCGCCGGCAACAAGACGTCGCTGCTGCTGGCCGGCGCTGTGCCGCGCCTGGAGCACGCCCAGCTGCCGTACGAAACGCTGGACGTGCGGGCGCTGGACGATCCCGCCCGCGCCATCTGCCGCAGGCTCCGCGGGAGGACAGCAGCTATCATGAGCTTATCAGGGACAAGGTGGTAGTGGAGGAAGTCATTGAGGCGGAATGAAAAAGCGGCTCTCCCTGGGCCCCGATTTCAGTCTGCCGGGCGCGCATCTCAGCCGCCCTCACCCCAGCCGCCTGTCTGCTGGCCGCGCTGGGCGGATGGCTAATCTCACAGAAAGGAGCGGACAAGCTCGGTAACATTATCTTTTGAGTGAACCATTGCTCTTCGGTAACATTATCTTTTGACTTGACACGACAGGCATCGGTCCGGCCGATTGGAAATTCGTCAAGGTGGTACGTGACAGCGACATCGCCGACGCCGACGAGGAGAAGGTGCTGCTCATCAAACTCCACGGCTTCGTATGAAGGCACTGATAACTGGTTACTGATCACTGGCTACTGGTCACTGGCAAAAGATGCTCACTCGCTTCATCATCTACGGACTTCTCGGCTGGTGCGCTGAAATCGTGTGGACCGCCAGTCGCGAGAAGGTCACCGGCCGGCAGCGGGGCTGGAACCTGCGCGGCACCAGCTACCTGTGGATGTTCCCCATCTACGGCCTGATTGCGCCGCTCTACGAGCCCCTCCACAACCTCGTCCGCGCCTGGCCATGGCCGGCCCGCGGCCTGCTGTACATGCTGGGCTTCTTCGCCGTCGAGTACGCCGCCGGCTGGTTGCTCCGCCGGCTCATCGGCACCTGCCCGTGGGACTACTCGAAGCACAGCCGCTGGCACGTGCGCGGCCTGATTCGCCTGGACTACGCGCCGGTGTGGTTCCTGGCCGGCCTGGCCCTGGAGCCGGTGCACAATTTTCTGGTACTGTTGACGCCGGCGATTCAGCAGGCACTCGAACTGTGAAGAGGCGGCCAGAGCCGGTGCAGCAGCCTGGGCAACTTGTCAAAACAGGCACCTCATGGTACGATGTACCTGGGACGCCATGGGCTCGCTCACCAACGATGGGCAATCCAGGCTTGTTACCCGGGAAGTGTTCAAATCGAACTCAGCCATGTGCTGAGCGATCAGATAAGGAGCGTATGCCCATGGGACAACTGAATCGACCTCGGGCAGTCATTGCCATCCTGCTGTCGCTGATCCTGAGCGCCTGTCAGAGCCTCACGACCGGCCCTACGCCCACACCAGAGCGGCCACCGCGCATTGCCTTCATGACGGACCGCGACGGTGACTTTGAGATCTACATCATGGAGCGTGATGGTAGCAACCCCACCAACCTGACCAACAACAAGGCCGTCGATGGCGTGCCGGTGTGGTCACGAACGAACAACGCCCTTGCCTTCGTCACTGCACGAGACTCGGACAACCTGGCCATTTATCGCATGGACGCCGACGGCGGCAATCTGCTGGCCCTAAGCGTGGACCCACCCGCTGATGCCGGCCCGCCGGCCTGGTCGCCCACGGGCGAATGGCTTGCCTTCGGCAGCGGTGGCGACGTGAATGCTGACGTCTACCTGGTAGACCCTGATGGGGAAAACGTGCATGACCTTACCGACCACCCCGCCCAGGATCACTTCAGCGCCTGGTCCCCGGACGGCAAGCAACTCCTGTTCACCTCGGACCGGGATGATGGCCTGGCGATTTATGTGATCAGCATTCAGGGAGGGGAGGCGACACAACTAACCGATCCCAAATCGGCCAGCGCCGCACCGGCCTGGTCCCCCGATGGCACGAAAATCGCCTTTATGTCCGCCCGTGACAACGACATTGAGATCTACGTGATGGATGCCGACGGTGCCAACATAACCCGTCTGACCGAAAGCGAAGGGTTTGATGGCTACCCGGCCTGGTCGCCGGATGGCACACGGATCGCTTTCCTGTCGGCTCGCGATGGAAATCCGGAAATCTACGTCATGAACGCCGATGGCAGCGAGCCGGCAAACCTCACAAACAGCCCGGCCCAGGAGTCAGTACAGGGAGATTTCGCGTGGTCACCCGACGGCACCCAGATTCTATTTCACTCCGACCGCGACGGTGACGTGGAAGTCTACGTGATGGATGCCGACGGCAGCAACCAGACGAATTTGACGAACAATCCCGCCACCGACTTTGGATCCATCTGGGTTGAGTGACATCTGGGCCCGGCCCCTCGACCGCGCCACGGCTGACGCCCCCCGCGACGAACTCACCCGCGTGCTGGCCTTCGACCCCGACATCAACCTGACCCCGCTGGTGGACTTGTCTGAGGAGTTGGCCGGCGTGCGGGATCGTATTGCGCGAACAGATGCGTTGATCGATCAGATCGTGTATCGGTTATACGGGCTGACGGAGGAAGAGATCGCGGTGGTGGAGGGGCGGTGAGAACCGCGGATTTGTCTGATTCAATCCGTGGCTTCCTGCAAATCCACGGTTATGCTGGTGGATAGGAATGGAGGAGTCATCATGGAGTATCGTCCTCTGGGTCGAACTGGCGTGCGCGTTTCGCCCCTGTGCCTGGGTACGCTGAACTTCGGGAATCCGACGGACGAGGAAACGTCGATCCGCATCATCCACTCGGCGCTGGACGCCGGCATCAACTTCATCGACACGGCCAACATGTACGCCGGCGGCGAGAGCGAGCGCATCGTGGGCAAAGCGCTGGCAGATGGCCGGCGGCAGAGGGTAATCCTGGGCACCAAGGTGTACTTCCCCCAATCCGATGATCCCAACGACCGGGGCAATTCACGACGTCACATCATGCAGGCCGTTGAGGACTCACTGCGCCGGCTGAACACCGATTGGATCGACCTATACCAGCTCCATCGTCCGGTCTTCGACATCCCCCAGGACGAAACGCTGCGCGCTTTGGACGACCTGGTGCGGCAAGGCAAGGTGCGCTACATCGGAAGCTCCACCTATCCCGCCTGGCTGGTGATGGAGGCGCTGGCCATCAGCGAGCGCTACGGCCTGGCCCGCTTCGTGACGGAGCAACCGCCGTACAACCTGCTCGACCGACGCATCGAGAACGAGCTGATTCCGCTGGCCCAGCGCTACAACCTGGGGATCATTCCGTGGTCCCCGCTGGCGATGGGCATGCTGGCCGGCCGCTACACTGACGCCGAAAAGCCACCCCAGGGATCGCGTGTAGCGCGCGTGGGCTGGGTGTACGCCGAGCGGGTGACAGAACGCGCCCTCGCCGCATCAAAACGGTTCATTGAGGTCGCGCGCGCCCATGGCTACGAGCCGGCGCAGCTAGCCCTGTTGTGGGTGAAGGAGCAACCGGGCGTGACCGCGCCAATCGTCGGACCACGCACCCAGGAACACCTGCGCGTCGCCCTGGACGTGTTGGACATGTGCCTGGACGAAGAAACCGCCGTGGCTCTGGACGAGATCGTCCCGCCCGGCAGCGCGGTAGCCGACTTCCACAACAACAGCGGCTGGATGAAAATGAGCGTCTGATGACGTGCTGGCGGCACATCTGAGCCAATCGAAACCGCCACCGAGCTGCGGTCGCATGGCCGCGTTTCACCCCATTGCCGAGTTTCCCGCTCTCTGTCCGCTTGGACAAAAGGGGCGAGCTGGGGTATAACTAAGGTCGCCTCTGACCCCCATTCCAGCCCACGCTTATACCCCGGTCTTGATCATGGCAAGGTGATTGACGGGGAGTAGATCATGATTGTTGCCCGTGGCCAAACTGACACGTCAGTGCGTGACCGGGCTGACGCGCTCTTAGAGGTAGGGTGGCTGCTGACCGCCATCCTGGTGCCGCTGTGGGTCAACCTGTGGGCCAGCCGGCCCTTCGAGCTGCCCAAGGCGGCCCTCCTGCGCTCGCTGGTGTGGCTGATGGCGGGCGTGTGGCTGGCCGATTGTCTCCTCCGTCGGTCCTCAGCCTGGCGCGACCTGCGCCGGAATCCTCTGGTGTGGCCGGCGTTGGGCCTGGCCGCCGCAGAGGTTGCGGCAACCGCCGTCGCCGTAGACCCAGGGCTGAGCCTCTGGGGCAGCTACGCACGCGCCCAGGGCCTGCTCACGCTCACGAGCTACATCCTCCTGTTCTTCGTGATCTCCGCCCGGCTGCGGACACCACCTCAAGCATGGCGGTTGGTCGGGGCGATGACCTTGACAGCAGTGCCGCTGATCGGACTGGGCCTGGCACAGGCGCTGGGATGGCGTCCCGCCGGTCTGATAACGGATGCCCGCTCGCAGGTGTTTGCCACATTGGGCCGCTCCAACTTCCTGGGCGCCTATCTGGCAATGCTCCTTCCCCTGACCCTCGCCCTCACCCGGCAAGCCCCACGACGATCCATGCGGCTTGCCGGCAGCGCCCTGCTGCTCGCAGAGGTCGGCATCATCGGTCTGACACTATCGCGCGGCGCGTGGCTGGCGGCCGGCGTGGCAGTGGGAACCTTCGGAATGCTCTGGTCGTCGCCCTATACGAGGCCCTGGATGCGCAGGACGGCCGCCGCCGGTGGAGTGGTCGCCGTGTTGGGCGGACTGGCCGGCGTCCTCTGGTGGGGCTACGGTCAGGGCGGCTCCATCGCGGCGCGGCTGACCATCTGGCAAGCGACCCTGAAGTTGATCCCCCACCGGCTGCTGTTGGGATACGGCCCCGACACATTTGGGCTGGTGTTTCAGAGGGTCTACCCGCCGCAACTGGTCTACTACCAGGGGCGCGGATTGTATGTGGACCGGGCTCATAACCTGGTGCTGGACTGGACAGTGGCCGCCGGCCTGTTGGGCCTCGCAGCCGGCCTTGTACTTCTCACTCGCTTCTTCATGATTGGCTGTCGCACGGCCGATGGTTGCCAACACAGTGGGGACCGGGGGCGGCGGTTACTGATCGTCGCCTGCCTGGCAGCGGTGGCAGGAAACATTGCCGGCAACCTGGTGAGCTTTGACGTGACCGCGACGGCGACCGCCACCTGGCTGCTGATGGGCGCAACGATGGCACTGACCGCACCTGGTGCGGGCTCGGAGCCGACGGGGAGTCCAGGCAGCTCGCCGCTGCGTTGGACGGTGTCGGGGGTGATGCTGGCCGGCGTGCTTCTCGCCGTCCTTCAGCTCAATGGCCGGCTACTCCTCGCGGACGCGGCCGCCAACCTGGCACAGAATCGAGCTGCTTCGGGCAGATGGACAGACGCCACGGCCGCCGGCAAGCGGGCTGTGGCCCTGTGGCCGCAGGAACCGCAGTACCACCTGCTGCTCAGCCTGATCTACTCTCAACAAGCACAGGCCGGCCATCCCGACCCACTGCGCTTGCTCCAGTTGGCCGAAGCGGAGTTGCGGGCCGCGGTCGACCTGCGCCCGGCCGACTACCGCATCTGGACGGCACTGGCCGATCTCTACAGCATGTGGGGCAATCGGTTTGCTGGAGAGAAGGTGTCGGCGGCTGACGAAGCATACCGGCGAGCCACGCAACTGGCTCCCAACCACGCTCTGGTGTATGCGGCGTGGGGTGTGGCAGACCTGGAAGGCGGGCGCTTCGCCGGCGCAGCCGCGAAGTTTCGGCAGGCGGTAGACCTGGATGCCACCGACGGGATCAGCTTCAGCCACCTGGGAAATGCTGAACTGGCTCTGGGTCACGTGGAGAAGGCATTGGCAGCCTATCAGGAAGCCGCACGCTGGGAGCCTGATTTGAGTGACGCCCACCTGGGACTGGCTCGCTGCTATTGGCAGCTTGGCCGACGCGAGGACGCCGCCGTCGCTCTGGAGCGCGCACTCGAACTGGACCCGGCCAGTCCAGCCGCGTACTCTCTGTGGCGAGAGATGAAATCCGGACCATAAACAGTGAAAGGGAGATGCCAATATGAAGACACAATGATCAACGGGGAATTCAGTGACCTCCATCGCGCATCACACCTTCGACTGAACCCCTGACTGGCCAGCAGTGACCATCGAGCTTACCTGTAAGAAGGAGAGCAACTACTCGGCCACTTGGCGCCTGGCGAATGAATTCGCGGCAACACCTGCGAAACCGGCCTTCGCCGGTTGGGTTCGAGTCGCCGAAGGGCGACTTTGCAGTGGTAGGCGCGGTTTCAACCGCCAGCAGCAAGGAGCCTGAGTAGTTACGAAGGAGGAATAGCGAGGCGATGAAAACTCGAACTTTGTGGGTCATCGTGGCAGTCGTTGCGACTTCGGTCCTTTTGGTTGGTGTGGCTGGAGCCATACCTTTTCTGTCCGGCCGTGACGCGGCACGGGTGGCCGGCGCCCCGCCCCCATTTGCGCCCGAGGTGACGGGAAGTGCGCGGATCAGCTATCAGGGCCGGCTGACCAGCCCCGACGGCACCCCGCTGAGCGGGACGTACACGATGCGCTTTCAGATTTTCGATTCCGCTGTGACTGGAACCAGCCTGTGGGACAGCGGCACGATGGACGTCGGGATTGAGGACGGCTTGTTCAACGTGGCCCTGGGTGTCAAACCGGCTGACTTCAAAGGTCAGCCGCTATGGCTACAGTTGTGGGTCGATGGCGAATCACTGTCACCGCGCCAGGAACTGATGCCCGTGCCCTATGCTCTCAGCCTACGGCCCGGCGCACAGATTGTGGGGGCCCCCTCCGCGACCGATGAAGGAAACTCTGTGTTGCATGTGAACATGACCGGCTACCATCCCTGGAGCAGGGTGATTTCTGGCGTGAGCTACGCCTCGGGAACGGCCATATACGGCCAATCATATTCCGGTTTAGGCGTGTTCGGCAACAGTGCCTTCTCTTACGGCGTTTGGGGGAGCAGTTTTGCAAGCTGGGGCGGGTACTTCCAGAGCGACGAAGGATACGGAATCAGAGTTGATACGAACGGCCGAGACCATTGGGACCACGCCGGCTACTTCACAGCCGAGTGGGGTAACGGCGTCTTTGGTCAGAGTACGGAGAACTACGGGGTACGGGGTGAAGGTAAAGTAGGGGGCGTTCGCGGTGATGGACAATGGCGAGGCGTGTCCGGCCACAGCACCAACGGCGAGGGCGTGCTCGGTTCCAGCTCCAACTACGCGGGTGTGCAAGGTTCCAGCTCAAACTCCGACGGGGTGCGTGGTCAGACCTTCCGCGAGGATGACAACTACGGTTTCTACACGTGGGATAACCTGTATTCGAAGAACTATCACACCACGGGAGCCATGATGCGCGTGGTCCAGAACGCCGACAGCGAGCCTCTGGAGCGCGGTGATGTGGTTGTTATCGCCGGCCTGGGGACATCGCCGGCCGAAGACGCCAACCCGCTGATCCAGGTGCGCAAGGCCAGGGAGGCTAACAGCACCGCTGTCATCGGCGTGGTGGCTTCTTCCTACTCGAAGGAATGGCTGGCCCGGGCGTCCGAGGAGCGGGATCCGGAGGCCGAGGCCATCCACAGGCTCGTCCCACTGACGGGGCCGGGGCCCATTGCACCCGGCGAGTACCTGCTCATCGTCGTGCAGGGACCTTGTCAGGTCAAGGTAGACGCCACCGCAGGTGCCATCCAGCCTGGCGATCTGCTGTCTACTGCCGGCCAGGCCGCCCACGCGGCGCGCGCGCTTGAGGTGAGCATTCAGGGCATCCAGACAACCCTGCCAGGGACCGTGTTTGGCAAGGCGTTGGAGCCCCTCGAGCAAGGTGAGGGGCTGGTCTACGTCTATGTAACGTTGCAGTGAGGGAGAGCCATGGCCTACCGACTCAGAACAGTCATTCTGATGCTTGTGCTCCTCATTGCACTGATGGTGGCCGGCGCGGCCCTGTCCCAGACGTCGGGCAGCTTCAATCTGAGATGGCACGTGGTGGGTGGTGGCGGAGGGCCGGCGACTTCTTCGAGCTATGTCGTGAAGGGTACCGCCGGCCAGGCCGCCGCCAGCCCACCCTACTTACTCAGCCGGCGCTACCTTGTCAACGCAGGCTACTGGTCCAGTGAAAGCCACGCGAGATCCCACCAGGTTTTCGTGTCTCTTCTGAAGAGGTAGCAACTAAGAGGAAGCATGGTCCGACTACTGCTCATTCCAGGATTCGTCGTCACAGTGATCGCCTGTGTCCCGCAGGCGATCAGTGTGACCCCAACACCGACAGATTTTTCGATGACGCCAACACTGCCAACGCCGGCCACTGTCTCGCCGACACCCACGCCGCCAACGCCCGGCCCGACAGCGACAGCGACACGCCTGCCGGCCACGCCCACAACAACGCGTTTGCCGGCCACCACCGCCGCCCCGCCGCTCCCGTCCGCCACGCCCGTGGTCTGCTCGGTCCTGCCCGAAGGCGGCTTCCTCACCATCTGGCAAGGTGATCCAGACCTCCGAGCGGCTCTGGGCTGCCCGACCTCCTACCACCCACGCGTCATTCCCAGAGCCTGGGAAGTCAAGACTGCCTACCAGCCCTTCGAGCACGGCGCAATGATCTGGTCCGACCACATTGGCTGGTACCCGGAGGCGATTGTGCTCGTCCTCTCCGCTGATTCGACGTTCCAGCGCTTTGACGACACTTTCGATCCCGAAGTGGACCCCGTTCGTGGCGGTGAAACACCCCCGGATGATCTGGTGGAGCCGATGCTGGGCTTTGGCAAGGTCTGGCGCGACCAGCCGGGCATCCGCGAGAGATTAGGCTGGGCCACAGCGAGTGAGGACCCTGGGATGGGCCGCTTCCAGTTGTTCTGGGGTGGCCAGATGATATGGCTCAACCAGACCAACCAGACCTACGTCTTCGTTCACGACCAGGTCCATGTTCTCGATGTCCCGTTCTCGGCACAATAGCGGGAGTAGGAGCAAGGCAGGTCGGAGAGCAGATTGGTCTTTCCGATGGACGACCAACCCGACCTGCTTCGCCCCTACCAACACCGCCAGTTCAGTGAAGAGGTGAAACATGTCAACGCAACCAGCAGCCTGGTCATTCCTGGCCGGCCAGACCCTACACACCATCCAGGGCGCGCCCTTCGACGTTGTGCGCGTGTCAGACACCACCATCACCGTCCGACCACACCGCAGCCGGCGTGACTACGCGATCTCTATTCAACGAGAATTGGAGCCAGCCCTTGACACCTACCGTGAAGGACGCTTCTTCCCCCGCCCCAGCGATCTATATCTCGTGCCGGTCCGCCGCGAACTGGCTGCCTATGTGTGGGGGGTGCTTCGCGCAGTAATAAACGAGCACATGGCCATCATGGGCCCAGACAAACTGATCTTTCGCGTCTCCAACCACCACACCCCCTCCTGTGGCCGGCCGCCGACGGTCGATGGAGATGAACCTTCAGCCTACCATGGTTACTTCGAGAACTCCGATGGAGAGCAATTCATCTTTGTCTACGACCGGGCGACAAAGCAAGGCACGCTCTGGTGCGGCGATGCCGGCTGGGAGCACCCCTACCCGGTGACGGAGGGGCCGGCGCCCATTGGGTACCCGGACTCCCTCGACGGCCTGATCCTGTCGGAGCCAGAGCAGGCATGGCTGCGCGCCTGTTGGGCCGCTGCGACGGGTGGCCGGCTGTAGGGAGAAACCAATGATCGAACTGGCCATCATGATCGAGGGACAGAACGGGCTGAACTGGCCGCGCTGGCAGCACATCGCGACCGCCGTCGA
>CAZHMV010000151.1:0-13402 GCA_964532665.1 uncultured Anaerolineales bacterium
AGCCATCTAGCCATCCAGCATTCTCATGCTTCGTTAAGCCCCGTCCAGGGATATGACGACTAATCTCCATTCTCCAATCTCCAATCTCTAATCTCCATTCTCCATCCCCCGAATCAACGAAATAAACGCTTCTTCCATCCGCGGCCGTGTCGTGCGAATGCCCTGCACGGCAATGCCGGCCTCGGCCAGGGCATCGGCGATCTGGGGCGTGCGCCGGCCGGCATCGTCCACGAAGACGTGCAGCAGGTCGCCGTAGGTCTGGACTTCCAGGACGCCGGCCAGGTGCGTCACCGCTTCTCGGGCGCGCTTCAGGTTCGGTGTGCGCACTTCGATCAGCTCGCCCTCCAGCATCGCGCGGATGTGTTCCGGGGTGTCGCACACGATGAGCCGGCCCCGGTACATCAACCCCACCCGCGAGCAACGTTCCGCCTCGTCCATGTACGGCGTGCTCACGAAGATAGTGATCCCTTGCAGGTGCAGATCGGTCAGAATTTCCCAGAACTCGCGTCGCGAGACTGGGTCCACGCCGGTCGTGGGCTCGTCCAGGAAGAGAATCTGTGGTTGGTGGACCAGGGTACAGGCCAGGGCCAGCTTCTTCTGCATCCCGCCCGACAGGTGCTCGGACCGCCGGTCCTTGAATTCGGTCAGCCGGGCAAACTCTAACAGTTGGCTGATCCGCTCGCGGCGTTCGGTGCCAGTCACCTCGAACACGTCGGCGAAGAAGTTGAGGTTCTCCCAGACAGTCAGGTCACGATACAGGTTGAACCGCTGCGCCATGTAGCCGATGTCGGTCTTGATGGCCTCAGGCTGGGTCACGGTGTCATGGCCGAGAACCGTGGCCTGCCCGCTAGTGGGCAGCATGATGGCCGTCAACATGCGGATGGTGGTGGTCTTGCCGGCCCCGTCCGGCCCCACCAGCCCAAAGATTTCGCCGCGCTCCACGGCAAGGTCCAGGCCATCCACGGCGACTGTCTCCTTGAACGATTTAGTCAGGTTTTCGGTGACAATGACACGTTTGTCGGATTGTTTCATCGTTTGAGTTCGCTTCTATTGCGTGGTGCGTCTTACGTCTTGCGTCTTGCGTACTGTGTACCAATCCTCACGTAAGACGCAAGACGTAAGACGCACTGCCTAGTCCAGACTCTGCCGCAGCCGGCTGGCGCTGAAGGTGAACAAGCACATCCCCAGAACCACCAATCCCATCAACTCGGGCCACAAGTCAGTCAGCGTGGTCCCCTTCAGGAAGATGCCCCGTGAGATTACGATGAAGTAACGCAGGGGGAAAGCCATGGAGATCCACCGGGTCGCTGTGGGCATGTACTCCGGGGCGATCATGTAGCCCGAGAGCACTGTCTCCACGGCGATGAAGAAGAAAGCAATGACCAGGGCCTGCCCCTGGGTGCGTGACATCGTGGAGATCAACAGCCCCCAACCCGTCTCCACAGCGACGAAGAACATCGACAACACCATCAACAAGAGCAGCGAGCCGTGGATGGGCACTTTGAACCAGAACAGGGCGGCCGCCAACATGCCGATGAAATCCACGTAGGTAATGAGCATGGCCGGCATCGCTTTGCCGATGATGAGCTCCCGTGACCTCATGGGTGTGACCAGAAGTTGCTCCAGGGTGCCCCGCTCCCGCTCCTTCGACACGGCTACGGCGGTCAGAACCAGGGCCAGCACCGAGAGGATGGCTCCGAGCTCGGCCGGGATGTAGAAGTTTTCGTTCCTGAGCGCCGGGTTGAACCGCACCCGAATGCGAGCTTGCAGCCTCTGCCATGGCCCGATGCCACTGCCCATCTGCCCGGCGATTCGGCGAACTGTAAAGGCGTTGGCGATGCCGGCGCTGCAGGTCTGCGCCACGGCGGCTGTGTTGGCCTCCGTGCCATCCAGGAGCAGCAAGGCCCTGGCCGGCTGGCCGTGCGAGGCCAGGTTGCCGGCGAACTGTGTCGGGATCAGCAGGGCTGCCCTGACCGTGCCCGTGTCCAGGAGACGGTTGGCCCCCTGCCAGTTGTCTACATAAGCAGTGACATCGAAACACTGGGACGTACGCAAAGCCATCACCAGGTCCCGGCTGGTGTGGCTGTGGTCCTGGTCGTACACGGCTGTGGGGACGTGCTCCATCCCGCCTGAGGTGGCATAGGCCAGCGAGGTCATCTCCGCCACTGGAGCCAGGACGACGAACAGCACCAGGAGCATATCCCGCCGGAACTCCAGCCATTCTTTCCATACCAGATTCCAGACGTTTCGCCAATCCATCTTGCATCTCGTTTACGCCAGCCTGTTCCTGAAGCGTGCTATGGCCAGTCCGTTCAGTGCCAGGCCCAGGGCCAGGAGAAATGCCGCATCCGGCCACAGGGCCTGGAGCCCGACGCCTTTCAGAAACACACCTCGGGCGATGGTGACGAAGTGCGTGGCCGGCAGCGAAAAAGACACCTTCTGCAACCACGCCGGCATGCCCGAAAGGGGTAGAAACAGGCCCGACAGGAAGAAGGGCGGCACGATAAAGTACATGAAGGCAATGGTCATGGCCGCCGCCTGAGATTGAACGAAGGTAGCGACCAGGATGCCAATGCCCAGGTTGGCCAGGAGGAACACTGTCGAAAGCCCCAGGAAAAGCCCCAGGCTCCCGCGAAACGGCACCCCAAACCCCCGGTGCCCCACTACGGTCAGCAGCAACACATCTACCAGCCCCAGCAGCAGGTGGGGCACCATCTTGCCGATGAGGATCTGAGATCGCCCCAGGGGGGTGCAGATCAGCGCCTCCAGAGTGCCCATCTCCTGCTCCTTCGCCACAGAGAGGGCCATGGCGAGGGCCGGGATGGCCAGCACAATGCCCATCAGTCCGGGCACGAAGCTATCCACCACCTTGAGGCCCGGATTGTAACGCACCCGGGTTTGTAGTTCCAGCGCCGATAGGTTCTCCCCCTGGAGCAGCCCGGTCCGTTCCAGCACATCGAGCAACAGGCCGACTGAGAAGTTCTCGGTAATCGCCTGGGCGTGACCCACGATGCGGTGGGCTACGTTCGATTCGGACCCATCCACCAGAATCTGCACACTGGCAGTCTGGCCCCGGTGTATGTCATCTTTGAATCCCTCGGGGATGATCACGGCGACCTTGGCCCGGCCGGTGCGCAAGAGCGTCTCGATTTCGGTCTGGTCCTGAGCCCGGAAGCGCAGGGAAAAGAAGGGGTCGGCGCGCAAAGCGTCCAGGTACGCCCGTGACCAGGGGCTGTGATCGTAATCAAGCACGACCGTCGGCACATGCTGGATATCCACCGAGAAGTCATAGGCCATCACGGCCATGACGATCATGGCGCCAGCGGTGACCAGGCTCAGGCTCAAGGGATCGCGGAGCATGTGCCGGCATTCGTTCTTCACCACAGACCAGAGCTTTCGCATCGCACGTTCACCGTTTGCGCAGACCGTTAATGAAGCCATCCACCAACAGCTCGCTGAGGGCCGGCCAATCCACAGCTTCCCGGTCCACCACCCATTGCAGCACCAGGCCATCGTAAGCTGCCAGGGCCAGGGATGCAGCCTGCTCGGGATCCACCGTGCGGAACTCGCCCTGCTCGATACCCTGAGCAATGATCTTGCCCAACGCGGCCCGGTAGCGCGCGAAAAACTGCTTGAAACGTTCGCGGACCGCCTCGTTGTGGAGCATGTAGGCCCAGAACTCCATTTGCACCGGCAGGAAGTCCGCCGAGTTTGCCAACAGTTGGCCGGTTGCCTGAGCGATGAAGGTCAGCTTCTCCGTGGCGCTGACGTCAGTCGAATAGATGGCGTCCAGGCCTGCCTCGATGCCGGCAAGCCAGTGCTCGAACAGGGACATGAAGAGCTCTTCCTTGCTGCCAAAGTGGTGGTAGACCCCGCCCTTGCTTAGCCCCGCCTCGGCCTGGATGTCCCGCATGGTGGTGTTGTAGTAACCCTTGCGGGAGAAGCAGGCCAGAGCCGCCTGGAGTATCTGGCTGCGCCGGCGCTCGAGGGCCTCAGGTTCGACTTTGGGTGACATACGCCTCCTCCGCCTAAAACAAACCGCGCGCGCGGTTTGTTTTAGGCATTATACACCTGAAGGCCAGCTTTGTCAAGAGCCAATCGCACATCGGTTCACCTTCGGCCAGTCGCTCGCAAAACAAGGCACACGTCTTACGTCTTACGTACCAATCCTGACGTAAGATGTAAGACGTAAGACGTAAGACGCAAGACGCAAGACGCATCACGCAAACCTCTGTCTCCGCAACAATAACACCGTCATGCTCATAATCCCCGTCCCCAGCACCGCCAGCGCCACCAGCTCCTGCCAGTAGGCGGAGGGGCCGGCCCCCTTCAGCAAGATGCTCCGAAATACGATCAGCCAGTGCTTGATGGGGAACAGGTTCGAGACCATTTGCAGTGCCCACGGCATGTTTTCCACCGGGAAAGCATAGCCGGAGAAGACGGTCTCGACCATGGTGAAGACGAAAACCAACAGCAGTGCCTGCAACTGCGTGGCCGAAATGGCAGAGGCCATGATGCCCCAGCCCAGCTCCACGAAGAGATAGAAGACGGCCAGCGTCAGCAGCAATGGCCATGAGCCACGCATGGGCACCCCGAAGCCGATCAAGGAGATCGCCAGCATCAGAAGGAACACGATGTAGCTCAGGATGATGGCCGGCACCGCTTTGCCCATGACCAACTCGATGGGGCGCAGCGGTGTGACCATGAGCTGCTCCAGCGTCCCCAGCTCACGCTCGCGGGCAATCCCCAGCGACGCCACCATCATGGCGATGGCGGCCAGCATAAACCCCATCTCTGACGGGATGGTGTAGTTGGATTCTTTCAATTCCTCGTTGAAACGCACCCGCACCCGGGCATCGATGGGGGTCAGCGTGCCCTGGCTGAAGGCCGCCGGCATCACACTGACCCGCTGCCCGAAGGTGACCACCACGCCCTGGGCAGCACCGATGGCGGTCTCGGCCGCCGCCGGCTCCGATCCATCGACCACCACCTGCACCTGCGGAGGCGGCGTCGCCGCGTCGGCCAGATCGGCAGCAAAGCCGTGGGGGATGATGATCCCCACGGTCACAGACCCCCGGTCGAGGAGCGGCCTCAGTGCATCAACGCTGGACGGGTAGCGTCGCAGATCGAAGGTATCCGTGTTCTGCATTGCCACCACCAACGCCCGGCTCTGCTGTGATCGATCCAGGTCGATGATGGCCGTGGGCAGGTGAGCGATGCCGGCCGACGTCGAATACGCCACCATCACCAGCTCCATCACCGGCCCCAGGATGACGAACGGGCCAAGCAGCCGGTCACGCCGGAGTTGGGTGAGTTCTTTGACGATGAGATTCCAGATACGGGTTAACATTCGGTTTTTTGGACTGTCTGTGAAGGGTGTGATTTGCGTCTTGCGTCTTACGTCTTACGTCTCAATCCTTGCGCAAGACGTAAGACGTAAGACGCAAGACGTTCTTCTCATTAAAGCTGCTTCCTAAACAACAACATCGACAACACCAGCACCACAACGCCAATCCCCAGCAGCGCCACCGCCCAGGGCCACAAGACATCCACCCCGACACCCTTCAGGAAGATGCCGCGATTGATGAGGACATAGTGGGTGGTGGGCATCATGTAGGCTTCCATCTTCATGACCCCCATGGCACTCAGTGGGATGAAGATGCCGGACAGGAAGAAGCCGGGGAACAGGAAGACCAGCAGCGAAGCGATCATCGCGGCCTGCTGACTTTTCACCAGGATCGAGACCATCAGGCCGATGCTCAGCGTGGCTAGCAGGAAATCGGCTGAGAGCACGAGATAGGTCAGGAAGCTGCCACGGAAAGGCACGCCGAACCAGAAGATGGCCACGGCAGCACACAGCACCACGGTGATCATCCCGCTGATGATGTACGGAATCAGCTTGCCAACCAGGAGTTCCAGCCGGCCAATGGGCGTGGCAATCAGGCCCTCCAGCGTACCCCACTCCTTCTCCCGCGCAATGGCCAGAGATGCCGAAACCGCCGGCATGCCCAGCACCACGCCGATCAGCGCCGGCACGATCCCGATGAGGAACTTCAGGCTTGGGTTGTACCAGGTCCGCAGACGCAGATCGATGGGCTCGATCTCGCCGGCCATCGGATAGCCACGCCTCTCCAGCGAGGCCAGCGCCAGATTCCCCGAGAAGCTCTCGCTCCGCCCCACGATGTGGGTGATGGCGTGGTTGGCCGTATTTGGGTCCGTCCCATCCACGATGACCTGCACGCCGGCGGATTGGCCGGCTTCGATGCGCTCCATGAAGGCCGGCGGGATGACCACAGCCGCCTTGACCTGGCCATTCACCAGCCAGCGCTCGATCTCGTCGTAGCTTGAAGCAGCACAGCACGTCACCAAGTCGCCAGAATCCGTGAGCGTGGCCAGGTACTGCCGCGAGAGGGGGGTCTTGTCCTGATCCATCACCGCCAGCGAGACCTGCTTGATCTCGATGGAAAAGCTGTAGGCCAGGACGACCAGGAACAAGACCGGTGACAGCGTCACCAGCAACGCCGTCCGGCGATCCCGCACGATGTGCCACCACTCTTTGCGGAGGACTGAGAGGGTTTGTCGCAGGTTCATGATTCCTCTGACGTTGTGCTCAAGATGTAATACCATCCCCCGAAGCATTCCTCATACTCCACCTCCCTGCACCTCGACCGAATGTACCCCGCCACATCACGCTCCCACTCGATCCCTACCCACCGGCCTGCCCAATCCATCAGTGGATTGAGGAGGCGAAACACCTTCCAGGTGCTCTCCTTCATCCCGATCATCGCAAATCGGCCTGCCGGTTTCAGCAAAGCAAACATCCGCTCCAGCGCGGCCTGATAGGCTGGTATGATCGTCATCGCAAACGTGCATAGCACCGCATCGAACAGCATCCCTGGTTCATAATCCACGATGCTCTGGTTCACCAGATCTACGTTCGTCCACCCGTGCTTCTCCACCCGCTTCCGCGCCAGTTCCAACACCCCCGACGAAAGATCTACACCAACAAGCTTTCCCCTCTCGCCCAGGTAGCTTTCAATGACCTTGAAATTGAGGCCCGGACCGCAAGCTACATCGAGCACCACGGATTCTTCATTTAAGTTCAGCGCAGCTACGGCCTTCTTCCGATAGATCGAATTCTCCGTAGCCCGACCAAACAACGCATCCAACTCCCAGAACAGGGGTATCCTGACAGACCTGTCGTACAGGTTTCTGATAGCATCGTCATCGAACTTCATTGACTTTCCTCGATCCAGATCCTCGTCAGGTCAGCCTCGCTTCGGGACGAATGCGCCGGTGCGCTGCCGGTACGCCTCGTAGGCTTCCCCATAGCGCAGGACAAGGTCCTGCTCCTCGGCCCAACACATGATGGCGAAGATCGGGACCCAGATGAAAGAGAACAGCACGAGAAACGGCGAGTGGAGCAGGAAGGCAATGACCCACCAGTAGGGCAATTCACCGACCGCCTGGGGATGTCGGACCTTCTCGTAGATGCCGCCGTAGAGGGTATGCTCCTTCTTCACGAACATCGTCTCTTCGCCGGCATCCTTCATCCCCCGCACCCACACATAGCCCGATGGAACGGCGATCACGACCGCGATCAGGGCCGAAACCCACCACGGCCAGGGGAAGGTTCGCGGCAGCGGGATGGGCAGCGGGTAGAAATAGTAGACCACGTAGTTGACGCCGGCGATGGTCATGAAAATCGAGGCCAGCATTCGATAGCGGGTGCATTTCGCGTAGGCGGCTGGTCCGATCTTCTGCTCCAAAGCCGCCGGGCCGGCGCTCTTCACGTAGAAGTACAGACAGAGGATAGCTGAAACGACCAGCACAGCAAAGTTGATCCAGGCAATCATGATATGCTCCATTTATCGCAGACGGCGTGCGCCGCCAGGTCAGGCCGGCCGAAAAGCCACGATGGGCACCACCTGGGCCAGGGCACGCACATCCTCCTCGGTGTTCTCAATCCGGTACCCGAGGATGCGGGCCAGATTGCGCAGCGCCCTGGGATGCCGGCGTCCGTAGTCCAACAGCTCGCGCTCGGCGTCTTCGAGAGGCAGGCGCTCTGCGGTCGCGGCCATCTCGCGCCGGCCCACCTGAATGGCGACCTGCGGCGTTTTCATCACGTTGCGGAACCAATCCGATTTCTCGCCGAAACCGGAGGCGACGAAGTAGGTGTTCGTAGCACGGTCATGACGCACCACTTCCAGGACCGCATGGCGGGGCAGGCCGCTCTTTCGACCGGTGTGAGTCAACAGCAGGAATCGGCTGCCCAGCAACCAGCCCAGCCGGGCGCGGTAGAGCCAGATGGGCAGACGCCATGCTATCCGTTTCCATCCGCGTGGTGGATGTACCTGGGGCGCTGTAGTGGTCATCGTTTTTCCCTCCACGTGTTATTCGAGATTGGAGATTGGAGATTGGAGATTAGGAATTGGAGATTGTCATCCCTGCTCCCAAAAAAGTTGGCTAGATGGCTAATGGCTAGATGGCAGGGCGGTGACAATATGAGCCATCCAGCCATCCAGCAATTCTCATGCTTCATGGAGCCCCGTCAGGGGCGTGGCGACTAATCTCCAATCGCTAGTCTCCAATCTCCTTTACACACCCTAGCGGCCTTCCGGCACTGCCGGCTTGATCTTGCGCATGAGCCACAACACGATCAGGCTCAGCACGAATGGGTCGCCGATGGCCGCACTGAGGTTCACCCACCCTGGGAAGTTGAAGAGTGGCATGATCCACTGCCATTCGATGACCCCGACTACGACCATGATGATGAGGCAGGCGATGATGTCGCCGCCCATGCCGTAGGGCCGCCGGCTGTTGACCACCGCCGGGGCCAGCCAGCCAACCAGCACGCCAATGATCGCCAAGACAATGGCCAGAATAGCGATTCCCATGATTATCCCTCCTTGAGATTGAACTTTGCCTTGATTTGAGCCAGGACGCGGTCGCGGTCGAACCAATCTGGTCCGAGAAGACATTGGAGCATCAAGCCATCGAGTACTGCGATGTACATGGAAGTTGTGGCCGCCGGGTCAGGGTCGCCAAGCTCTTCGAAAAGCGGTGTGAGAATCACCTTGAATTCGTCGTAGTACTCTCTGAAGTCGTGGGTGATGATGCCGGCCACCTCCTGTGTCGCCATCACCTGAAGCATGACGAAAACCAGTTCGATGTTGTTGGCGAACACGTCTATGGACGCCTCTGCGATGTCCATCAACTTCTTGGCCGTGGAGCGCTCCTGATCTGCGACGATTTCGTATAGCGGCTGTACAAACGTTTCGAACTGGTTCCTGAAAGCTGCTTCGAACAGAGCTTCCTTGGAGTCGAAGTACCAGTAAACGGTGCCCTGGCTGACGCCGGCCCGCGCCGCGATCTCCGACACCTTGGTCTCGTGGAACCCCTTCCCGGCGAACAACTCCGTGGCTGCCGCGAGAATCTCGGCTTGGCGCTCCTCGCGAATCCTTTGTGTCTCCTCAGGTGCTCGAGGTGACATCGAAATACCTCACAGTTCCACCCCTCCAGCAATTGTTGACTGACTAACCAGTCAATCGATATTATAGCGAAATTCTCCGCCTTTGTCAAGAAGGATATCTGGCACATCCTGGACAAGGCCGGTCAGACGCTGCGGGACCTGGAACGCCTGGCGCTCAAGCAACTGGAAAAGGCGGAAGGGCACTACCAGGCCGCTCACGAGGCACCAGACGACGATACGCGCCTGGCGGCTGAATCGGGTGCTGGCGAACGGCTACCAGAGGGTCTAATCGCTTGCTGGGGATGCCCAGGACTGGCTAGCAGAACTGATCGCCGGTGATCCGCAAGCCAAACTACTCCAAAAATAGTTGGCTAGATGGCTAATGGCTAGATGGCTGGGCGGTAACAATGTGAGCCATCCAGCCATCCAGCCATTTTCATGCTTCGTGGAGCCTCGTAGGGGCGTGTTGACTGATCACTGATTACTGTTTACTGATCACTGATCTCTTGGTCCCAGTAGCATCCTACCTCATGATACAAGCCCCTCTCCAGGTCCGCCGGCTCGGGTAGGGGGCTTTGCTCGGCAAAGGATTGGGCGTCTTGCAGGTCAGTCGCCACTCGCTCGTCGATCTCTTGCTGAGCTTCTGGCGTGAGAATGCCCAGTTCCTGCAGGGCCTGCTCGTAGCGTCGGATGGGGTCCTTTTGTTCCCACTCCTCCAACAACTCAGGGGGTACGTATTCGGCGTTGTCGTGAGCAGCGTGGCCGCGCATGCGCATGGTCTTGCACTCGATGAGCGTGGGTCCCTCGCCCCGACGCGCCCGTTCAACTGCTTCTCGGGCGGCCTCGTAGACTGCCAACACGTCGTTGCCGTCAACCACGACGCCGGGGAAGCCGTAGCCGGCGGCGCGGTCGGCGATGTCCTGGACGGCGAACTGGCGGGATGTGGGTGTGGAGTAGGCGTATTGGTTGTTCTCGGCGATGAGCACCACCGGCAGTTGGAACACGCCGGCGAAGTTCAGCGCCTCGTGCCACTTGCCCGTGCTGGTGGCCCCGTCCCCGAAGATGGTCATCGCCACGCGCGGTTCCTCCCGCAGCCAGAACGACAGCGCCACGCCCACGGTCACAGGCAGCGAGTCGGGGATCATGCTCACGAAGCCGATGATTCCCAGGCTGAGGTCCCCCAGGCCGTGCATGTTCCCGTCTCGGCCTCGGGTGGGGCCGGCGACCCGACCCAGGTGCTGAGCCATGATCCGCTTCGGGGTCATGCCTCGCACCAGGTAGGAGCCCATGTCGCGGTGCATGGGTGCCATGACATCCTGGGGACCCAGAGCGTAGGCTGTGCCGACAGAGACCGCCTCGTGTCCGCGTTGGGAGAAGGCAGCTCCCAGCACCTTGCCCTGGTTGTAGAGGAGCATCAGCCGATCATCCACAGCGCGCGTCAGCCGCATCCAGTAGTAGATTTCCAGGAGTTGGTCGTTGTTCAGTTCCACGTGCACTCCTCACCTATTTCTATCTTCCCAATCGGGAACCTCCTCATCGACGCAGTGCAGGAACGTAAACACACCCGTCGGCCCGAAGTTTCTGAACCGACCCGCGAGTTCCTTGCGCCGCCGGGCATACGGCCAGTCGTCCATGGAGCGTAGATAGGCATGAAAGGAGCCATACTCGTCGATGATGCGCTGGAACTCCTGGGCGTTCTCGATGGTTGCGGCGATCTTCCGGCCATTGCGCACGATACCTTCGTCGCCCAACAGCCGGTCAACATCCCGATCGTCGTAGGCTGCCACTTTGTCGATGTCAAAGCCGTCGAAGGCCCGCCGGAAGTTGGGCCATTTGTTGTTGATCACCTTCCAACTGAAGCCGGCCTGGAACACGGCTTTCGTCAACTGCTCGAAGTAGCCGTCGTCGGTGGCCGGCTTCTGTCGGGGTGGGATTTCGTATCCGGGCATGGGTACCTCCTACTGTTCAAGTAATCTGCTCCATTGTAGCTCAATCTCAGCATCTGCAAGATCAGCGTTCAGCATCCACCCCAGCGCCGTGGCGCAATCCTCACAGAAGCTGAGGCTGTCAGTCTTGCAGACGGCAGCCGGTAGGTCCCAATGTCGAACAGTGCGCGCTTCCACTGGCGCCAGCACCAGAATCGCATCGTGGGTCAGCGCCCTCAGGTTGGAGATGTGGACGGATACCGGGTTCTCCGAATGGACCACATACCGATTCAAAAGCACGAAACGCGCATGCTTCAGGGCTAACGTCAGCGCCGCCCAGCCTCTGGGGTTCCAGTGGTGAAACGTGAAGACGAACCGGCCCCCGTCTTTGCGCAAGACGCGATGGCACTCGGCAAAGATCGCGCTCAGCACCTCGGTGTACTGCCCCTCACCGCCGGCGTGCGGATCGACGGCCGACTCTGCCAGGTCATAGTCCCACTGAACATCCGTCGGGACCAGGCGTTTGAGCCAGACGCGAAAAAAGGCTGCCAGGTCGCTGTACTGCACGCTGTCGAAATACGGCGGGTCGGTGACGACGTAATCCACGCCGTCCGCATCCAGGTCTAGCGAGGCAGACGAGCCCTGGATGAGCAAGAAGCGGCGCGTACCCGAGCGCAAATCGACTGCCTGGCGAACTTCGGTACCAATGTCAACTTCGCCCCTCAAGGAAACTGTGCGCGAAGTGCTATCTTTGATGATCCGCTCCTTCGGCTGCAAGGCCCACTGGCGAGCCCGACGAACGCGCGTGTGGAACAGGCTTTGAAGGGTCCCCGACGCCTTTTCGGGATAGAGCGGGTTGTTTTCCAACGCGGTGTATGGGAACGAGTAGGCGTGATGGGAGAAGGTGTGGCGAATGGCACCTGGCCGGCGTTTGTGGCCCCCCTTGTATCCGCACAGCATCGAGTTGAACTCCAAGGATGTCGAGGCCAGCAGTGCCAGATTCAGGCGGACGAGCGGGTCGAACGAGGGCAACAGGTCCATCGCCTGTCGCAGGTAGAGCAACTGCCGGCTTGAGAACAGGTCCAGGTAGTTGGTGATACCACGCCGGATGAGGTCGCTGGATTTGGGGCCAGGATCGACAGCAAAGTCTTCTGATGGGCCGAAATCGAGGCCGGCGCGTCTGGCATCGGCGCGCTCGATGCAGGCCAGGTCGGCCAGGGTGGGTTGGGCGAAGAAGAGGCCGTGCTGCGGGCATTGACCGACGATCACCAGCGGGGTGTAACGGGTGTAGTACGGCGCTTCGAAGTCGTCTCGGTACGGTGTTCCGCAGGTCTCGCACGCCTTGGTGCCCTTTTCAACCAATGGTGGCCTGTCGGTGACCGACGGCTGTAGGCAATGGCACGCGTCATCGTTGCGAGTGATAGCGTGACAACGCCGGCAAATCCGGATCGAAGCGCCATCGGGTTCGTGGCGCAGCACAGTCGAGTCCACGAAGAGGGCCGGCCCGCACTCGCACGTCCGGCGCAAGCCATACAGTGTGAGGCGCATCTCCGTCGTTTGCCCGCAGGTGGGACACGCTGTGACAAAGAAGGGGCCGAGCTCGACGCGCAGCGCGCGGTAGAATCCGTCGAAGGCCGCTTCTAAGTCGCTCAATGGAATATCCGATAATGTGGCCCGAGCCTGGAGGACGGGGATCGGGTCGATGTCTGCGCCGATGACGTTGGCGCCCAGGCGAATCGCTTCGTGTAGGGTCGTGCCGCCGCCCATCATCGGATCGAGGATGATCTTGCCCTCGAGCCCACCGGGTGCATAGTAGTCGCGTTGATGCTCATTTTCCACCAGATGCTTGAGAATCAGGCGAAACGTGCTGCCACAGCGCCGCGCCCACCATTTGTGCAGATAAGTGTTCGGGCGGTACAGGTGTTTGTTGTATGATTCGAGGCCGGCGATTGCCTTGGCGAGTTCAACATCGAATTCTGTATCGATGGGAATCGCTCTCCCATTG
>CAZHMV010000152.1:0-13382 GCA_964532665.1 uncultured Anaerolineales bacterium
CGACAGGCCCCTCGACGGGCTCGGGAGGGACCTCAGGACGCAGCCCTTCGACAGGCTCAGGACGCAGCCCTTCGACAGGCTCAGGACGCAGCCTATCAGGGATGCTGACAATGCACTTCGGGCACAGAACCCCCCCCACTTCCAGGCCGAAGAAATTATCCACCGGCTCGATCTCTCTGCCGCACTGAACACATCGGAACAACTGAGGGCGATAGCCGACAGCATCCAGGAGCCGTAGCTCGAAATGCCGCGCTGTGCGCTGGAGATCATCCGTCTCGCACAGGGCCTGGAGTGCCGCAAGTAACAGGTCGAACAAGGGCCGGTTCTCGTCACGATCCTCAGTGAACTGATCGACCAGTTCGGCAACGTAGCAGGCGTAGGTGATTCGCGAGAGGTCCTCTCGCAGGGCGCGAAACGGCTTGATCGTCTCGGCCTGGGTAACGATGTCCAGATTGCGCCCTTTGGCGATCAGCAGATTGCTATACGTGAACAGCTCGACATGTCCGCTCTTGCGACTGGTGATCTTGCGTACGCCTTTGGCGATGACGCGCAGCTTGCCCTGGGCCGGCGTGAAGAGCGTCAGGATGCGGTCGGCCTCCCCGAAGTCTTGCCGCTTCAGCACGATGGCAGGTGTGCGATAGAGTCGCTGGCGTCGCTGATCCATACAAAGTCTGCTCTCCGTTTCGCGACTGAAAGTCCACGGTGGCGAGCAGCCACCGTTGATTGCTCCGTACGCTATTCGTCGCGGGGAACCGCCCGCTCACGAATGCGCTGGTCGATCCAGCGGGCGAGTTCCTCGCTCGCTTCCTTCCCCAGGACGTTATGGACAATTGGAGGTAAAGAGGCCATGTGCGTTTACTCTCTGTTCTGTGGACTGTGGTCATTCTCAAGCACTGATTATAACCGAGATTGTGAGGCGGAGCAAACGCTGGATGTCTGAGACTTGCGCAGAGCAGTCAACATGTCCCGGTGGGACACCCTGAAGCACGAAAATGCTAGATGGCTTGTTGGCTTGCAGAGTGCCTAGCCATCCAGCCATCCAGCCATCCAGCCAACTGTTTTCGGAGCAGATCAATGCCCGGAAGTCCCACAGAGGGGTTTCGGTTCCGGGGATTGGCTGAGGGGGGCGGTGGCCACTACCGCCGTTCCCCGGCCTGGTGTTGAGTGTACTGTCAAGGTACCTTCCACCATCGCCAGCCGCTCCTTCAGGCCGGCCAGCCCGAAGTGGCCGTCAGCGGTGAGGAGCCCCAGCCGCCGGGGCACGACAAACCCCTGGCCGTCGTCCCGCACCGTCAGCACAATCTCCGTCGGCGTCGGTGAAGGGTTGCCGGCCTCCTGCCTGATCTCCAACGTCACCCACGCCTGCCGGGCCTCGGCGTGACGGACGACGTTGCGCAGCGCCTCCTGTAGCGTGCGGAAGAGGGTGAGGATGATCTCCTCCGGCAGCCCGTTGTCCGATTCCGAGGGTGGCAAAGCCAGGTGGATGGGCAGTCTGTGCTGTTCTCCGAACTCCCCGGCGAAGTCGGCAATGCTGGCGATGAGGCCCAGGTCGTCCAGGGTTGACGGGCGGAGCTCATAGCATATCTGGCGCAGGTTGTCGAGGATCTGCTGGAAGTAGGCGCGCGGGACGGCCCACGTCTGGGTCGGGGCCTCCTCAAGGAACTGGACCCCGGGGCGACTGTAGCTCAGGGCCAGCAGGTCCTGGATGATCTGGTCGTGGAGCTCCCGGGCCAGGCGCTTGCGCTCTTCCTCGCGGCTGGTCAGGAGCTGCTGATGCAGGCGGTCGATCTCTTCGGCGCGCTGCCGCAGCGTCGTCACCAGGCGCACGTTTTCGGCGGCCACGGCCGCCTGCCGGCCCACGGCGGTCAGCAGGCAGAGATCCCCATCACCGAAGGGCTCGCCCCCTGCCTTGGGCCCCAGCGCCAGCGCGCCGCGCAGTTGGCCGTGATGGCGCAAGGGAACCCACAAGACGGTTTCGGGACAGTCACCCTCGCCAGCGGCCGCCATCGGTTCCCGGGCTGCGGCGATCCGGTCCGGCGGACGGCCGACCGCAGACATCGGACATCCCGCGCCCCGGACCTGGCGCCACGCCCCTGCCTCCACCAGCCACAGGCAGGCGCATCCCACCGGTATCCGCGCCCGCAGCCGATCTACCAACTGTGCCGCCAGGGTTTCTTCGTCGTCAACCCGGGACAGTCCCCGGCTGATCTCCTCCACCACCGTGCGATAGTCGTACCAGCCGCCGTAGAAAAGCCGGTCGGCCAGGGCCTGCAACCGCGTCCGCAGCGGGGCGAAAGCCACCCCCACCAGCAGGGCGAAGAGGGTCCAGATCAGGGGATGTCCCTGCCAGCCGGCCGGCGCCAGGCGGGAGAGGGCAGTCGCCAGCCCCAGGGCCGGAAGCGCCAGGAGGAGAGTCAACATCAGATAGACGACGCCCCGGTTCACCAGCCGGTCGATGTGGAAGAGGTCCTCTTTGGCGATGGCATAGGCATAGGCCAGGGGGATGAGCAGGAGGAAGGGGAAGGTGAGTTCGTAGGGCAGCCGGGGCGTGCCCGTCAGCGCCTCGGGAAGAACAGCCAGGAGGATCAGCGGGGCAAAGGCCAGCAGGGTGCCGAAGGCCACCAGGCGGATGCGCCGGCGATGGGCCGGGGAGGAGGTCCGGTAGGCCCACAGCAACAGCCCCAGCGTCACAGCCGACGCCACGGCGAAGAAGAGGCGGGCGCCGGTGCGAGCCAGAAGAATCCAGGGGTGGCCGAGGAAGGAGCCACAGCAGCCCATCGGCACGGCCAGGGCCAGGGCCAGGCCGTACAATCCCCCCAGGATGAGCCGACCCCCGGGCAGCCGTCGCCGGTGAAGGAAATGAAGGTGAAAGTGGATTAACAGCGGCGAGAGAAACAGGAAGGCCACGAGAAACCCTCGCACCGCCCACAGTAGCGCCACGGTGGCCAGGATGCCGAAAGTCAGCACGGCCGCCCCCAGGAGACAGACCAGCAGAAAGAGAACCGTCTGGGTGCGGTAGGGCCACCGCGCCCAGACGAGGAACCCTAACAGTGCGTAGCACAAGGCAATGAGCAACGGTTCCAGCCGGCCCAGGCGTTGCCACGCCGTGGGGGAAGCCGGCACCAGCGTGATCTCTTGTAGCCGGCCGGCACGCCGGATGGCGAGGGACACAGGCCGGCCGGCGGTGATCCCGGCCAGACCGGCCACGCCGGGGTTTTCCCCCACAGCGATGATCCGGTCACCCTGGCGCAGCCCGGCTGCTTCGGCCGGCCCCGCCTTATCCACCTCGGTCACCTCTCCCCTGGCCCACGACCAGTCCAGCCCCACGTAGGGTCGGGACCAGGCCGTGGGGAGGGAGCCAACGATGAGGGTCAGCAAGGCTATGCCGGCGGTGCAGAGCAAGACCACGCTGATGCGGCCTGCCAGCCCGGCTGGCGGCCGGGCCGTCGCCACCACCTCGGAAGTTGTACTCACAGGACAGACTCCATGTCACTGCAAGGGCCGACCAGGTTCAGCAAAGCAACCAACTCATCCCATACCGGGGTGGCCACGCAGGGCTCGCTGCGTCTGCCCTGAGCAGAGCCTGTCCCAGGCTCTGTCGAGGGGTCGGAGGGCTGTACACCTGACCCAAGGGTGCTGAGCGCCTCCAAAGCGCGCCGGCGGCAGCGCCCGGCCTCGACCAACAGATAGTGCGGCGCGCCCAGGCGGATGATGGCCTGGCGGGCCTTGACTTCGGCGGCCAGGCAGCGGGGGGCTGCGGCCAGCCAGCGGGCCAGTTGCTGCCCCTCGCCAGCGGGTGCCACGGCCAGGGCGTACGAGGCCGGCAGGGTGCAGCGGCCCTGGGCCAGGTCACTCCGTCCATCGGGAGCCCAGAGGTCGGCCCAGTCGTCGGCCAGTTGGATCAGTACGCCCAAATTGTACCCGAAATCGTGGCCGGCGGCAACCTGAGGTGCGGGCGCGCCACCCAGCAGGGCGCCGGCTGCGGCGGCCCAGGCGAAGGGACGGCCCGATTTGGCTCCGATGATCTCCCGGTACTCATCCAGGGTGCAATCGGCATTCGCAGTCACGCTCAGATCGCGGTGCTGGCCCAGGCAGGCGGCCAGCACCGCCTCGTTGAGCCGGCGGCGGACCCGGCCCAGGGGGTCGGCTGCGGAATGAGGGGACGGATCCAGGGTCCGGAAGGCCAGGCAGAGCAAGGTGGTAGCGGCGTTCAAAGCCTGCGGCGGTTGCAGGGAAGGGGCCAGTTCGTGCAGCGACGCGCCGTCTTCCAGACAATCCAGGAGCTGGGCCGCCAGTTGCAGCAGGTTCCAGGCCAGGGCCGCCGGCAGGGCGGCGGCGGGGGAGCCCCCCACCAGGGCGCAGGTGAGGAGGGGCAACCGGGCAACGGCCGGGGCCACCCGCTGACGAGCGCGCTCCCGCTGGATCAGGGTGCGCAGCAGAGAACGCAGCGGCGAAGCAGGAAGGGCCTCGCACAGGAAATCATCCAGGTGGGTGTAGAGGGTGTCGCCGGCTTCGTCCCCAGGTGTCACGGCTTAAGGTTGGCTTGAACGCGGTTGCTTGCGCGGGGCGAGGGGGGCTGGCCAGTTGGGGAGCGGTGAAGCAGGATCGGTCATGCACCGCACCAGGGCCTGGGGAGACAGGGCCAGGCGATGGCGCAGTGACAGCAGCAGCTCCTGTTCTTCCGGGGGGAGGCCGGCCAGGACCTCGGGAGCCCCCGCCGCCACTTTGGCGCGGAAGGCCGGGTCGGTGGCCAACTGATGGATCACATGCGGTAGGGTGGGCATCGGATTCACCTCCTATACGGTGTTGATGATCGTCTCTCTTTACTCCAACGACTCGGCAATCCTGAGCATCTCGTCGAGGCCAAGCCTCGAATCGGCTATCAGCCGATATCGAATCCCGTTCTGATTTGATCCAGTTTTCCAGGATCCCGCGCGGTGCTTCAGGGCGCGGGTAGTAAGAGGGAAAGAGCCACCTTAATTAGATCTTCCTCCGAGAAAGCGTCAGCAGGCCGGCCCAACACTGTAATCACGTCTTCTCCTTGCAGGAAGCCTAAGGATGTGACCATTCTTTCCCCCCACCGCATGTCTCCCTGGCCAGAGACGGGATCCACACCGGCTGCCCAAGTGCCCCGGATGACGTAGCCTCGGAGAGGGGGGCGGACAACAGGGTGGACGAAGCCCCTCTGCACCGGCACAGGCACGGGCCAAAAATCACGCGGTGGTGCAGGTGAGCGCATGATGGTGAGGGAAACTATCGGTTGATCCAATGGGCCAGGATAACGAAGGATCACCGTAGATTGGCCCTTCCCTTGTGACGAAACGTGTTCGCTGATCAGAGCCTCCTCTCTCCTGATGTTCGGTGGCAGATAGGCCGGAATAGGAGCTCGCTCACGTAAAGAGGGGGGAGCCTCCGCTAAAGGCTGGCTGCCCGGCATATGGAAGCCATGCCTGTTCGCTACAGGTTTCTCTTTCTGTCCTTCTTCTGTCAATTGCACGCGTACGTTCTGTCGCATGTTGTCCGGCGGCCCGTCAACTTCCACATAGAGAAAGGGAAAGTCATTCATGGATTCACCTCCAGATTGCACAAACTGTGAAAACAGCGGCATTGCCCCTGGCAGGCCCTGCCAGAGAAGCCATAACCCGAGGACCATAAGCGGCAGTAGACCTGCCAGTGGGAACAAGTCAATGCGCGAGTATGTTCGTATCTGCATGGTCATCACCCCTTGGATTCAGAGCTAGCAAGCACAGAGAGTGTGCGAGACGCACGGAGAGGTACTGCAGTTCCATCCACAGTCACAGCTTATGCCTTTCCACACGTAGAGGTACCATCGACAGTAGTCATATGTCCCTTGGTCACCGCAACAGAGACCACAGCAGCAGCCCTCTTCCCACACAGTTCCCCAGCAGCAACTGCACCCATAGCAAATCGAGTCGGTGGAATCTTCTCCTGGAACCCGGGGTTCGGTCGGGAACCAGGGTTCACCTGGATCCCTAATCAGTATCAGCCCGGCTAATAGCCCACCCACACGTTTCAGGAACCCCCGCCGCTCCGCCGAGAACTCCCCGCCGGCCGGCAAGGCCACCCCGTACCGCAACGCCAGATTCCACACGCGCCACCCCTGGCGCGGCCCCAGCAGCCACCCCAGCCGCAATGCCATGCCCAGGCCGGCGAATGCCTGCACGCGGCCCCCGTCCACCGTCATCAGGTAGGGCTGGTGCTCCCAGCCGGCGGGGTAGGCCTGATCCAGCCATTTCATCGCCCTCCGCTCGCGGATGCTAATGGCTTCCAGCTTGCCCCCGGCCGCCTCTTCGATGGCCTGGGCAAGTTGGTTGCAGACGGAACAGCCGGCATCGAAAAGGAGATATCGTTCCATGATTATTCACCTCCTCGCCCTCCAGGGCTTTCGCCCCCTCCTTCGAACGAATCTGCTTCATCCTCAGCCCCATTTTACCAAAAAACTCACTCCCTCCACAAGAGGCAAAGGTACCATCTGGCTTGGGATCTTGGTACCAACCTTCGCCACCCAACGTGGTACCAAAGTACCAATCTCCAGCAGGAACCTCTCCCCCAGGCAACACAAAAGCCCCCGGGATCACAACCCCCGGGGCTCCATTTCTCCGCGCTCCTCTCTCTACGCCTACTCCTCCACCTCCACCCACCCCTGCCGCACCGCATACAATACCGCTTCCGTCCGCGAACGCACCCCCAGCTTGCGGTAGAGCCGGCTCACGTGGTTCTTCACCGTCCGCTCCCGCAGGCCCAGCTCCTGCGCGATCCGGTCGTTGCTGTACCCCCGCGCCAACAGGCGCAGCACTTCCCTCTGCCGTGGTGTCAGCGCCGGCCCCGTCTCCCTCCGCCCCAGGGCCAGCTCCGTCACCTGGGGGCTCAGCCACATCTCCCCCCGCGCCACCGCCCGTATCGCCGCCACCAGCGTCGCCGGCGCATCGTCCTTCAGCATGTACCCCGCCGCCCCCGCCTCCAGCAGGCCCAATACGTAAGCTTCCCGCTTGTGGGCCGACAGCACCAGCACCTTCAGATCGGGGTACGCCGCCTTCAATGCCCGCGTCGCCTGGGGCGCGTCCAGCCCCGGCATCACCACGTCCAGCAGCACCACATCCGGCTGGGCTGCCGCCACCGCCGGCATCAGTTCACCGCCATCGGCCACCTCCCCCACCACCTGGATGTCCGGCGTGCCGGCCAGGTAGCGGGCGAAGGCGGCCCGCACCATGTGGTGGTCTTCAGCCAGCAAGACTTTGATGGGATCCATCCTCCCTCCCGGCTTCTGGTCTGCCTGCGCCTGTTCACCGGCCCGATGACCACCGACCAGCGTTAATCAACGCTCTGTTCTCGTAGCCCTGCCGCCCACAACCGTTCATCCAGCCACGCGGCATCTTCCTCAGATAGGGACGGTGGCGGCGGCGGCTGAGTGTAATCCACCGCCAGGTCAAAACGGGCCCGGTCATAGATTTCATGCAGGAGCTTCCCCAGGTCCACCATCGGCTCCTCATCCCCCGGCTGCAAGGGCAGCCGGAACCCAGGAAGCGGATCACGGATGCCGAACAGGTACACCTCCGCTTGCGGACGGCGATGGGAACGGCTGATCACGATGCGGTACGAGGCAGCGCGACCGTTTCCCAGGATGCGCATCGGCATCGGTTGGCCGGCACGCAGCAGGTCAATTTCCACCAGGTGTGTCAGGGTACTGAGCACGTGTAAGCGTTTCTGCTCATACTGTTTCCGCCCTTCACCAGGACGCTTGTTGTCGGGAGACAGCAGCTCAACGACCGTGACCAGATCACCCGTGCCCACTTCGCGGATCTCCAGGTAGCGCTCCCGACGTTCTTCCGGTTGGGGAAGCTCAGCAATCAGCGGAGTCATTTGAGAGCCGGGCAGCGGTGCTCCCTGCGACACCGGCTCCTCGGAGCGGCTCTCCACAACACCCAGATCGGGCATGCCTACCACGTCATCCGGCTGCGACAGAGCCAGATAGGTACGTCGCTCTACGACCACGCGATAGCGAGGAGCAACCAAGGGGCCAAGGTAGAGGGCCAATTGAGCCATCAACAATGTGTGTACCTCATGCCACAGCCCAGGACGCTCCAGATATGGGTCCATTCCTGGAAACGGCGATTGCATGGCTTGTCTCCTTGTCTAATTGGCGCGATTCCATCAGCGTGTTGATGATCTGCGCTTTCATCCTGGGGCGAAGTCTCCAGCACTGTCGGCGACGGTGGGAAGGCTCTCCGCGGTGAAGGCATCCGGCAGCAATTCGGCGAGGAGGTAGGTACGGTTGTTGCCGGCAGTATCCGCGACGATAACCCGCAGGGAGCCATGGTCGAATTCTTGCATGACTTGCCGGCATGCACCGCATGGAGTAACACCCGGCTCCGTCACGACGGCAATAGCCTCGAATTCGCGCTCACCACGGGCCACCGCCTGGAAAATGGCATTTCGCTCGGCGCAGATGGCCAGGCCATGGACGGCATTCTCTACGTTGGCCCCGGTGAAGACCTGCCCCGATTTTGTCAGCAGCGCCGCGCCCACCTGGAAGCGGGAGTAGGGGGCGTAAGCCTGCTGCCGGGCCAGCCTGGCCTGTTCGACCAGTTGGTCGTCGTCCGGGGGCAAGCTTTCGTGTGGGCTGGTCACGCCGGCGCATCCTCAACCAGGCCGCGATGGTTGTGGCCTTTGGCTCTGCCCAGATCGATGCGAGTGCCATTCAATCCGCCAGTGTCCAGGCGATCTCTGACCACGCGCACCTTCTTGATCCGCCGGCCCACCACGGATAACACTTCGATGGTCACACCGTTCACCTGAACCCAATCTCCCGGTACCGGTATTTTGCCCAGTTCGCTGAAGACCAGGCCCCCCAGCGTATCGCCATACTCGGTTGGTAGATTGAGAGACATCAGCCGGTTGACATCATCCAGATCGACCCGCGCATCGAAAATGATCTCGTCTTCGCTGATCCGTTCCATGAACGGTTCTTCGCGGTCGTATTCGTCCTGGATTTCGCCCACAATCTCCTCGATTAAGTCCTCGATTGTTACCAGGCCGGCTGTGCCGCCGTACTCATCCACCACGATGGCGATGTGGACTTTGCGCTCCTGCAATTCCTGGAGCAACTCGTCCACGTGTTTGGATTCGGGGATGAAGTAGGCCTCGCGAACCATATCACACAGGGGTACGTTCGTCTGGCCGTCACGGAGATAGTTGAGCAGGTCCTTCGCGTACAGGATGCCGACGATGTTGTCCATGTTGTCGCGATAGACGGGAATGCGCGAGTGGCCGGCCTCTATGACGACATCCAGCGCCTCAAGCAGGGGTGTATTGGCTTCGACGGCGACCACGCTGATGCGCGGCACCATGACCTCCCGGGCCAGGGTCTTGCCGAGTTCGAAGATGCCGGCGATCATTTCCCGCTCGTCTTCTTCGATCAGGCCCTCTTCCTCGCCGGCCCCGACCAGCAATCGCAACTCTTCTTCGCTCATCATCAGGCCCTCGACGATAGGCTGAGCTTCACTGCCGGCCACCCGACCGACACCTCGGGATAGCAGGTCGAACAGACGGACTACAGGCCACAACAAGGTGACTATCAGCTTGATGGGGCCGGCCACGACGCCGGCTACCTGCTCGGGCCGGCTGACAGCCCAGGCTTTCGGAATAATCTGTGCGAACGCGAGGAGTAGCAGCGCCACGGCCAGCAGGAAGGCGAACTCAAGCCAACCGGCCTGGGCCAGGCGGAGCGCCAAAAGTGTGGCTGCACTGGCCGCCCCGATGAGCCCCAGGCCATTCAGGATGAGGAGGGTCACCATCGATCGGTGCGGGTTTTCTACCAGTGATTCGATTGCCGCGCTTCGCGACACGCCACGGTTAATCAGTGCCTTCAGTCGGACTCGATTCAACGATGTCAATACGGCTTCTGCGGCCGCCGTCAGTGCGGTCAATATCAGAAAGATGACCAGGAATGCGGTGAGAAACCAGATACTACTGCTTGGGTCTAACACAATTGCCTCACTTGGGGTCTCGCACGCGAGCCGGCACGCCGTAGGCCAGGCTCCTGGGTGGGATGTCGCGGGTAACAACGGAGCCGGCGCCGGTTCGGGACTCGGCTCCGACGGTGACCGGTGCCACGAGCATGGTGTCACTGCCGATGAAAGCGCGCTCTCCGATAACGGTCGGGTGCTTCTTTTCGCCGTCGTAGTTGCAGGTGATGGTGCCGGCACCGATGTTCACCCCTTCGCCGACAGTCGCATCGCCCAGGTAGCTAAAGTGCCCCATCTTGACACCCGGTCCCAGCGTTGAATTCTTGATTTCGCCGAAGTTGCCGATGTGAACGCCTCGCCCCAGATGGGCGCCGCGGCGCAGGTGCGAGTATGGCCCGACATCAACACCCTCTTCCAACACCGCCTCCTCGATCATCGAAAAGATGATCTCACACCGATTCCCAACGGCGCTGTCGCGAATCAGAGTGCCTGGTCCCAGACGGCACCCCTCACCAACGACGGTGCGCCCCAGCAGGTATGTGTCGGGATACAGGATCGTGTCGGCGCCGATGCTCACATCAGCATCAATCCAGGTCGATGAGGGGTCGATCATGGTCACGCCGGCCTCCAGCCAGTGCTGGCGAAGCCGATCTCGCAGGATCGCTTCCGCCTCGGCCTGCTGAGCACGGGTGTTGATTCCCAGCGTCTCTCGTGGGTCATCGGACACCAAGGCTTCCACCGCCCGGCCGTCGGCGACGGCGAGCTCAATCAGATCTGTCAGGTAGTACTCGCCGGCCGGGCTCTTCTGGACGCGCTCCAGGGCCGGCCAGAGCCAGTCAGCATCGAAGATGTAGAAACCCGGGTTGATCTCGTTGATCTCCCTCTGTTGATCGGTGGCAACAGCATCCTCAACGATGCCCGCCACCTGATTGCCTGGATCGCGGATGATCCGGCCGTAGCCTGTCGGGTCGTCCAGGCGGGTGGTGAGCATGGTGATGGCCGGCCGTGTTGCGGCGTGTCGTTCGCGCATGGTGGCGAGCGTGCTCGTTGTGATCAGGGGAGTGTCGCCGTAAAGCACCAGGATGGCCTCAGCGGTGCCGACAACTCGCTTCCGGGCCTGCAGCACGGCATGGGCAGTCCCCAGTTGCTGAGCCTGCTCAACATATATCGGCTCTTGTCCGAGGGCCTCCTTCACGTCTTCCGCGCCATGCCCAACGACAACGATGAGTTGCCGGGGGCCCAGGGCGGTGGCCGCTCGCACCACGTGGGCGACCATGGGAGCGCCGGCCACGGAGTGCAGCACTTTGGGCTTTTGGGAGTTCATCCGGGTTCCCGCGCCGGCAGCCAGGACAATCACTGCGGTTTCCAAGATAATCACCTCATCCCTTCGACAAGCCTTCGGCCTGAGCCTCAGGCGAAAGCTCAGGACACTGCAAAAACAAATGACCCAGGCACACACACGGGATAAGGCCCGGTGTCGCCTCGGTCATTGGCAAATCACAGGCAAAGAAGATGTTCGTTTGTGGAGGTTGATCCGACATTTCAACAATTACAACGCGAGACCCCGTCCAAATTCACGGGGAACGCTTAACCATGTTCAACTACTGCCGATTGTAGCACAAGTGATGCCGGGACGCAAACGTAGCGGACCGAATCCTGAAATCCTCTGGCGCAACTACTTCGCTGTCCGGCAGCTAGAACTGCACCAACCATTGCGAAGCCTGCCCTTCGGCAGGCTCAGGGCAGGCTTCGCAATGGTTGCCGCGATTTCAATCGCCAGGCTCAGCATCATAAACTATCGCAGGTAGTCTCGCAGGCGTCCGCTGCGGTTGGGGTGGCGTAGACGTTGCAGCGCCTCGGCTTCAATCTGCCGAATCCTTTCGCGGGTGACGCCAAACTTCTCGCCCACCTCTTTCAGTGTATGGCTCCGGCCGTCGGTTAATCCGAAGCGTAGTTTCAGCACCCGGGCCTCTCGGGGGGTGAGGGCGGTGAGTACATTCTCAATTTCGTCGCGGAGCAAACGTTGCGAGGCCATCTCCGCCGGCGCCGGGGCGTCCTGATCTTCGATGAAATCACCCAGTTCGCTGTCTTTCTCCTCACCGACCGGTTTTTCCAGCGACAGTGGGCGTTGTGACACCCGGAGCATCCAGCGCACTTTGTGAGGTGGGAGGCCAAGTTCACAGGCCAGTTCGTCGGGGGTCGGGGAACGACCGAGTTGTTGCTCGAGTTGGCGTGATGCACGGTACAGCCGGCGAATCCGGTCGTTCATGTGAACGGGTACGCGAATCGTGCGCCCCTGATCAGCGACGGCCCGGGTGATGGATTGTCGAATCCACCAGGTAGCGTAGGTGCTGAACTTGTATCCGCGCCGATAGTCGAATTTCTCAACAGCCCGCATCAGGCCCATGTTGCCTTCCTGGATCAAGTCCAGGAGCGGCACGCCCTGTCCCATGTATTTCTTGGCCAGACTGATTACCAGTCGCGAGTTGGCGCGAATCAGGTGATGCCTGGCAGCCTCGCCGTCTTGAATCAGCCGCTCAAGTTGCTGTCTCTCGATGGGGCTATAGCCATTGTCTCTGGCAAGTTTTTCCCGGGCCAGGTATCCCTGTTCCAGTCGCTGTGCCAGTTGAACTTCTTCCTCGGCCGTCAGCAGTGGAATGGTGCTGACTTCACGCAAGTACAGGCTAATCGTGTCATCGCTGTCGATATTGGTTAGATCGTAGGCCAGCGTTTCGCTCTCGGCCTCCCCGTTGAGGCTATCATCCACTGCCGGCGGTCTATCCAACAACTCGATGCCGTGACCGCTTAGAAGTTCCTCAATGGTCTCCAGGTATTTCTCTGGTCGTGGGAACATGGCAAGAACATCATCAATTGTGAGATATCCCTGCTCTTGCCCCTCTTCGAGAAGCTCTCGAAGTAGCCCCCTGGTCTTGTTGTGATCGACGATGGGCTTCATGCACTCTCCTCCAGGTTTTCGTCTTTACCCCAGGACAGGCATTACGGCAAAAGTGGCACGGGGGGCAGGCTTTCGAGCCTGCCAGCAGCCTGGAAAGACCTATCCTGAGACGCCTCCTGAGCCTGCCGAAGGGCCGCTCCACGTGCAGCTTTTGCCTCAGTTCCAATAAAGGAAAAGCGGCCAGCCGCTTACGGCGGCCAGCCGCTCAGGAAACAAGGCATATTGCTCCATGATGACGGACTGAACAATTGAGAATGTAGTGAAGAGCCACACAGCGAAGGCCAGTTTGTTCTACCGATGAAGGCTGTCAAGTTCTTCGTTAACACAGGATCGACAGATACTTCCCTGCTTTGAGATTGGGGGTCGGCGGACTGTCGTCAAATCCCTTAACGACAGGGAAGAGGGGAGAAGGGGGAGTTCCCGACGGGGCACATGCCACA
>CAZHMV010000153.1:0-13323 GCA_964532665.1 uncultured Anaerolineales bacterium
CCGCCCAGGGCGACCGCAAGGGATCGCCCCTACAACCGGATTTGAATACACCCGTACGAGATGCTCGCAGCGGCAATGACGGGACGCGCAGGACCAGACAGCTATTTCGTGCGGATCAATGGCAGAAAGAGAAGGCTTTGGGGGTGCAAGGGGATCGCCGGGGTTGGGTGCGGTTTCACGGGAGTCACAGTCGGCGTGGCCGGCACGCTCGTCGGGGCAATGGGCGTCAGGCCAGGTGGGCGCGAAGTGGGGCTCGGCCTCGGTGTGGGGCCGTGGGAAGGCAACGTCGCGGTCGGCGTGACGGTGGGTGGTTCATGAGTCAGCAGCGACACCGCAGCGACCTTTGGCGGTCCCCAGTGCCCCCTGGCGTCCTGGGCTCTCAGATACATTACAGCCGCGTCTGCGGGAACTTCCGAAAGCGCCAGGCGGAACACACCCCACTCACGTGCCGAGCTAAACGAGCCATCCGTCGGCGCTGCCGGCACGCCCGTGCCCGGCTCGCCCAGCGTATCGAAGAACAGCTCGATCCGGGCAATCGCGTCGTCACCGTTCCACGTATCATCGGCCTGGGCACTGATAACTACCTGTTCTTTGTCAATCTCCCAGGCAAGCTGTCGGATGTCGGGACCGTTTGCACGCCCAAAGGGGTCATCGGCAATCATAGCGGCATACACAAGCGCATTTCGAATCTCATTATAAAGTTCCTGGCGTTTCACGCAGTCTGGCCAGAAGAACCCATCTTCCATGCCGCCAATTTCAAACGTAAAGGAGGGAATCCCCAGTTCGCCATACGCCCAATCCAGAGTATCACCGCTCCCGAGGTAGCCAACACCGGAAGCCTGCATGGCCACGTAGCCGGACGCTTGCGCCATACGATACGCGATTCGATATAGATCCTCAGCGTCGGGGGCCGGAAGATACGTATACCCCCAGGGGTAAAGGATCTCATCACCGTACGAATGCAGTGACAACAGAAGATTGAAGCGTTCCTGCTCGACCAGGTCCCGAACCGCTTGCGTCTCGGGCTCCGAGAAGGGCACATTCCCCCGATAAGTTAGATTGCAGGGTTCAGAACTCGACCCGATGTCGAGCCCCCACTGGTACCCATAGTTGCGATTCAAATCAACGCCGAAGCTGTTGGGGGGTTGGCCGTTCGGGCACAGTTGCGGGCGATCGGTGTTCTTGCGCCAGTCCGCCATTTGCGTTACCCGCTCGTAGCCGTCCGGGTTAGTCATCGGCATCACCCAGACCTCCCGATTGTCCAGCAGCCAGCGAATCTGGGGGTCCTGGTCATAGTTCAGCAAGAGGTCTTCGATAAACTGAAGGGCAACCTCAACCGTGATGATTTCCCGGGCGTGGTGCTCGGCAGTGATGAACAGCTTGGGTTTCTCGGTGTGGATGTCGTAATTCGTGAGGCGCACAGCAAAGATGTCCCGATTTGCCGTGCCACGCACCTTCTCCCAGCCATCACCCACGTCGTAGAGCCGGAAGAGGTTCGGATATTGGCCTTGCAGTTCGTGAAACAAAACGATCGAGTCAGAATAGGTACGGTAGCAGGCGGGGAATGCCGGCATGCCCCACTCCGGCGCCGGCTCAAAGTCGAGGTTGTGTTGCTCCAAACTGGCAAATTGCTTCTGAGTGAGTTGCGCCAGCACCCGATCGCCTGCGACCTGCCAGACATCCAGGCCACCGTCCACCCACTGTTGTACTTGCTCAGAGGACCTGGCGCGCAACCACACCAACCGCTGTTCAGGCGGCGCAGCGCTGGCGGTTCCGCCAAGGAATACCACCAGGCTGAATGAAACGATGCCGATGCAAACCACGGAAAACCGTGCTGACCAGGATGAGCGCTGCAATCGATTTCTCCTTGTGTGGGTGTCAGGCTCCTGCTGCAATTTTAAGAGAAATCGACCGTCCTGTCAACGCCCCTACCTTACAAAACAGGCATCTGAGAGCCTATTCGGGCCAACATTGGGACACACATCCACAACACCAACGAAAAACCAACCTTCTGCGAACAATAAAATGGGGGATACAGATCGATTGTATCGACCTGTATCCCCTGATTTCTGCATAAACAGGGAACAGCGCGCTGCCAGAAGCTCAGTACCGCCTATCTGCCAGCACCGGTAGAAGTAGCGTCGCCGCTTCGCTCTGTATGTCATTCAGGTTAACGTCAGCAGTCAAGGTCACCAGATTCCAGGAACCCCTCGCCTCCAGGAGCCGGTTATTCTCAATACGGTAGAGAAGAACTCCGCCGTCAGAGCGCCCCTGGTATACCGCATGATCCTTCACGGTGTAAATGACGGGCCCGCCCTCACCTGCCTGCACCTGATCATCATGTAGTGTGTAGAGCACTTCGCCCAGCGTACCGCCCCCCCGATAGACACGGTTGTCGTACACCGTCATCAGAACATGGCCCTCATCCGCCGGCCCCTGGTAGACATAGCCACCTTTTATTTCGAAGGTGGGATCACGTGCACCAACTGCCCACAGCTTGACATCCTGCGACCGCGGTACAACGTAGTCTCGCAGGTCCAACCAGGTCACCGCCGGCACGCCGCGTTTGCCGGTGACATCCTGGGCCACCACGAAAAGGGGCACTCGACGGCCAACATACGGCATGAAGATGCTCTCATCCAGATGGCCAGCCAGCCACTCATTCTCGGAATTGCATTCGCCATCGCTCGGTACGAGGGAGATACCCGTACCCGGTGCCCCCAAACCCCCTACGAAAAGTTCCGCAGACTCAATGAAATCTTCACCGGTCCACTGGTCACTGGCCCTGACCCGAACGTCAATCTGCGATTCGCCGACCTCGACGGCAACCTGGCGCACATCAGGGCCGCCGGCTACGCGGTAGGGATGATCGGCGGCCATGGCTGCATACATCAGGGCTGGCCGCAGTTCCTGATAGAGTTGGCCCTTGACGTCGCATGACGGCCAGAAGGAGCCGCCACCCACTTCAATCGTAAATGAGGGAATGCCCAGTTCACCGTAGCTCCAATCCGTTGTGTCGCCACTGCTCACGTAGCCAATCCCCGTGGCTTGTTGCGCTGTATAGCCACCAGGCCCTGCCATTCGGGTAGCCAGGGCGCTCAGGTTCTCCGCATCTGGCGCAGGATGCCACGTGTGCGCCCACGGATAAAGAACCAGTTTGCCGTACGAGTGGAGCGAAACGAGAATGTTGAAGTGCTCATCCCGAACCAGGTCGCGGATAGCCCGGGTTTCGGGTTCAGAGAAAGGCGCTTCACCCCGGTATGTCAAATTGCACGGCTCCGGGCTGGAACCAACGTCCAGGCCCCATTCATAGCCGTAGTTTCGGTTCAGGTCAACACCGTAGCTCCACGGAGGCGAACCACCGGAGCACCGTTGTGCCTGATTCGTGTTCTTACGCCAATCTTCCATCTGGGCCGCTCGCGCATGCCCATCCGGATTCGCCATGGGCATCACCCAAACTTCACGCTGGTCAAGCAACCAGGTAATGGTGGGGTCCTGGTCATAGTTCTCCAGGAGATCATCGATAAAGTCCATGGCAACCTCAGGCGTGATGATCTCGCGTGCGTGATGCTCGGCTACCAGGAAGAGCTTCGGCTTCTCGGTAGGGCCTCGGGGACTGGTCAGTCGGGCCACGTATAGGTCTCGGTCAGCTAAAGCGTTTTCCTTTTCCCAGGAATCTCCGACGTCGTACAAGCGAAACAGATCGGGATATCGGGTTTCGCGCTCCTGGAAGAAGGTCAGCATATCGTTGTAGGTACGATAGCAAGCGGGGAATGAAGCACGCGTCGCCGTGGGTACGTACTCCAAATCGACACCCTGGGTCTTGAGTGTGAGCAGTTGGCTCTTACCAAGGGAAACGAGGGCCGTCTGGCCGTCAACCTCCCAGACATCCAGGCCGCCATCGACCCAGGTCTGGAGTTGTGATTGACTCTTGAAGTGCAGACGGACGAGTTGGTAGTCAGGGGAAGCAGCGGGGAGTGGTTTGGGAAACAGAAGGAGGGCGAGCAACAGCACCAGGCCAACCACCAGAAGCTGGCGTTGCAACCCGGTAGGCTTGTTACATCGCAGTCGCTCTTTCAAAAGCTTCTCCTGCCCTGGAAGACGTCGTGGCCGGCTGGATCCCACCTTCAGGATGAGATACCATACTATACCACGAGATCGATTTCCCGTCAAGGTTTCCATGTTGGTATCGTGCTGATGATTTCGCCTGCCCAACTCTATGATACTATCCCAAGGTCCAAGCCTGATCAAAAGCAGGTCAAAATCAGGTCTCCATTCCTGCTTTATGGTATCACAAGTACGGGGACCCACACATTGATCTACATCAAACGGTCTATCGAATTTGTGGCAGGGGACCATCACAAGCAGCATTGTGCTTGCAAGCGCTTCTCCCAGGGGATCACCTATGATATAATCAATATATGCACATCATTCTAACGCATGAGCACGCGGACTTCGACGCAGTGGCATCGCTGCTAGGCGCCGCCCTGCTGATGCCGGATGCCGTGCCGGTGCTGCCCAGGCGAGTCAACCGCAACGTGACCGATTTCCTCACCATCTATGGGGGTCAATTGCCGTTTGTGGAAGCGGAGGCATTAGCCCGCCGGCGGATCGAGTGGGCAACCCTCGTGGACACGCAGTCGGCGCAATACCCTCGGGGCATGGGAAGCGAAACACGGTTTCAGGTCATCGATCATCACCCCCTCACCCGCGACGACATAGAGCCTGGCGCTTACTGGGGCGGGAAGACCGGTGCCTGCGCCACGCTGCTGGTCGAGGAAATCTGCCGGCGCGGCATCGATCTGCCCCCTATCGAAGCCACGCTGCTACTCCTGGGCATCTACGAGGACACCGGTTCCCTGATCTACGCCGGCACCACTCCGCGCGACCTTCAGGCGGCCGCCTGGCTGCTGGAGCGAGGTGCAAACCTGGAAGTGGCAGCCGACTTTCTCCACCACCCCCTCTCGCCAGCACAGCGCGAGCTATATGACCAGCTTGTGGAGAACACGGAAACCCACGAATTTGCCGGCCATGCCGTCGTCATCGCCATGGCCGAGGCACCAGACTTCAACGATGAACTTTCGACCGTGGCCCACAAACTTCGCAACCTGCTGGAGCCGGCGGCGCTATTCGTGCTTGTGGACCTCGGCGACTATATCCAGATGGTCGCGCGCAGCACCACCGACGCCGTGCCGGTGGGCCAAATCGCGGCAGCTTTCGGCGGAGGGGGTCACGACCGGGCAGCGGCGGCCGTGATCCAGGGTCGTGACCTTTCGACAGACCGGGGCCGGCGAATGCAGGAAGCGACTCAACGCCTGCTACAACTGCTGGACGAGCACATCCAGCCTCTCATCACTGTCCGCGAGATTATGTCGATTGGCACTGTGCGTACGATCACGCCGGATACGACAGTGGCAGAGGCCGCCCGGCAGATGCGACGCTACGGCCACGAAGGATACCCTGTGGTCCACGATGGAAAGGTCCTGGGCATCCTAACGCGGCGGGAGGTCGATCGTGCCATGCACCATGGCCTCGACGACGCCCCCGCTGAGACGTACATGCACAAGGGCGCTATCACCATCTCGCCGAACGCGTCGGTGGAAACGCTCCAAAAGCTGATGATGGAGTACGACGTTGGCCAGATTCCGGTCGTGGATGACGGCAAGATGATCGGCATCGTCACGCGCACCGACCTCCTGAAGCTGTGGGGCCGGCCCGATCGACGCGATCGGGCTGCCGAAATCATGACCCGGCTGCAGTCCACACTATCGCCGGCCCTGCTGGAGTTGTTGGAAATCGCCAGCGCCGCTGCAGGCCGGCGTGGTGATCAGTTGTACGTCGTCGGGGGATTCGTGCGAGACCTGTTGCTGGGCGCGGAGCACGGACCGGATATTGATTTGGTGGTTGATGGCGATGCGATCGGCCTGGCCAGGGCGCTGCAACGGGAGCACGGGGGCCGCATCCGCAGTCACGCCCGCTTCGGAACCGCCAAATGGATTCTACCCGATCACTGGACCTCACGTCCGGGCGTCCCGGGGTCGCTGGACTTCGCCACAGCGCGAACCGAGTTCTACGAGCGACCGACGGCCCTGCCAAGCGTTGAACGTGGATCGATCAAGAGTGACCTGCGCCGGCGAGATTTCACCATCAACACCATGGCCATCAGCCTGAACCCGGATCGGTGCGGTGAGTTGCTGGACTTCTTCGGCGGAGAAGCTGACCTGGAGCGAGGGTTCATTCGGGTGCTTCACAATCTTAGCTTCGTAGAAGACCCGACACGGATTTTGCGGGCCGCCCGACTGGCAGAGCGCCTGGGCTTTGAGATTGAGCCACGCACCCGCGAGCTTATTGACGATGCCATCGACTTGATGGACCGCGTCAGCGGAGACCGAATCCGGCACGAGTTGTTCGCCTCTTTCGCGGAAAAAGAGCCCGAGCGCGTGCTGGATCGCCTGGAGGAGATGGGGGCCCTTCAAGCAATTCACCCGGCGCTGACGTACGACGCATGGATTGCGAAGAAGTTCCAGAGGCTGCGCGCCCGGCTTCCCCACTGGCATCGCATGACCTGCCGGTCACCCGGTGCCAGAGATGACCGACCGTCGCCCCCCGAGAGCCCGGAGCCGACACTCTACCTGGCACTGTGGACCTACCGGTTGGGCGCGGAGGCGATAGAAGAGATCATCAAGCGGCTGTACGTGCCCAGCGAGGTGGCCGGCCTCGTACGCCAGATGCCGGCACTACGCATCGCCGAAGAGCAACTTCAGCAGCCCGACCTGCGTCGCAGCGACATCTACCACGCACTGGAGGAGTTCGACTCCGGCGCCCTGTGTCTACTGTGGGTGGCTACCGACGAGCCCGCTGTCCGCGAGCGGGTCGAACTCTATCACCGCGAATTGCAGTGCATCGAACCCGCCCTGGACGGTCACTTCCTGCGACAACTGGGCGTGGAGCCCGGTCCCATCTACCGCGAGGTCCTCACAGCCGTCCGCGACGCCCGCCTCAATCAAGAAGCGACGACTCAGGCAGATGAGGAGGCGCTGGTACTCAAAATGTTGGCAGAGCGTGGGGTGGGGAGATTGGAGATTGGAGATTAGAGATTGGAGGTTGGAGATTCCCCAATCTCCAATCTCCGATCTCTAGCTCACAGCCCCCGTCTCAATCCGAGTATCACAGCCCGAAAGCGGGCACGACCAGTTGCCGGCCTGGCCCACTTGCAGCTTGCGGTAGTGCCTGCCACAGACGAGATCGCCGGCATTGTCCCGCCCGATCCGTCCCTGAACACCCACCACAACGCGGTTATCGATGCGTGACCCGCGGTGAAGATTCAACCACTTCGTAATCATAACAGCCATTGATGCTCCTTCCTACAGATTAGAGTTTACTTACAGGATAGAGTAACTGATACTTGACTTCGCATTTACGGCCGTGAAACGTAAAACGTGGGGATCTCACACAAACCAGTCATCACGTTTCACGTTTTACGTTTCACGTGCTCAGCCAAATCCTCCAGCGCCCGTTCCAGGTCCTGCCGCCACTGGCCGGCTCGTTCGACGACCGGCATCCACACCTGACCTCGGCCCACCCGAAGCCGGCCATCGAACCGGCGGAGGATCGCCGCGCGCTGGTGCGGCCCCGCGTCGGCCAGCTTGATCACGATTGTCTTGCCCTCACGCGTGACGAACTGCACGCCGGCCCGCGCCGCCAGGACCTTCAAACGCAGCAGGAAAATCAAATTCTCGGCCTCCGCCGGCAGATCACCAAAGCGATCCTTCAACTCGCGCTCCATGGCCATCACATCCGCCATGCTGCTCACGTCGCTCATCCGGCGGTACAGACGCAGTCGAATCTGACCTTCCGCAACATAGGTCTCCGGCAGATAGGCATCGATGGGCAGATCGATCGTTGGCAACAAAGCACCCTCAGCGTCAATCACGCGCTCCCTCTCTGGTTCCGCCCCGCCATCATCTGAAGCCGCGTCGGCCTTCAACTCCTTGATCGCCTGGGCCAGGAGTCGCGTGTACAGATCGAACCCCACTGCGCTGATGTGGCCGTGCTGACGCGAGCCCAGCAAATCGCCGGCCCCGCGAATCTCCAGATCGCGCATGGCAATTCGGAAGCCGGCGCCCAGGTCCGTTGCCTCCATCAGCGTCTGCAACCGCTTGCGCGCATCCTCCGCCAGCTCCCGATGCTTGTTGTACAGGAAGTAGGCATAGGCCCGCAACGCACCACGGCCCACCCGACCGCGCAACTGATACAACTGCGCCAGCCCGAACATATCCGCGTTATCCACAATGAGCGTGTTGGCATTCTGAATGTCCAGTCCGCTTTCGATAATCGAAGTGCAGACCAGAACGTCGATATCGCCGGCTGCGAAGGCGAGCATCGTTTCAGCCAGCCGATCTTCGGGCATCTGACCGTGGGCCACGGCAAAGATCGCTTCGGGGACCAGCCGGCGGAGCCGCTCCGCCGTGTACTCGATGGTCGCCACCCGATTGTGAACAAAGAAGGTCTGCCCGCCGCGCGAAAGCTCACGCAGGACGGCCCGCCGGATCAACTCATCATCCCGCTCGGCCACCTGGGTCGTGATCGGCAGGCGCTCGTCCGGCGGCGTGTCGATGGCGCTCATGTCCCGCACACCGGTCAGCGACATGTGCAGCGTCCGGGGGATCGGCGTGGCCGTCATCGAGAGTACATCGACGGTCGTACGCATCTGCTTCAGCCGTTCCTTGGCCTTCACGCCAAAGCGATGCTCCTCGTCGATAATCAGCAGGCCCAGGTCCTTAAAAGTCACGTCCTTCTGGATCAGCCGGTGGGTGCCGATGATGACATCAATCTCCCCGCCCTGGAGCCGCTTCAGAATCTTCTCCTGTTTCGATGCGGAGCGGAAGCGCGACAGCATTTCGACCACGATGGGGAACGGCTTGAGCCGCTCCCGGAACGTGTTGTGGTGTTGCTGCGCCAAAACCGTCGTCGGCACCAACACCGCCACCTGCTTGCCGTCCATCACGGCCTTGAATGCTGCTCGAATGGCCACCTCCGTCTTGCCGAAGCCGACGTCCCCCACCAGGAGGCGGTCCATCGGCCGATCAGACTCCATGTCACGCTTGATGTCCTCGATAGCCTGAATCTGGTCTTCCGTCTCCACGTGGGGAAACGCCGCTTCCAGAGCGGCCTGCCACGACGTATCCGGCCCAAAAGCGTGACCTTTGGCGACCTCCCGTTCCGCGTAAAGCCCCAACAGCTCCCGGGCGATGTCCTCGACGGCCTTCCTGGCCTTCTGCTTGACGCGTTCCCAATCAGCCGTTCCCAACCGGGTGATCCTGGGTGGTTGATCACCCACGCCGACGTAGCGGGCCACCCGATCGACCTGGTAGGTGGGAACGTAGAGCTTATCGCCTTTGTCATATTCGAGTACCAGGTACTCGCGCTCAGACTCGCCCAGGTCCAGCCTGGCAAGTCCACGGTAAATGGCAATCCCGTGCTCAATGTGGACCACGTAGTCCCCGACGGCCACATCGGCGAAAAAGGCTTCGGACGTATCACGGCGCCGGCGCGGCTCTCGGCGACGCCTGGGCATCCGCCATCCGAAGAGCTCACCATCCGACAATACGGTGATCTTCGGCGCCGCCTCGGTAACAGGGGGTTCCAGCGTCCAGCCCTCGCTCAGCGGCCCAGGGACCAGGACGATAGAGCCGGGCTTCGGCGGTGCTGTCACAACCTGTTGTGGGGTGATGTAGATGCCCCAGTCTTCGTACAACTCGGCCAGGCGCGGAGCCTGGCGCGTCACGGCGAGGACGCCGTGCCCCTGGCCGGCCCGCTCCACCGTCTCGGCAACAACCTCCTTGAGCTGACCGCCGTAGCGCGGGCTGGGCTTGAAACACGCGGCAAACTGCACCACCGCAGGGTGGGGTGATTCCCCATCGGAAAGTCGGTCACTGCTTCGGCTGCGCTCGGTGCTGGCATGGCCGAGCATGAGCGGCCGGCGCTCCAACAGCCGGCGGCGCAGATCAGCCCAGGACGCATAGGGCGAGGCCTCGAACCCGCGCGGGATCTCGTGGGCCTCTTCCTGCTCTTTGCGCTGGGTCTCGGCCTGGCCGGCCAACTGGTCCGCCACGGCATCCAGTTGGTCCCAGTCATCGACGATGATGCACCCCTCCGAAGAAAAATAGTCCAACAGCGTTGCCGCCTCAGGGTGCAACAGTGGTTGAAACAAACCGATGGTCGGGAAGGTGTTGCCCTCAGCCAGGTGCTCCAGATACCGCTGGAAGTCACCCTGGGCCAGCGGATGCAGTGTGGACAAATTCAACGCCTCCAACTCCCGAGCCAGCCATGGCCCGCGCAGGGGAAGGGCCTCATGGGCCGGCGTCACCACCGCCCGACGGACAATCTCTTCCGAACGCTGCGTGTCCAGGTCAAATCGACGAAGTGACTCAATTTCGTCGCCGAAGAACTCGATGCGCAGGGGTCGGTCATCAGCCGGCGAGAACACATCCACAATCCCACCCCGATGGCTGAACTCGCCCGGCTGATCGACCACTGCCGCCGGACGATACCCGAGCCGGTACATCGCCTGCAAGAGGTCGCTCATGGGAACCCAGTCCCCCGGCTTCAAAACCCGAACCTCGGCCTCGAAGTCCCACGGGGGCAGGGTTCGGTGCATCAGCGCGCGGGCCGACGCCACGACGATGGGCGCCATCGACCTTTCGACACGCTCAGGACGCTGTTTGTCATCTACCAGGTAGAGCCGGGAAAGAACACGCAGGCGCCGGCCCAGGATCTGCGGATCCCAGGGTACGCGTTGGTAGGGAAGGTGCGTCGGGGCCGGAAACAGCAGGACGCACTCCGGGTCGGGTGTCCAGGCCCGGAGCTGGTCGTAGTACTCGCGAGCGCGATCCGTCCCCGGAGCGATCACCAGGAAGGGCCGGCCCTGGCTTGTACTGAGCCCGGTCGAAGTATCACGGTGCAGGCCGGCCACGACAAACGGCCGCGCCGCTTCGACCAACCCGATGGGCTGGCGTGCTGCTGCGGCATCGCCTGCAGCACGCAGCTCTGCCAGCAGTTCAGCATAGCCCGGCAGGCCGGCTAACAGTGACAGCATCCCGGACAGATCTACCCCTTGCATCACATCAAGTCCAGACATCGAACCAACGCCAAGAGGGGACCGGTCCAATGAACCCGTCCCGCACAAATCAATACCATCTGACAATTCTAACACAGTTAGTCATTGCCAGCAAGAATGTGAGCGCCTCATTCTCCCACAGAAAAGGGGCGCCTCGATCGGCGCCCCACTCGTTTGTATTTGTGGCTGGAGGAACAAAGGCAGGGTGGAGAGGCATTAACAGATGAAGCCCGCTCAGCCCTATCTCGTCCCTACATCTTGTCTATGCGACTTCCGCCTCCGCTGACTTCGGCGCATCCGGCAGAATCCAGCCCAGATGTCGGATGCCAACGGTCTCCAGAACCACGTGCAGGAAGGTTCGCGTCACCACAATGGCCGTGAACATGCTGACGAGAACACCAAGGGCCAGCGTCAGGGCAAACCCCTTGACAATGGTGGCCCCAAACTGGTTCCCGAACCAGAACAGAACGGTACACGTGATCAGTGTCGAGAAGTTGGAGTCGCGGATTGACGGCCAGGCCCGCTCCCAGCCGGCGTCAATGGCCGACCGCAGCGTTCGGCCAAAGCGCAACTCCTCTTTCAAGCGTTCGAATATCAGGATGTTGGCATCGACCGCCATACCGACAGACAGCACGAAGCCGGCGATGCCGGCCAGCGTCAAGACAACCGGTAACAGCTTGAAAATGGCCAGGACCGTTGCCGCGTAGACCAACAGCGCCAGGTCAGCCAGCAGGCCGGGCAGGCGGTAGTACACCAACATGAAGATCATCACCACCACCAAGCCGATGATGCCGGCTACGAGACTGCGATCCACCGAGTCTTTGCCCAACGTAGGTCCCACCGTCACGTTGTTGACTACTTTCAGCGGGACAGGCAGAGCACCGTATTTCAACTGAATGACCAGGCTCTGCGCTCGCTCGCGGGTGAAATTGCCGGTGATCTGGCCTTGATCGCTGATTGCACTTCGAATGGTCGCCGAGGAGATCACCTCGCCGTCGAGCACGATGGAGAGATACTCCCCAATGTGATTGGCGGTATACTCGCCGAACCGCTTCGCCCCTTCCGGCTTCAGCGTAAAGCCGACAGCCGGCTCATTCGTGACCCGGTCGAAGATCACCTGGGCAGACGCCAGCATGTCCCCGGTGATGACCGTCGGCCACACACGCTCGGTGGCGGGTTGAGCGGTGGGGACCGGGGTTGCGGCGGAAGCCGCCGTTCCCGTGACCGCCTGCGTCGCCGTCACAGCAGCCGCTGTGGCGTTGGGTTCGGTTGCCGCAATCGCAGGTGACGCCGTCAGAGTCGGCGTTTCAGTAGGAGGCGTTGTCGCCGTAGGGGTGATCGTTGGCGACGGCGCTACTGTCGGTGTGAAGTCTGCGACGAGGACCGGGTAGCTGGTCTTGACCATCGTGCCGGGCGTGTCTCCCTGCCTCGGCGGGAGAAACGTCGAGCCGGTGGCGATGATCTCCAGCCGGCCTGTTTCACCAAAAGTCTTGATCGCCTGATCTGGGTCTTTGATCCCCGGCAACTCTACGACGATCTTGTCAGCCCCCTGCAACTGAATCAGGGGCTCAGAGACACCTAACCCATTGATTCGGTTCTCGATAATCGTCCGTGCTGCCTCCATCGAGTCAGCGGTAGGGATCTCTCCCTCAGGCAGGTCCGCTTGCAGAAGGACCTGTAATCCGCCCTGCAAATCCAGACCTTCGTGGACCTTGATCGAGCGGTTCGCTGGATCTGGCGACTGCCACACCAGCAGCCTCTCCAGGCTCCTCGGATGACCGCCGGGGAGATCGATGTAGACGGCAACAGCCGTCAGGATCACGATGAAGACGAGCAATAGGTTCTGTTGACGCTGCATGAAGTTCTATAAGCCTCCGGATAGAGTACGGGAGCACGGGAGATGGGGAGCAAGGGAGAAATCTCCTGCGTACCTCTTCACTTCACGCCCATGCACCGCTGCCCAAGACTGCAATGTATGGCCACAAGACAACGGTTGGTGATTATAGTCCAGGGAACGATGAAAGTCAAACTTGTGCCAGTGCCAGTATTCAGTAAACAGTGATCAGTCAACATGCCCCTACGGGGCTCCATGAAGCATAAAAATGGCTGGATGGCTGGATGGCTCATGTCACCGCTCAGCCATCGAGCCATTAGCCATCTAGCCAACTATTCTTAGAGCAGTATTCGGTCATCACTGTTTACTG
>CAZHMV010000154.1:0-13242 GCA_964532665.1 uncultured Anaerolineales bacterium
CACGCAAAGCACAGCGACGATCGCGAAAAGCAGTGTTTTCCGGTTGAACATGTTGTTGAACTCCTTTCTCCGGCTGCCTTGGATGAGCAGCGTGATCTTGTGTGGCTCATGGGAATCGATGTACCATCAGCTATCTCAAAGGCCACGAGCCTCTCCCTTGAGACATCTGACTAAGTCGTCTCAGAACCTTCCGATAAGCACCACCTCCTCTCGTGATCCCCCGATGTCAGGCTACTAGCTGATGGCTGGTCTCACCCTATCTCCTTCGCAGTCCGAGCTTGGCGGCTAGCTTCACACCCACGGACTCAACCCACTGTTTCAGCTTCTCTCGCTCCTTGCGGGTGCGCCGGCGGTGGTCCAGCTCCGCAATCCGGCGGATCTCAGGTGGAGCCGCCTGTTTCAGTTTCTGGAAGGGATCGTCGGCACGCTCCCAACTGTAGCGATCATGATGTGCCACTGAACGGCCATGGAACTTCATGGCTTGCAGCGAGACCCGAGGATCGTGCCGCCATTCTTCATCCCGACGGGCCGACAATCCTTCCTCTTTGAGCCGGCGTTCCCAATAAGCCGGGTCCTCCGCCACCTGACCACCTCCGTAATGAGGCGCAGTTCCGGAGGTCTACATAAAATCGAGTGGGGCGCAGATGAGGATGACCGCACAGGTTAAGCCATCTGAATGGAGATGATCGGTTGGGTGCGCGAGTTGTGGAGAAATGTTGGAAACGGCATGATCGCCGCCACTTGCGAACAAGAAAGACACGGGAAACCTCCTGGGTAACTGGGGCTCCCGTGCGCAGCCTGTATCGGCCAAGTGATCATCTTGGCCAGGGAACAAAAAAGAGCGCCCGCGGCGTTCGCACACCACGGGCGCTCCGGTGCTGCACAGACCCTAAAGGGTTCGAAAACCTCTAGGGTCTTGCAGGTTGACCTGGCCGGCTTATTGATGCTACAATGAGCCTGCACACGGGAGCCTGGTTTGCGAGACCGCTTCGTGTGTCAGCCAGTGGGGTGCAGCCACACCCCACTGGCATTTTGGGTCTTCTCCGGGCCGGTGGGCCCGGTTGTCTTTAGCCTATCTTTCCCACGAGTCAGACTCGTCTCTTTGTTCGCATTGGTAAGGTGCGAAATCCAGGCTAAGAAGCTTTTTCATCGAAATTCACCTCCTTCTTGCGTGAGCTTTTGTCGCTTGCGCAGGATTCTCTTGAGTGAGCCACCTCCGGCAGGGCGCGCCCCGCTGAATGTGGCGCAGCTGAGTCCTCTCAGCAGTCAATCGTTCACCAGGCCTCACCTCCTGTTCCCACGATATTTCTCTTTCACCCTGGGAACAGGATACCAAAACCCGCCGGCCATTGCTAGTGACACGTGTCATGATTTGACCCATGAAGTTTGCGGAGATCCAACCATGACACACGTCATGCTTCAAACTATGACACGTGTCATGGTTTGATCCATTTCGCGCGAAAGGACAATTAACTTGTAGATCGAAGCTTTGGCCGATTGGGTTGAGCTTCACACGAGATAACTCCTCGGCCGGCCCATCAGGCCATGAATGAATTCACGGCCTGATACGAAAAACACGTTCAAATGGGTTTCGCAGTGTCAGGCCCGACGTCCCGAGCCCGTCGAGGGGGGCAATTCATTGCTCATCGCGGCCGGCTGAGGAGTGACCACACGAGCACGAAAAGGAGGTTGTCACATGCACAGTTTTTCAAGACGTCGTTGGCTATTAGCTCTGGGGCTGCTGCTCCTGCTGGCGATGAGCACCGTCCCTTCGGCAGACTCAGGGCAGGCTCTGAGCTTGTCGAAGGGCACCATCGCCGCCAGCGGGCCGGCCCCAGTCGTTCAACTGATCCACATCGGCACGCTGCGCGCCGGCCTGGCCGGCAACTACGTCGGTGCCCTCAGCCGGCTCGCGGCGCCGGCCACCCCCATCCGCATGCCGGCCGGCACCACCCTGGCCCTGGAAGCCTCGGTGGAAGCGGTCTTTTTCCGAGGCACTGGCGTGGCGGACCCTTCGGCAAAGCTCAGGGCAAGCTTCGGCCTGACGCTGGAAGACACCGCCGGCCGGCTCCTGGACTACGACGATCGGAGCGCGTCCGGCACCGGTCCACAGCGCGAGCCCGGCTACCTGCGCGTCGAAACCACCCTCGATACGCTCGAGCAATCAACTGTGGGGTTGGATGGCCAGATCTTGCCGGCCCTGGGTGGTACGGTCTTGCCATTTTGGGGTGGCCGGCGTATCATTGGCATAAGTTGGCCGTTTGAAAGGTTAGTGAGGCACTGGACTCAAGCTGTAGATGGAAAGATCGATAGCGATGCTGCAAACACGGAGTTGGATCGCCCGGACCATGGCCCGTGTGGAAGCTGCAGCTTACATGGCGTCTGGGTAAATAGACAAGGAATCGTGATTAGTCAACATCCCCCTGCAGGGCTCCATGAAGCATGAAAACGGTACTGGCGCGGTCGGAGACCGGCCAGAGCGGCGTTTTCAGAGTAGGAGGTGCGATATGCGAAAGTGTTTGGGAGTGATCGGGCTGGCTGTCCTATTACCGGTCGTTAGTGTCGGTGTATGGGCCAGTGATGGCCTAAGCCCGCTCCAAGTCGGCGACGCACTACCTCCAGAAGTCATCGAGTTTGATTTCGAGCCAAAGGCGGTGAATACGGGGATATCGGACCAAGTTGTCACTATCAAGATACACCTGACAGATGACTGGAGTGGGGTAGAATGGGGTAAGGTTATGTTTACCAGTCCATCAGGGGCCCTCATAGAGGAGGATTTCGATGTCCTTCCCGGGGGCCTTCCTACAATCCCCCGGTGTACTTCAGAAGATGAAGGGTTGAATGTCTTCTGTATCATCCCGCTGGTCATTCGACAACACAGCGAGGCAGGAACGTGGGCGCTGCTCGTCGTGATTGTCAGGGATCGTGCAGACAATGTGAGGCGACTGGGCCGTAACTATATGGAGACTCAAGGCTTTCCAACCACATTCTTGGTGGCTGACGAGGTCCACACCGTTCATCTGCCGGTAGTACTCAATGCGCAAGAAGTGCCATAGCGAGCCTCTCGCGCGTCACAAGCGGCAGCTGTGCTGCCAGCAGGGTTGCTAAAAACACCGGACCAAAGCGATCAGGCCAATGAAGCCTGCGCCTTTGAACATTATACTCACCCTTCTCGTATGTGGGCGTGGCAAGAGAGGCAGCTCGATGCCGCCTCTCTTGCCTTTAGTAGCACTCGTCACCTGTAATCGTAGAACTGAGGTATGACGGGTCTGGCTCACTGCTGTACTTGAGCCATGGAGTGGTTACTCGGACCGCCTTCAAGTCCAGGTGCGTCCATCCGGATGCAAACTTGAGTTCGCGGGATTCCCCTGGGTTCAGCGATATTAGCCCGTACGTATCGCGGTAGTCCATTCCCCAGGACGTCTCGGTGGGGTCGTGCGAGTAGAAGTGGAATACCACATCGTATCTCCTGCTGCTGTGGTTGTTAGTTACCTTGACCCCAACTTTTTCACGGTAACTGGCGCATGAACCACCGTTGGGATTGTAGGTCAAAAGGTGAGTGGCCTCTTCTGCGTAGTTGTCGTCTTCCAAGATGTCCTCGTCAACGGAGGCGTAGCAGTCGTTGTTGCGTAGCGAAAGAGTTACATCAGCCGGAGAAAAGTTGGACGGAGACACAACGATTTCTGTGACAGACAGGATATCCATCGGATGGGCTTTGCCACCTTCATCAACCCACCCAGCCCCGATCTCGTACCAAAGAATGGAGCTCGGATTGATCGAGAGATCCTCAGTGTAGCTTACAAAAAGCTGCTTGTCAGTGGCGCGCTGGGTTATCACCATGTAGCGCATCAGGACCTGCGTAGACCCGTTGTTCTTCGCTCGAATGGTGACTTCCTCGCCGCCCCAACAACTGGAGTCGTACTGCGGTTCGTAGGACGCGTATTCGGTCTCCCCTGAACGGAGACCACCTACGTAGTAGTTGATTCCATTGGCCGCAGCGACAGTGGTTGAGAGAAGCACCAACGCAACAAGAAGTACAGTTAAAGTGAATACCTTACACATGTGTTCATTCCTCCTGTGTCTAGTAGCAGAAATCCTTGATCATCGAGCCAAGAAGAAGGGCGGAAATGGATTGACAGCTTACAGATTATGAGAGAGCGTTACAGCGTAGTCCTAATGGATACCACATCACCTCCTTCGCAATCCGAGCTTGGCGGCCAGCTTCACACCCACGGACTCAACCCACTGTTTCAGCTTCTCTCGCTCCTTGCGGGTGCGCCGGCGGTGGTCCAGCTCCGCAATCCGGCGAATCTCGGGCGGCACGGCCGCCTTGAGTTGCTCAAAGGGATCTTCCGTGTCTTCCCAACTGTAGGGGTCATGGTGCGCCAGCGATAGGTCATGAAACGCCATGGCCTGCAGGGACACCCGGCGCAGATTCCGCCACTCCTCATCCCGCCGGGCCGCTAACCCGGCCGCTTTGAGTTGCCCTTCCCAGTCGTCCGGGGCCTTCGACACTCGACCACCTCCATAATGAGGCGTGGTGCCAAAGGTCTACATAAAATCGAGGGCGGCCCGGTCGAGAAGGGCCGCGTTGCCTGGGATATGAAAGCGGGAGCAACGGACGTGGAGAACGAGGGGCCGGCGGGTTGGATGACCAGCGGGGGCGCTGCCACTTGCAGGGACTGCAGTCGACCTGGCTCCTTCGGTCTTCAAGCCCTGCGCCTGAAGCCGGAACAGAGCCGGGTGGGCCGGACAAGGTTGACAGGTCGAGATAGACACGGGAAACCTCCTGCGTCACTGGATCTCCCGTGCGCTCTCCAGGCGTGGTCATGCCATGGTGGTTAGTCAGGAAACAAAAAAGCGCCCGCGGTGTCCACACACCATGGGCGCTCCGGTGAAAGCGGGTCGATTCTGCTGCTGGCCGACCGGGATGTGAGGGTTGACGCAAGCCGGCCACCTGGGGTACAATGAGGGCGCACACGGGAGCCGGGTGGGAATCCGCTGCGTGTGCGCGCCGGCGGGGTGCTGCAACACCCCGCCGGCATCACTTTTTAGGCTTTTCTTCTCCGGTCTTGATCATTGGCGACTTCTTGTCTAATACCAAAGTGGCTCACTTTCTTAATCGCTGCGATTAGCAACAGGGGCCGGCCAGGATCGGAGGAGAGAAGTCGAAGGGCACCGTCCTGAGCCGGTCGAAGGGCAGACCAATACTAAAACGAAGAGGATCGGACGGTTCGACGCGTTGAGGCCGACGAACTGGCCATGTTCACACTGCGGTGAGTCAACGATTTCCTTCCGTCTTCCGGTCATTGACAAGATCTCGCCTGATGATGTCAGGCGCTGTTTCCGTCCGAGTCCCCTGACGCCGAGCTACACCAACATCATGGACGTGGATGGCGGCTTCAACGCCTGGCAGGCCGCCGGCTACGAGTTCATGTTCAACCAATAGCCGCCTGTTCATTCCTCGGAGTGTAGGCGTATCTTCGTACCAGCCATTTGCGTTATATCCATCGATCTCCTACGCAGCGTAGGAGATCGTTCTTCGGTCCAGAAGTCTTACGTAGCGTAAGAGGAGGATGCATTTATGGAAGGCACCGCTACCACTTCGACCAGGCCTGCCCTGAGTCCCGATGAAGGGCTCAGTGCAGGTTTCTCCCGATCCTCTCGCGCCCTGCGCCTGGGCATCCTGGCCGGCGTGCTGGGATTGCTGGCTCTGCTGAGCTTCGGGCTGCGCGACAGGCTCCCGGTCGCCGAGTACTACGTCTGGCTCAGCACGCCCTCCATTGTGCTCAGCGGCCCGTTGGGCGACCTGACCGACGCGCTGAACGTGCCTCTCATCTCGGCCTTGCTCCTGGGCCTGATCGGGGCCATCAGCCCGTGTCAGATCAGCACCAACGTGGCCGCCCTGGCCTATACCTCGCGCGAGGTGGAAAAGCCACATCGTATGGCTCTCGCAGCCGGCGCCTACGTGCTGGGCAAGATGAGCGTCTACACCCTGCTGGGCGTTGCGGTCATCGGGCTGGGGTTACAACTGAATCAGGCATCTATTCCCGTCATCGTGGCGGCCCGCAAGGCCCTGGGGCCGTTGCTGATCCTCATCGGGCTGATGATGCTGGGGGTGATCCAGCTCAAGGTCTCCGCCGGCCAGCGCATTGGCAGTTGGTTTGAGGCCCGGGCAGCCGGCCGAGGCGTATTTGGATCGTATCTGCTGGGCGTGGCGTTTTCTTTCGCCTTCTGCCCCACGCTGTTCTGGCTGTTCTTCGGTCTGCTGGTGCCTCTGGCCCTGGCATCAACCGGCGGGTTCGCGTACCCACCGCTGTTCGCTCTGGGGACCAGCGTGCCGCTACTATTCTTTGCCGGCATGACTGCCCTGGGTGCCGGCAGTGCCAGCGGCTTTTTCCGTCAGGCGCGCCGGTTCGACCGCTGGGCCCAGACGGCGGTCGGGCTCATTTTCCTGCTGGTGGGGTTCAACGAGTTCATCCTGTACTGGTTGATCTAGGTCAGAATGATTGTCGTCGCAGGATGGAGATTCGGAGGCAACTGAGGACATGAATACGCAGAGTGAGGAGTATTTAACAACTGAGATCCAGGACGAGGAGTATCCCGAGGTTGGAACTCCGGTAGCAGAGCACTCGGAGCCTCAACCCAGGTCAGTTACAGTGCGGCTCGACTCACTGATCACCCTATTCTTCGGACTGATGCTCGGAATAGTGATTGGGTTCATGGGCCGGCCACTGGTGACATCACAGCCCCAGACTGCGCCTGTAGCCCCCGCGACCGGCCCAACGAGCGCCTCACAGCCTGCCGGCCAGTCGAAGGCTGCCCAGACCTCTGCCAAAAGCGCCGGCACGCAGGCGAGGCTGGATAACGTCGTCGCCCAGACCCGCCACTTCAAGGGAGATCCCAATGCCCCTGTCACCGTCATCGAGTTCGGCGACTTCCAGTGACCGTACTGCCGGCGATTCGCCACTGGCGCGGCGCGCCAGATTGATGAGCAGTACGTGCAGAAAGGGCTGGTTCGCTTCGGCTATCAGCATTTCGCTTTCCTGGGACCGGAGTCCGAGTGGGCGGCCGAGGCCAGTGAGTGTGCCGCCGAGCAGGACGCCTTCTGGCCCTTCCATGATCTGTTGTACTTCGAGAAGTATGGCGGTGAGAATCGGGGAGCCTTCAGCAAAGAGAATCTGAAGCAGTTTGCTGCCGAATTGGGATTGGACACCGCCGCCTTCAACGCCTGTCTGGAGTCAGGCAAGTACACGTCTATTGTCCGGGAGGGAAAGAAGCTGGGGCAATCCATGGGGGTGCGAGGGACGCCGGCTTTCCTGGTCAACGGCAAGCCCGTGGTGGGAGCCCAACCCTTCGAGGTGTTTCAACAAGTTATCGAAAGAGAAATCAGTGGTAGTGGAGAGTGAGAGCAGAGGTGAGTGATGTCCAGTAGTAAACGAGCGCGACAACGAACTCGATCCCGCGCGGCCCAGGGCACGACTGTAAGGCTGTGGCCCGTGCTGATCATCGTCGTAGCCATCCTTGGTATAGGCGGGTTCTTCTTCCTGCGCAACGTGATCGGCAGTCCGGCTGCGACGCCGAAGGCGTCGGACAGCGCAGCGCCGCCGGCCGACGCCGCATCCGCCCAGCCTGGCGAGGCCGTGCCGATTCAGGGTAACGCCCACGTGAAGGAGGGGGACGCCCATCCCGACTACAACTCGGACCCACCGACGTCCGGTTGGCACCTGGGCCGCGCCATCCCTGCCGGCTTCTACGAGGAGCCGCAACTCGATGAAACCCTGGTGCACAACCTGGAGCACGGGCATGTCGTGATCGCCTACGACTGTGGGAAGCTGGCCGATTGTGAGGCGATAAAGGCGAAGCTGAAGGACCTGGTAAATCGCTACGACGGCTGGAAAGTGACGGTCGTGCCCCGCCAGAACAGGGACACCGCCATCGGTCTCACGGCCTGGGGCCGCATTGACAAGCTGGACGCCTACGACGAGGCGCGTATCACGGCCTTCATTGATGCCTATCGGGATCAGGGACCGGAGAAAACGCCGCAGTAAGACACGCCAGGCATCACAATACATCAAGCGGGAGTGGCGCACAGCGATCTCAGGGTGTATACTTGACTGCGTTAGAGAGCAGACCACCTGACGCATCAAGACATCTTGCACTGAGTATCGCCGAAGTGGATGGCCCGGAGTTGTGAATGCCGGCCCCAACCCGCCTGATCATCTTCGCTCCTGCACGCCTCCTGCGCGAGGCGTGGCGCGCTTTGCTATCCCATCAGCCCGACATCCTCGTAGCCGGCGCAGTGGACGACGTCTCCGGCGTGGCCGGCCTCCTGGAATCCGACCGCCCGACGGCGATCCTGGTCGATCTGCCTACCCCCCAGCCCGGCTCCTGTGCCGGTGCAGACATGGCGCGGGATCTCCGACTCCAGGCGCGCGAAGCCGGCCTGCTCTTCCTCGTTCAGTCCTACGATCTGGCTGACGTTCTGCCGTTGCTCCAGGCCGGCGCCACGGGCTGTATCTCGCGCGACGCGTCGGTCGGAGACCTGGCCCGGGCGATCATTGCTGTCGGGCGCGGGGAAATCGCCCTCCCGCCCGACATCGCCGGCCGGGCCCTGGCCGCCCTCGCCCGGGGCGAAACCATCGGCGAGCGCCTGATTGAGCCTCTCTCGGACCGCGAAGTTGACGTCCTGCGCCTCCTCGCCCACGGCCTCACCAACAAAGATATCGCCCAGACCCTGTTCATCAGCGTGCGCACTGTTGAGGCACATCTGCGCAACATTTACGGCAAGCTGGGTGCTCGCTCGCGCACAGAGGCCGCGCTGTGGGCAGTCAAGCATGGCTACAGTCTGAAGGAATAGGTGAAACCACCTATCCTGGTTCCCGCAGTTTCACCGTGGTATGGATGAACCTGAGCTGGTACAATGACAATGCATACTCGGAGAGAAGTTTTGTCCGTGAACGACATGAAGGAGATGCAACGCACGCGCGTGGCCGTCCTGGGAACGCTGGCCGAGTTTCATCGCGAGCCAATCCCCTACGACCTGGGGGCGCTGATGCGGTTGGTCCGCGATCTGCGGCCCGACCTGTTGTGTCTGGACATGACGCCGGCCCAGTGGCAGCAACGCGATTTCGGGGACCTGCCGCCGGAGTACCGCGACGCGCTGCTGCCGCTGGCGCATCAGACCGACATCGTGGTCGTGCCCATCGCCGGCCAATCTGCGCCGGAAGAGCCGACAGCACCCGGCTGGCGGGGGAACGTGATCGAAATACTCCGAGGGTGGCTGGCCTATGTGCAGCGCACTGCACCGGGGCCGGCGGCCATCAACCAGGGACCACGCCACTTCGTCGCTAATGTGCTGTACGGCCTGATCGCGTGGCTGGCTGGCGGCGAGGCACAGCGCGCGTGGCAGGCTCACACGGATCACCTCATCGAGCAGGTTGTGGAGGTCGTGCAGCGTGACCCAGGACGCCGGGTGCTGGTGGTTGTCAACGTACGCCACTGTCACCACATTCGCCCTGCGTTGAGGAAACATCCCGAGGTCAGCGTTGTAAGATACTCAGACCTTTAGGGTTTCGGAAACCCTAAAGGTCTCGGCCAACCAGGCCATTTGGCGGGGGCTAGAGGATCGCAGATAGGCCAAATAGCGGGTAGACGAACAGGCCGAATGGCTGTAGTCAGATATTCAACAATAGTGTATACTTAGATGCGATACAACGGCCGAAAGGCTTGTACTGAGCCTGGTCGAAGTGCCAATCTTTTTCCGCAAACGATCAACCCCCCACGCCGTGGGGGGCAGTCTGGAGGTAAGTGAATGATCGTCAAAACATTAATTATACTGATGTTGGGATTCTGGGCCGTGCTGGCCCTGTGGCCTGAATTGCGAGGCCGACTGTATCAGCCGGCGCCGGTACCGGTACGCGCCGAACGGCCAACCAGTCGATGGCCAGGGGGTGGGACATGGTAAAAGATCCCGTATGTGGCATGGAAATCGAGGAGCAGACAGCGGCCGCCACACGCAGCGTCGATGGCACGACGTACTACTTCTGCTCCGATCACTGTGCCGCGCAGTTTGACGCGGCCCCGGCTGAGTTTGTTGTCAAGGCACCCCCGGCCACGGTGACCGACCCCGTGTGCGGCATGACCATCGACCCCGCCAGCGCGGTCGCCACACGTGACGTTGCCGGACAGACGTACCACTTCTGCTCCAACAGTTGTGTGGACAAGTTCGACGCCGATCCGCAGGCCTACCCTTCGACAGGCCCTTCATCAAGCTCAGGGGGGGCCTCAGGACGCCGCACCGAGAAGCACCCCGAACACGAGATACCCGCGGTAATCGGCTCGGCGACCACCGGCGTCAACCCGCAGTTGGCCGGCCCCCTGCGGGCCGAGTTGCCCATCGTCAACCTGGACTGTGCCACCTGCGTCCAGACCATCGAGCGGGTGCTGAATGAACTGGAGGGTGTCCAGAAGGCCACCGTCAACTTCGCCACAGCCAAGGCCCACGTCACCTACGACCCCGCACAGGTCTCCCTGGCCGGCATCGAGCGGGCAATCCGGAAGGCCGGCTACACGGTGGGCAGCGCGAGGACCCAGATCGGCATCCAGGACCTGCGCTGCGCTTCGTGTGTCACTTTCATCGAGGAGGCCCTGCAAGCCACGCCCGGCGTGCTCAAGGCCGCGGTCAACGTGGCGACGCAGCAGGCGGATGTGGAGTACGTGCCTGGCATGGCCACCCTGGCCGCCCTGCGCCAGGCTATCGAGTCCACCGGCTACAAGACCGTGGAATTGGCCCCCGGTGCCCCACCCGAGGACGCCGAGCGGGCCGCTCGCCTGGCCGAGTACCGCGATCTGCGCAATCGCTTCGCCGTTGCTGCTGGCCTGGCAACCGCGGTGCTGGTGCTCACCTTTAACGAGTTCATTCCCGGTCTGCAGGCCATCCCACGCCAGATCAACTGGATCATCCTGTTCGTGTTGACCACGCCGGTGCTCTTCTGGTCCGGCAGCCGCTTCTTCGTCGGAGCCTGGAGCGCATTCCGCCACCGCACCGCCGACATGAACACCCTGATCGCCCTGGGCACGGGCGCGGCCTACCTCTACTCGACGGTGGCCACCTTCCTGCCCGGCCTGTTGCCGGAGGGATTGCGGGAGGTCTACTTCGACACCACCGCCATTATCGTCGCTCTGATCTTGCTGGGGCAGGTGCTGGAAGCCCGCGCCAAAGGACAGACCAACGAAGCGATCCGCAAGCTCATGGGCCTGCAGGCCAAGACCGCTCGGGTGGTGCGGGACGGCGAAGAGGTGGACATCCCGGTCGAGGAAGTGCTGGTCGGTGACGTCGTCATCGTCCGGCCGGGGGAGAAGGTGCCGGTTGATGGCGTCGTGGTCGAGGGCACTTCAGCCGTGGACGAAAGCATGATCACGGGCGAATCGATGCCGGTGGGCAAAGCGCCAGGAGACGAGGTGATCGGTGCCACCATCAACAAGACCGGTTCCTTCCGCTTCCGGGCCACCAAGGTGGGCAAGGACACTGCCCTGAGCCAGATCATCCAGTTGGTGCAGCAAGCCCAGGGCACCAAAGCACCCATCCAGCGCCTGGCCGACGTCATCTCCGGCTACTTCGTGCCGGCGGTGATCCTAGTTGCCATCTGGAGCTTCGCCGTATGGTTCGTTTTTGGGCCGCAGCCACCGTTGCTGCACGCCCTGGTCACAGCGGTGACGGTGCTGATCATCGCCTGCCCGTGTGCGCTGGGCCTGGCCACCCCCACCTCGATCATGGTAGGCACCGGCAAGGGTGCGGAGAACGGCATCTTGATCCGCTCGGCCGAAGCGCTGGAGACGGCACACAAGCTGGATGCGATTGTGCTCGACAAGACCGGCACCATCACCAAAGGCAAGCCCGAACTGACTGACGTCATCGTCAACGGCAAGCTAGACGAAGGAGAGTTGTTGCGGCTGTCCGCCAGCGTGGAAAAGGCCTCGGAGCATCCACTGGCGCAGGCGATTGTGGATGGCGCCAAAGTGCGCCAGATCGAATTGGTGGATGCGACAGACTTCGAGGCAGTACCCGGGCACGGCGTCACAGCCGCCGTAGATGGACACCGGTTAGCCCTCGGCAACCTGAAGCTGATGCAGCAGATAGAGGTCGCCCTGGATGGGCTGGAAACTCAAGCTCAAGCACTGGCCGATGACGGCAAGACGCCGATGTACGTGGCGGTAGACGGGCAGCCGGCTGGCCTCATCGCCGTGGCCGACACGGTCAAGGAAGACAGCCGGGAGGCGATTGCCCGCCTCAAGCAGTTGGGGCTGGAAGTGGTGATGATCACCGGCGACAACCAGCGGACGGCCGACGCCATCGCCCGTCAGGTGGGCATCGACCGCGTGCTGGCCGAGGTTTTGCCCGAAGACAAGGCACGCAACGTGCAGATGTTGCAGCAGGAAGGCAAGACAGTAGCCATGGTGGGTGACGGCATCAACGATGCCCCCGCCCTGGCCCAGGCCGACGTGGGGCTGGCCATCGGCACCGGCACCGATGTGGCCATCGAAGCCAGCGACATCACGCTGATCAAAGGTAGCCTGGCCGGCGTGGCGATCGCCATCGAGCTGAGCAAAGCGACCATGCGCAACATCAAACAGAACCTATTCGGCAGCTTCATCTACAACACCCTGGGCGTGCCGATTGCTGCCGGCGTGCTGTATCCGTTCTTCGGCATCCTGCTCAGCCCGATCATCGCCAGTGCGGCCATGGCGCTGAGCAGTGTAACCGTGGTGAGCAACGCGCTGCGCCTGCGCGGATTCAAGCCGTCGGCGAAATCCTGAACTCCTTGAGGCTGAGAATTCCTGGCAAGCAAAGCAAGTTTTTCTCACGGATAGAAAGAAACACGGATAGAATCTAACTTTCTATGTCCTTATCCGTGGTTCTTTCTATCCGTGGGGAGTTGCTGATCTCCTGTCGGCTTGAGGCAAAGCCTCGCTGTACAGTTACGGAGGAACAATAATCATGACAATCGCAGACATCAGTGTACTTCTTGGGGCCGTCGCACTGTCCATCCTGGTCATCTGGTTCTTCTTCCTGTCCGAGAAGGAAGGGGCGCGGGTGGCCGCCAGCAACGGCGTGCAGGAAACCAACATCGTGGTCAAAGGCGGGTACACCCCCGACCTGCTGGTGGTGAAAGCCGGCCAGCCGGTGCGCCTGAACTTCAACCGCCAGGAGACGGCCTCCTGCTCGGAGATGGTGCTCTT
>CAZHMV010000155.1:0-13221 GCA_964532665.1 uncultured Anaerolineales bacterium
GGCATCAAGGCGTGCTGGGTATAGACACCTTGGGTCAATTCACCCATCCGGCTCAGCCCCCGTTCGACAGCGGCGCGAGCGATCTCCAAGGGCGATTGCGACCAGGGCGCCCGGTTCAAGGCCTTGACGGTATCCTGGAAGAGCCAAAGGTCACCGACCCGTACTGTCGGGGCATCGACCAACGGGATGGTCCCGAAAGCCGGCCCAACTGCCCCGTTGGGGTCCCAGACGTCTGGGATGACCCCGTTAACCAACGCTGACCGGTGTGCGACAAACGTCCCTCTGCCACTGCCCGAGTTGGTGGACAGATTGGGCCGTGTCTGGATATTGATGATCGCTTGTGGTATACTCATGGCAAGCCCTCCTTGCTGCGTGTGAGTGGCAATGACGACTTGCTAACGATACCACAAGCGGGAGGGCTTTTGCAGTTGGTAAAGTTCAGTTTTCAGACTTTGACAACGATTTTCCCTTGTGTTGCACAAAACTTACGCTAGCGAGGATTAGATGTCAGATGTCCGTACGGGGCCTCTCGGAAAACAGAGCGCGAGGTCGTGAGTATACCCCTATACTCAGAGGAGCCGGGCCGTATTGCAAGAGCCGGCTGGCAGACGACGGGCAGGGCTTCTTGAGGGGCAGATAGGCCATTCCCTCAGTTGCCGGCAACCTCCTCCGTCAACACTTCTTTGGAGATCAGAAAGAGCGGGTCCGCGATCCGCGTGAGGTCCTGTTGCAGCTTCGCTTGATAGTCCGGGTCGTAGAAGGCATTCTCGAAGGTCTCCATGTCGGGAAAGTATGCCTCCGTCATGTAGCGATAGGGTGCAGGGCCCTCACGGCTGCCCTGAATGACGTAAAAGTCCGTCTTAATGAGACCAGGAAGTCCGATGTTTTCTTCTTGATGTGGCCCGGTGCGCCACTGCAGAAACGCGTCGTGATCAGCCCCAGGCGGCAGGTTGTATATGACGGTTAGTTTGACCATTCTGTCTCCCTCAGCCTCTCACAATGAGCCCGTGATCCAGCCCGGTAAGGCAACGACATTCTCCCTCCGTGACGACAACGATATCTTCGATACGGACACCAAACTTCGTTTGCAGGTAAACTCCGGGCTCCACCGAGAAGACCATGCCGGGTTCCAGGGGCGTCTCGCTGTCGGCAGTGATCCAGGGGGGTTCGTGAACTTCCAGGCCCAGCCCATGGCCGGTGCGGTGGACGAAGTACGGGCCAAAGCCGGCCCGCTCAAGCGATTCGCGGGCAGCGCGATCCACATCGCAGGCGCGGGCCCCGGCCACAGCCGCCTGCCGACCGCGCCGGTTGGCCTCCAGCACGGCTTCGTAGACAGCGCGCACTTCGGACGGCGGTTCGCCCAGATGGACCACCCGCGTCACGTCCGACTTATAGCCATCCAGGGTTGCTCCAATGTCGATGATGATCGTGTCGCCGGCCTGCAAATGCCGGCCACCTGTCTCATGGTGCGGAAACGCGCCATTCGGACCTGAGGCCACGATGGTAAAGTCCACCATTTCAGCGCCGTGCTGGCGGAAGTAGCCCGCAATCCTGTCAGCTACCTGCCGTTCTGTCACGCCCGGGTGGCAGGCATCGGCTCCTGCCATGAGCGCCTCATCGGCCAGGGCGGCTGCACGCGCCAGCGCGTCAATCTCCACCTCCGACTTGCGCATCCGCAGGCGGGACATCAAGCCACCTGCGACCAGCGATCGTCCAGGGTTGATCACCTCCTGCAAGAGCAGTAGCGCGTCGGCGCGCATGGCGTCGTCAGCGGCCAACACAGCGCCCGGTCTGATGCCGAGGCTATCCAACGCCTCGGCCAGCGCCTGGCGAGGGCCGGCGGCGTCGGCCCAGCGGATCGTCTCCATTCCGGTACGTGCTTCGACCTGATCGGCGTTGAGTTCGGGGACGACCAGGCGGATGTCGTCGCAGCTTGCCAGCAAGACGCATGGCCGCTCATCCATCAGGGGCGCGAACCCGATCAAGTAGCGCATATTGGCAGTCGGGGCGATAGCAACCAGATCGACTGATTCCTGCACCATGGCGGCCTGCAAACGGCCGAGGCGGTCGGCTGAGATGTTGGAGAGAGCCATCAGAGTGTCTCCTTGATCACTGATGTTATCGATTGTCATGTGCCGGGTGCAGATTCACGATGTCAAACATGTTGGAGGTGAGCGTGACGCCACATACTCGCGCGTCAGTTTTCTCGCTTATCCAACCCGTAGTATCGGTTCGCCTGCTCCAGCGTGATATAACCGTTCTTCAGGTCCTGTTTCACCAGCTCCAGGGGGCGCTCCATCGGGTCGCCCCAGCCGGCGCCCGTGCCCGTCATGACCTGGATGACGTCGTCCGTGTTCAAGGTCAGGCCGCTGACCACCGCGTAGCGCTCGGTCTCACCACTGGCGCGCCGGATCAGCACATGGTTGGGCGAACCCGGCTGGCCGCCCTTCAGGGGCCAGGGCGGGTTCTTATCGCGAGTGTAGGCCACCGTCAGCCAGGCGTTGTCGGACTTGATGCGGTAGTCGATCCGCACGCCCTTGCCGCCCCGATGGAAGCCGGCGCCACCATCCTCGTCGTGGAAACTGAGATAGTCCACCGTCACGCCGTAGCGCGCTTCGGCCACTTCGGCCGGGCAGTTGTAGGTTTCACCGTGCAGCGCGGAAAACTGACCCGAGTTGCCGTCGGAAGTCGGTGATCCGCCCCAGCCGCCCAACTCGGGCTCAATCACCGCATAAGGCCGGCCGGTATCGGGGTGGATGCCGCCGAAGAGCGTGCCGCACACGGAAGCGAACCCGCCGGCCGGCAACCGGTCTGGCATGTGGGGGGCCAGGCAGCGCCAGATCAGATCGTGCAACCGGATGGTGATCTCATAGTAGATGCCCTGTGCCGCCGGGTGGATGGGATCAAAGACGCTCCCGTGGCGTGTCAGAACTTTCATGGGGCGGAAGGTGCCACCGTTGCTCAATCTGTCGGGCGAGACGATGCCCTTGAAGGCAATCTGGCATGCCACTGTCGCTTCGTCCCGGCTCATGTTGAAGGGACCCTTGTCCTGATCGGGGTTATCCCGCAGATCAATAATGAACTCATCGTCAGTAATCTCAATGGTGACTTTATAGTCTGGCCCGTTATCTTGCGGTTCGACCAGGGAGTACGTGCCCTTGGGCAGGCGTCTCAGTGCGGCCAGTGTGACCTGCTCGCCGTACTCCATGTACTCTTCAAGAGCGTGGAGGAAAACGTCCTTCCCATATTTGTTCACAATTTCCAGGACACGGCGCTCGCCGACCCGGACCGAAGCCACACCAGCCCACAGATCGCCGGTCAGGAAATCGGGCATGCGGCAGTTCGAGGTGAGGATGTCAAACACGGACTGGATGGGCTCGCCGCGGGAAAAGAGCTTGATGCCGGACAGGATGAATCCCTCCTGAAAAATCTCGGTGGCGTCGGTTGACATGCTGCCGGGTACCATGCCGCCCACGTCGTTCCAGTGGGCAATGTTGGCAGTCCAGGCCACGATCTCGCCGTCTGCAAAGACCGGCATGGTCAGCACGACGTCGTTCAGGTGCGTCACGCCACCGGAGTACGGGTCATTGGTGATGAAAATATCGCCCGGCTCAATACTGCCCGGCTCGTTAAACTTGTCCAGTACCCGCTTGACCGTCTTGTCCAGTACGCCGACAAAGGCCGGGATGCCGGCCCCAGAACCGGCTAACTCGCCGTTCCTGTCGGTGATGCCCGTGCCCATGTCAAGCACTTCGTAGATGATGGCGCTCATGGCCGTGCGGCGCAGGGCGGCGAACATTTCGTCAGCCGCCGCCTGTAGCGAGCTTTGGATGATCTCCAGCGTAATCGGATCATACTTGTCGTTCACGGCAATCCTCCTGATTGGTTGGTCTGGATATGATAGTTGCCATAGTCATCCACGTGACACGGCAGGCCAGGCGGGATCACGGTCGTGGCGCCAAACTCTTCGATGATAGCCGGACCGACGAATTTCATGCCTGGCTCCAGGGCATCACCATCGTAGATCGTCGCCCGATGGATGCCGGCTTCGACGTAGTCCACCTCCCGCTGTTCTTTGACCGCGTCCTCGAGCTTGCGCCCTGTCTTCGGGAGTTTCTCCGGCTTCAGCTTGTCCACCTCAGCAATGGCGACCAGGTGATAAGAGACCAATTCCACCGGAGCGTCCAGCGTGTAGGTGTATTCGCGTTCATAGTCTGTGTCGAAGCGCCGGCGGATAGCCTGGACCTGATCATCGGTAATGCGGCCACCAGGCAGGACGATTTCTACAGAGTGTTCCTGGTTCTGGTAGCGGCAGCGGCCGTAGCGCAGGAAATGCACGCTCGCCGGGTCTATGTCCTCGGCGGCGTACTCCTGGAGCGCCTTTTCTTCGAGTTGCCGCAGATCTTTGTCCATCTGCTCGGCCGCACCCGGCACGGACAATTCCACAATCCGGGTCTGCAAGTAATCGCGGCGCAGGTCGCTGAGCAACATGCCCCAGGCAGAGAACACGCTGGATTGCTTGGGGATCACCACTTTCTTGATGTTCAGCTCCGTGGCCAGGGCGCAGGCGTGCATACCACCGCCGCCGCCAAAGGCGATCAGCGTAAAGTCTCGCGGGTCGTGGCCGCGATTCACCGAGATCAGCTTGATGGCGTTGACCATGTTATTGTTGGCGATGCGGACGATGCCGCGCGCCACTTCTTGCCGGCTGGTATTGAGAGTCGTGGACAGCTTGTCCAACGCACGATCCACCGCATCCATGTCCGCCTCAATCGTGCCACCGCAGAAATAGTGGGGGTTGATGCAGCCCAGCGCCAGGTTCGCATCGGTGGTCGTCGCTTCTGTGCCGCCCATCCCGTAGGACACCGGGCCAGGCACGGCGCCGGCACTCTGCGGCCCGACATGAAGCCTCTGGAATTCGTCCACCCAGGCAATGGACCCGCCACCCTGGCCGATCTCTACCAGGTCAACGACCGGCACCATCACCGGATAGCCGGCCGAGGTTTCGGTGCGTCCGATCTGGTAGTCAGTGTTGAGCTTGACCTCGCCGCCCGTAATCAGCGCACATTTGGCCGTCGTCCCGCCGATGTCAATAGCGATGGCATCCGGCTCTCCGATCAGCCGGCCCAGCGCCGCAGCGCCCCAGACCCCGCTGGCGGGACCCGACTCGACCATGGTGATGGGGATTTGGCGCGCGCTCTGGACGGTATCCACGCCGCAGTTGGATTGCATGATGTAGGGCGTGCATCGCATGCCGGCATCGTAGAGGGCGCTGGTCAGGCGGTCCAGGTAGCGGTGGGCGACCGGTTGGACGTACGCGGACAGCACGGCGGTGCTGGTGCGCTCGTACTCGCGCCACTCGCGCGTGATCTGATGCGAGGCCACAACGGAGACTTTCGGCCAAAGCTCCTTTACCCTGGCCAGCGTTGCCTCTTCGTGAGCCGGATTCGCATACGAATTGATGAAGGAGATGGCGATGGCCTCAACTCCTTCGGCCCGGAAATCGTCCAGGATGGCCGGCAACCCAGAAAGGTCCAGGGGCGTGGTCTCGATCCCCTTGTAGTTGATGCGCTCTCTCACTTCACGGCGCAGGTAGCGGTCCACAAAGGGCCTGGGCTTGCGGTATTCCAGGTTGAAAAAGTCGGGACGGTTGCCGCGGCCGATTTCTATGATGTCGCGGAACCCCTCCGTCGTGAGCAGCCCGACCCTGGCTCCTTTTCTCTCAGTAATCGCGTTGATGACGATCGTTGTCCCGTGCACAAAGGACGCGAACTCACTTGGCTTAATGTTGCTGGCTGAGATGACGTCCATCACGCCCTGTTCAAATTGCGCAGGGGTGGTGTGGCTCTTGCCCGTGACGACCTCGCCATCCGGGGTCACGAACACAAGGTCCGTGAATGTACCTCCAATATCCGTAGCAACTCTCAGCATATTCATGCCCTCCCCTATGGAATCTATGACTACGAGTTGTCGAACAGATGGCAGCGTGCTATATGCCCCGCCCCGGTCTCAACCATCACCGGGTCCACGTGTTTGCAAATGTCCATCACGTACGGGCAGCGCGTATGAAAGCTGCAACCTGGCGGGACGTTGACCGGGCTGGGAATTTCGCCTGTCGATACGACCTTTTCGGGCTTCATTGCTTCCTCTTGCTCCGAGATGACAGGGATGGAGGACAGCAACATCTGCGTGTAGGGGTGCTGCGGGTTCTGGAAGAACTCGCCGGCCTCGGCCACCTCGCAAATCTTGCCCAGATACATGATGGCAACGCGCGAAGCGACATTGCGCATCACGCTCAGGTCGTGGGTGATGAACAGGTAGGACAGATCGAACTCACGCTGTAGTCTGATCAGCAAGTTGATGATCTTGCCCTGCACCGAGACGTCCAGGGCGGAGGTCGGCTCATCCAGGATCACGACCGACGGGTTGGTCGCCAGGGCTCTGGCAATGGCGACAATCTGCTTCTCGCCGCCGCTCAACATCTGCGGATACTTGTGCATGTACTCCGGCGGTAAATCCACCAGGTCCAGCAGACGCACAAGCTCCTGCAGGCGATCTCTGTCCGGCTGGTGGATGCGCAACGGCAGTTCCAGAATATCCTTGATGGTGCGGCGCGGGTTCAGCGAGGAGCCGGGGTCCTGGAATACGATCTGTATTTCCTTCTTGTGGGCCAGCGACCGCTCGCGGCCGTTGGCGAACAGGTCCTGTCCACGAAAGTATACGGTCCCCGCCGTAGGTTGATACATGCCCACCGCGATGTAGGCCACGGTGCTCTTGCCCGAACCGGATTCGCCAACCAGTCCAAAGGTCTCACCCTTGCGCACGCTGAAGGAAACCCCATCGACCGCTTTGACCGTGACCGGCTCGCGATTGATCAGGCCGCGACGGTCGATGACGAAGTGCTTTTTCAGATCCTTGACGGCCAAGATGTCGTCGGTCATGACGCGACTGTTGCCCCCTTGTGCTCATCGACGTCCGGTGCGTACAGGAAACAGGCCACCTCGTGATCCTCATCGGTCTTGTAGAAGGGAGGCTTCTCGCGCCGGCAGATGTCCATCGCGTGGGGGCAGCGCGTGTGGAAGCGGCACCCGGACGGTGGATTGAGATAGCTGGGAATGCGGCCGGGAATGCCGGCGGTGATGCCGCCGCCGGTCAACCTGGGCACGGCCTCCATCAGGCCCTGGGTGTAGGGGTGGAGCGGGTGTGCGAACAGCTTTGGGGTGGGTGCCACTTCCACCATATTGCCGGCATACATCACGTACACACGGTCGGTCATCTGGCGCACCACGCCCAGGGTATGGGTGATGAGGATGACCGAAGTGCCTTTCTTTTCTACCAGGTTGTGCAGCAGCCGCAGAACCTGATCTTGAATGGTGACATCCAACGAGGTGCCTGGCTCATCGGCTATGAGCAACTCCGGATCGGTTGCGAGTGCCATACCGATGCACACGCGCTGGCGCATGCCACCACTGAGTTGGATGGGGTAGCTATCTAGCAGGCGTTCCGGGTCGGCCAGCGCTACCTCTTTCAACGGAGCGATGGCTTTCTGGCGGATGTCATGCCTGGAGAGGCGTCTGTTGGCCGGCGAGGCATGTCGGATGACCGGCTCCAACTGCTGACCTATGGTGAAGACCGGGTTAAGAGCGGCGGTTGGGTCCTGGAAGATCATCGAGATGCCGCTGCCCCGCACCTTGCGCAGTTCCCCGCCTCGCATCTTGAGCAGGTCACGGCCCTTGAAGAAGATTTCGCCGTCAGTGATGCGCGCCGGCGGCATGGGCAGGATGCGCAGGATAGCCTTCATGGTGGTGGTCTTGCCACAACCCGTTTCGCCCACCAGCCCCACCTTCTCGCCGGCATTTACCCTGAAATTGACGCCGTCCAGGACCTTCAGGATGCCGCCGTAGACCTCGAACTGAACGCGCAGGTCCTTGACCTCTAGCAGAGGAGATGGGGTCACATCAGACCTCCTCGGCGGCAAACAGGTCACGCATGCCGTCGCCCAGGAGGTTGAAGCTGAGCACGACAACGACGATTGCCAGGGCGGGAAAGAGCGAGATCCACCACTGGTCCGGCAGGTACTTGGCGCCGGCGGCCACCATGGTCCCCAGGCCGGGTTTGGGTGGCTGCACGCCCAACCCGACAAAGCTGAGCGAGGAGCCGATGATGATCACCCATCCCATGTCCAGGCTCATTTTGGTGAAGACGGGCGAGAGGCAGTTGGGCAGGATCTCGCGGAACAGGATATGGGCTGTGCCGGCGCCGGTGACCTCTGCCGAACTGACGAAGAATTCGTTGCGCAGCGCGCTCGCCAGACCGTAGACCAGGCGTGTGTACCACGGCCACCACATGAGCGAGACGGCAACCATCGAGTGAAGCAGGTTGGGCTCCAGCACTGAGGCGATGGCCAGCGCCAGGACCAGGGGCGGCACGGCCAGAAAGATGTCCGTGATGCGCATGATGACCGTGTCTATCCAGGTCCCCTGGAAATAGCCGGCCAGTAACCCCAGCAGCACACCGGGCGGCACGACCAGCCCCAGCACCACAAGGCCCATAGTCAGGGAGAAGCGATAGCCGAAAATCGTTCGGCTGAGAATATCGCGGCCGATCTCGTCCGTGCCGAAGGGATGCTCCCAGCTAGGGGGGCGACTGGCATTGGCGAAGTCAGTGAACGGCTTCTGAGCGTGCTCCGGATACGGTGTTACGAACGGGGCGAATATGGCCAACAGCACGATCAGCAAAACCGTCGTTCCACCAATGATGGATAGCGGGTTGCGTGAGAACTTATACCAGGCACGCCCCAGGTTCTCCCGCCGGCTTTCCTGCCGCAGTTTTTCAAGCTGTTGGACTGTCATGCTCAGAGCAAGTTCGCTGGATTGTTCCGCCATAGCTAGTCACTCCGCGCTGCACGCAGTCGTATCCTGGGATCGAGTTGGGCGACGATAAGGTCTACGAGGATATTGACCACAATGAAAACCACACCCAGCATCAGAATCACGCCAGAGATCGCATTCAAGTCCTTACGCAAGATGGCATTCATCCCATAGCGTGATAGACCCGGCCAGACGAAGATGAGCTCGACCAGGAAAGCGTTGCTGAGCGTGCCGGCAAAGTCGAGGCCCAGGATGGATACGGTGGGGATCAGGGAGGGCTTGAGCAGGAAGCGTCCCATGATGGTCCGTTCCGGGATACCAAGGGCGCGCTCGGCGGCAACGTAGTCCTTCGTCAGGTTTTCGGACATGCTGGCGCGCGTGATGCGCGCCTCCTGCGCCATGGAGCCCATCGCCAGCGCGAGGGCGGGCAGAATGAGGTGTTTCAGCGCGTCGAGGAAGGTCGCGAAGTCGCCGGCCAGCAGGGAATCAACCGTCATGAAGCCGGTGACGGGTGGTGGTCTGGTAACGCCTTCGCTCAGCCGACCAAGGGTCGGCAGCCAGTTGAGCACGAAGCCAAACACCAGCAGAAACAGGATGGCCCACACGAAGGAAGGCGTCACGACCCCAATATAGGACAGGATACGCACGATGTTGTCTACCAGCTTATCTTTGTGCCAGGCAGACAACATCCCCAGGCCGATACCCGCGCCGGTCATAATGATCAGAGCAACCAGCGCCAGCTCCAGCGAAGCCGGGAAGAACTCTTTGATATCGTCACTCACCCCGCGCCGTGTCACCAGCGAGATGCCAAGGTCGCCGTGCAGCGCGTTGCGCAGCCAATAACCGTACTGCACCGGCAGTGGGTCGTTGAGGTGCATGTCCTCGCGTAGTCTGTCTACCACCCACTGCGGCGCGCGCGCGCCGAGCGCGGTACGAGCCGGGTCGCCGGGCAGCACCCGTGCGATGGCGAAGATCAATATCGACAACCCGAACAGCACAAAAACCGATTGCAGGATGCGCCGGGCAAGGAAAGCGAGTAATCTCATGGCCTACAACACCTCGTGCTTAGAAACTGTTCTCTCGTTCATGAAGAGGCTGGGGCCTCCGGGCGGATTGTTTGGCATCCGCCCGGAGGCTCTCTGCCTGGCTTCTCAGACTCGGTAGACCCAAACTTCGCTCAAAGGGGATCGTCGGATCTCCGTCTGGGCCTGGATGGTTCGGCCAGGCTCACCACAGGTTTGACAATCCAGGCTGAGCAAGATCGGATCTACTGAGACGCCTCTGGCTGCTGCTACGGGGCGGTTACTCCTATCCACGGCGCGTATATCTGGTAGCCCATCACAGCGCTATTCGCTTCTGGCTTCCAGTCTACGTAGTCAGCCACGGCATGCTTTTCGAGCTGGTCGTACAGGAAGAGGGATGGAGCCAGATCGACTATCCGCTTCTGGAGGTCCCGGTACTTCGCGAATCGTTCCTGCTGATCAACGGTCGCCAGGGCATCCTCAATGGCGGCGTCGAGCTCCTTGTCCAGCAGCCACTCGTTTTGCTGCCAGGTGTTGGCGGTGCTGGAGTGGTAGCGTTGCTGGAGCATCAAGCCGGCCTCCGGCAGATCGGTCGAGACGTAGATGGTTACGATGTGGGGGCTGGTGTCCTGGGAACTGGTGTCCTCCACCACGCTCAGCCACGGTTCCGAGACGACTTCCACGGGAATTCCGATGTCGGCCATGTTCGCCTGGAACAGCAGGGCCCACTTCTCCTCCGCCGGCACCTCAGCAATCCACATGACTTGAATCGGGTTATCCTTGATGTTGTCGGCATACTGGCATTGCGCCAGCTCTTCAGCCGCCTTGTCCAGATCGCGATGGTAGACCAACACATCCGGGTTGTGTCCGCCCACAGACTGCGGCACCGGTCCCACCATCTGTTTAGTGCCAGGCCACTCCAGGGCAACTGCCTGATCGTAGTCGAAGGCCCAGGAGACTGCCCGCCGGCAGTGTACGTCATCCAGAGGCGGTTTGCGGGTATCCATCATGTAGTAGAACGAGGTCATGGTTGGGAAGGCAATGGTGTGAACACCGTCCAGCGCGTCCAGCGCATTCAGCGCCTCGATGGTCTGCCACTGGTCGGTGATCTCCAGCTCACCGTTGGACATCATCGTGCGAACGGTGGCTGTCTCTGTGGTAGCGATGAACCGCACCTGATCGGGAGCGTTTTCGTTGAACGCGCCGGCATTCCACCAGTCGTCGAACTTCTCCATCAGGAGGTACTCTTCCAGGGGGAACTCCACCACCTTGTATGGCCCAGAGCCGGCGTCGTGGGTCAGCAGCCACTCCTTGCCATAGTCACCCTCGTCACCGTACGGACCTTCCGACAGTGTGTTCTTACGCACCAGGTCCTCGTTGGCGATGTACAGGCGGACCAGGCTTGGCACGAAGAGGCCGCTGGGTTTCTCCAGCTTGAATTCAACCGTGTAGTCGTCAACCGCTTTCACACTCGCCACACCGGTGATCAGGTAGGCAAACCCCTCGCCGACAGTCTGGAGGCGATTGTAGCTGTAGACTACATCGCTGGCCTGCAACTCACTGCCATCGTGGAACTTGACGCCTTTGCGAAGGTGGAAGGTGTAGGTCAAGCCATCATCGGAGACGTCCCAGGACTCAGCCAACCAGGGGTCCACACCCGCTTCGGCGTTGGGGAAGATCAACGTATCGTAGAGGTTGGTCAGCGCGGTGGAACTGGAGAAGTCGTTCCCCACGGCCGGGTCTATGAACGTCGGCCAGGAAAAGGTGATCCTCAGAATGCGTGGCTTTGCCGGTACCGCCACTTCCTTAGTTGGTGGCGGGGCTGCCTCAGTAGGTGCCGGCGCTGCCACCTTGGTGGTCGCCGGTGCTGCCACCTGGGTGGGTGCTGGCGCTGCTTCCTTGGTGGGCGCGGGTGCCTGCTGGCAGGCTATCACCAGCAACATGACCACAACCAGGAAAGGTAGAAGCTTCTTCATTTTTCTCCTCCCTTCAATGACTTGCGGCCCTCCGCGCTACTTGTGAGATAAGCACGGTGGACCTACTGACAACCGCTAGCACTACAGGGGTATGTTGCTATCATCACCTCCTTTCGCAGCGACAGTTCTTTCGGGTCGTGGAGGCGAGCTGCACCAGATAACCGTGCACGGACTGTCGCCACTGCAACGCAGGCAAGAAGGCCGATTGGCATCGTAATGGATGCTATCTCCTGCTTCCAGCTCGAATTGGTCGTCGTCTATCACGATTATCAAGGTGCCTTTCAGTACGAATCCCAGTGCTTCTCCAGGATAAGGTTCAAACTTCAAGTCCGGGGCTTCGGGACACAGAGTCAGGCGATCCACTTCAACATTCCAGTAGCTTTCGCGACTCGTCAGTCGTGACCTGATTACCGAAGAACTATCGTACGCTTCATCGGCCCCGTGGGTTGCCCGTCTGATATCCACCCGATCTTTTTCAGACTCAAACAGATCACGTAGATTAACCTCCAGTGCTTCGGCGATACTGGCAAGGGTCATGAGAGACGGGGTTGACTTATCCCGTTCAACCTGTGACAGGTGACTTGCCGACAGATTGGACTTTTCTGCCAGTTTAGCCAATGTTAGCTTGCGCTTTTTCCTCACGGCTTTAATCCGTTCGCCGATACTTTCGGCCATAGGTTAACTCCAGGGAAATGTGTCGCCGCGACAATATCAGAAGATCGCAGGGGTGATGAGCGCAAAAAGGACCACAGGCTCATCGCTGCGATTCTCCAGTCGATGTTTCACAGTCGATTTGAAGTGGAGGCTGTCGCCCGGATAAAGATCATAGAATGTCTCACCGTACCACAAGCGCAGAACGCCCTGCAAGACATAGTAAAACTCCTCCCCTATGTGGGCACGGGTTTCATCTGTCGGCAGGGCTTCCCTGGCCGGTATGATCCTCATCAGGAATGCTTCAATTGTCGCGTTCGGAAACTTGGTGGACAATACAGAGTAGGTGGTTGAGGAGCCTTCAAAAGAGAAAGTCTCCCGTTCATCATGGCGGACAATGTTGGCTGTGGCAATTGGGCCAGGGAAGAAATCGGAAACTCGGGTCCCTAACGCTTCGGCAATGGCGTACAGCATGACGATCGACGGAACCGCGTTGTTGCGTTCAACCTGGGAGAGGAAGCCAGGCGTACAACCACTCCGCTCTGCCACCTCTTCGAGAGTTAAGTTCTTCTGCAAGCGGAGTTCTTTGATGCGCTGCCCGACAGCCTGGATTACTTGCGTCACAGGATGTTTCCTCCACGTAAAAAAATTATATCATGAATTCACTTGTCTGTCAAGGGGTTGTCCGGCAGCGGAAACCTT
>CAZHMV010000156.1:0-12986 GCA_964532665.1 uncultured Anaerolineales bacterium
CGTCTGTCTGGCAGGACGTATTTGTGCCGCCGGACGCCCAGAGTGTGACGTTTTCCTACTGGTACTACCCACAATCGCTGGATCCCGACGACCGTCAGATTGTGGAAGTCCGTGAGCCCAACAACGAAAACCGCAATCGACTACGGGGCTTCGCAGGTGATACGTCAAACGAACAGAAGTGGTTGTTCGGAAGCTTTGATCTGACCGAGCATTATCCTGGTAAGACGATCCGGCTTTACTTCAGTGCGTTCAACCGCAATCAAGACGCCAATCCGGGCGGCGTCACCGCGATGTACGTGGACGACGTCTCGCTGGTGGTGTGCCGGCCACGGGTTGGCGGGTGGCCGTATCACGTGCACTTGCCGCTTCTTCGCCGCTAGGGCGGCGATGCACGAGGCTGAGAATGCCCTGAGCTTCGAGGGTCCAACTCCTGGCTGAACTACCATATTTGTCAGGAACAAAGCTTAAACTGAAACTCCACCCGTATCTTTTCGATCCAACTTCCGTTGTAACTTCACACAGAGGAGAACGCCCCGGTCGTTACGCTGCGCGACTGTCCGCGTAACGAGGCGAGCGGAAGTCCGCGTCTATCGCCTTGACAGAGTAGTCAACACATCCGCGCGAGGCACCATAACCCACGAAAATGGCCGACGCAGGTTGTTTTCAGAGCGGAACTGACCGTTGTCCAGGCGTGGGCATCTGTCTTTCTGACCGGATTTGGACCAGTCTCGGACGGGACATAATCTGTATCGGCTATCATTAACGTTAGGTGGCACTACAGCAACAGCAACCCTGCGCCCCTTCGCAGTTCCACTCCAGCCCTATCACAGGGTAGCTTTTGCACCACCAATCGAAGCGCAGGTGGCAGCAAGTGTATCACCCCCAAGCTCTCCCGGCTCTCAGATATGGGCATGTGCAGACATCACAATACTTCCTGCCGCTCGCACCTCCTCGGGCGTGTTTTCCTCCGTGTGCATCACCAGCCCGTGATGTATGCCGGGTTGGGTTCGCTATCCTGGTCGCGGCAGCTCCTGTTGCAGGCCCTGTCCTAGGTGACTGCCGGACTGGCACTCACTTGCGCGCCGACTTACTCCGAGGGATACCATGAGCGACAACAATTCTTTGTGCAGGCTTGAAGTCGTCCAGGAGCGGGTGGATGAGCTAGGGGATCGCGCTGCGGCAGGCTGCCCGCAGTTTGAAGAGATGTCGCCGGCGCTCTTTCAGCAACTGGTGACAACACTCGAGGAATTACAGGTCGCCGAGGAGAAACTGCGTAACCAGGCCGAAGCGTTGACCTCTGCCCGCCATGCTTTGGAGGCAGAGCGCCAATGTTATGAGGACTTGTCCGACTTCGCCACGGATGGCTGTGTGGTGACCGATGCGAGCGGGACCATTCGAGAGGTTAATCGCGCTGCAGCAACTCTGTTGAGCAAACCGCAGAAGTGTCTGGTTGGCAAACCGCTCGGGCTTTTTGTCGCCAAGGAAGACCGCCAGGCCTTTCATGCCCAACTGACCCGGCTGCAACACGAGGGCGTAGAGCGGGTACAGGCTTGGGAGCTACAGATGGAGCCCCACGAGGGTGCGGCTTTCCATGCCGCCCTGGCCGGCGCTCCAGTACGCGACGCCAAAGGCCGGCTCATTGGTCTGCGCTGGCTGCTGCGCGCTGTCACCGGGCGTGAGCACGAGGATGTGCTGCGAAATGCCGTAGAGGAGTCTCGACGGCGCAGTGCGGAATCCTTGGCGCTGTTGGAAGGTGCGCGGACAATTCTAGAATATCGCGACTTCGACGGTACCGCCCGAGCGATTTTCGATTCCTGCAAGAACTTGATTGGCGCGACCGGTGGATACATTGCGCTGTTGACTGAAGACGGAAGCGAAAACGAAGTTCTGTTCCTGGACTCGGGTGGACTTCCATGTACTGTAGACCCAAGCCTTCCGATGCCCATCCGCGGCCTGCGCCAGGAAGCGTACATTACTCGTAGCGCAGTATATGAGAATGACTTTGCCAGAAGCGAGTGGGTGAAATACCTGCCGGAGGAACACGTAGGTCTTGACGCTGTCTTGTTTGCGCCGCTGGTGATCGAGGGGAAAGCGGTCGGGTTGCTTGGCCTTGCGAACAAACCGGGCGGTTTCACCGAACGCGACGCTCGCATGGCGTCGGCCTTCGGCGACCTGGCCGCGATTGCTCTTCATAACAGCCGGACGTTGGAATCGCTTGCGCAGAGCGAGGCACGTTTCCGGTCCGTAGTGGAGGCCGCAGGCGACGCCATCATCGTGATTGACAGTCGTGGGCACGTCGTTTTCTGGAACCGTGCAGCGGAAGCCATGTTTGGCTACCCGGCTAGCGAAGTCATTGGCCAGCCGCTCACCATCGTCATGCCCGAGCGCTTCCGCGAAGCTCATCAAAAGAAGATGCAGCGTGTGGCTTCGATGGGGAAATCGCCGCTCTTCGGGCAGGTGGTGGAAGTAATGGGGCTGAGAAAAGACGGTAGCGAATTTCCTTTGGAGCTCTCCCTTGCAGCCTGGAAGGCAGGAAAGGGCACCTTCTTCACAGGCACTATCCGCGACATCACTGAGCGCAGACGGGCAGAGGAATTGCTGAGGGAAGCTTACCACAACCTGGAAAGGCGGGTTGAGCAAAGAACGGTCCAGCTTTCGAAAGCCAATGCCAGCCTGAAAGCAGAGATCGCCGAGCGCGCGCGGGTGGAGCAGGCACTGCGCCGCCGGACCGAAGAACTGGCTGCGCTCCATGCAGACTCTCTCGACATCATCGGTTCCCACGATCTGCCGGCGCTGCTGAACATCATCGTTCAGCGTGCGGCGCGGCTGTTGAATGCAGCCGCAGGTGCGCTATTCCGGTCCGATCCGGACCGGGAAGAGGTCCATTGCATGGTGAGCTACCCCACTTCGCATGATTGCACTGAGATCATGCTCAAAGCAGGCGAGGGCGCAGCCGTCACTGTAATCCAGACCGGGAAGTCGCTCATCATTCACGATTGTTGCACCTGGCCTGGCCAGGCTGCTGTCTCCAGCGAGGAACGTCTCGCGACCGTCCTCAGTGTACCTTTGATCTTGCAAGACCAGGTAATCGGGGCGATCTCCCTGATTGACGATGCGAAGGCCCGGCGCTTCACGCAGGCTGATGCAGAATTACTGACCATGTTCGCCGACCAGGCCAGCATTGCCATTGAGAACGCCCGGTTGCTCGATGCCGAGCGCGCGCAGCGCGAAGTTGCCGAGACGCTGCGTGAAACGACGGGCGTGCTTGGTAGTAGCCTCGATCGCGACGACGTGCTGCGGCACATCTTGGAGCAATTAGCCCGCGTGGTAGACTACGACAGTGCTTCTATAATGCTGGTGTCTGACGAAACGCTTATGCCTGTCGCCTACCGGGGTTCTCGCTTCGAAATCAGACAGGTCAGCCCACTGAGGATTGACGATTTGAAGCATGTGCAAGAGGTGCTGGAGCGTCGGGTTGCGGTCATTATTCCAGACACAACCGTGGATTCGCGTTGGCTGCGCTTGGGCGGTGGTGAATACTCGCGATGTTGGATGGGTGTGCCGCTCGTGGTGCAGGGCCGGGCCGTGGGGATGCTGAATCTGGGCAAGCGCCAGCCGGGATTCTATATCAGACGCCACGCTACTCTGGCCATGGCCTTCGCCCATCAGGCCGCCATCGCTATCGAGAACGCCCGACTGTTCGAGCAGACGCGCGCATCTCAGGCACGATTGCAGACCCTCTCCCAGCAATTGGTGGAAGCGATGGAAGCCGAACGCCGCTCCATCGCTCGCGAACTCCACGACCAGATTGGCCAGACCCTCACCGGGCTCAAATTCACCCTGGAAAGGGGCATGCTCTCAGCCGTCGACAGGACCGCGGCAAGCCTGGCTGAAGCGCAGGCGCTGGTCGATGAACTTACGGGACGGATCAGCGAGCTGTCATTTGACCTGCGGCCTACTACGCTTGATGACCTGGGCCTGCTGCCCGCGTTAGTCCACCACTTCAAGCGTTATACCGCTCAGACCAATGTGCAGGTGACCTTCAAATGCAGTGATATCGAGAGACGCTTCAGGCCAGAAATCGAAACGACCGCTTACCGCGTCGTGCAAGAAGCACTGACTAACGTCGCTCGCCACGCCGGCGTTAGCGAGGTGGCGGTGCGCCTCTGGGCAGAACAGGACACCCTCACTGCCCAGATCGAAGACCACGGAGTTGGCTTCGATCTTGCCGCAACGCAGTCTACCTTCGCTCCCAGCGGTCTGGTCGGGATGCACGAGCGCGCGGCATTGCTGGGCGGACAACTGACAGTGGAGTCGGCCCCAGGGGCTGGTACCTGTGTGACGGCCAAACTGCCCCTCTCGGGGAACCGCTCCAAGAGAGCCAGAGGATAGATGGGGGTGACCACAATCATATTGGCGGATGACCACCGCATTCTTCGACAGGGTGTAAAAGCCTTGCTAGAAGCGGAGCCAGGCTTCCGCGTCGTTGGCGAGGCGGCTGATGGGTTGGAGGCGGCCCAACTGGTCGAGCGTTTACAACCAGACGTGCTGCTACTGGACTTGGCGATGCCTGGCCTGGGCGGCCTGGAGGTCACGCGACAGGTCAGCCAGCGTTCACCACGGACCCGGGTCCTCATCCTCTCGATGCACGACAACGAGGCCTATGTGGTGGAGGCACTGAGGAACGGGGCAGCCGGCTATCTCCTGAAGAACTGCAGCGCAGCCGAGCTGTTGCAAGCAGTGCGCGAAGTGGCTGCCGGAAACCGCTACCTCAGTCCGCCAATTTCCGAACGTACCATCGAGGCTTACATACAGCTTGTCCAAAACGCCAAAGACACCACGCCGGACAGATATGAGACACTAACTGCACGCGAGCGAGAAGTACTGCACCTCGCAGCCGACGGCTGCACCAACACTGAAATTGCTGCTCGGTTAGGCATTAGCCCGCGCACTGCTGAGACCCATCGCACAAACATGATGCGCAAACTGAGGCTGCGCAACCAGACCGACCTGGTCCGCTACGCCCTCCGGCGCGGGATCTTGCAAATGGAGGGTTGACTGTCGTGGAGCGGAGGGCTTTTTGCCGCCGCCCCCGTCGCCTCTGCCTGCGTGCTCCCCATTTCCACAGGCGTAGTGCCGAAACTACGGGGCTTTTCCGCCTCGATTACGTGAGAACACGTATACCCAACTACGTGCGTTTACGTATAGACAGGCTCTAGAAAAGCATGTAATATTGGGATAAGACAGGATGTCATTAAACGGCGTGAATGCGCCGAACCCCATCCCAGACAGGCAACCAGGCAGATAGACGGCAGAGAACTGCCCGCGCGGTAACCTGAAAGGTTTCCCTGAGTTGAGTTGGTGGTTCCTCCACATTCGTTGTCGAGGCCGGCATTTCTAGCGCTAGAGGTTTCGGGGGGCGCGAGGTTGTCGTGCCGAGAAAGGGATCACGATGATGGCTAGTACACGGAGCCATATAATCCAGATTAGCGAGCGACTGCTGCGGTGGCGATGGTTGGTTATGGCGCTGACAGGGCTTATCATCCTGCTTTTCGAAGCCACCGAGCATGCAGAACACTCTCATCCTTTGGGCATCGATTTCACGCGCGAGATCCTGGTCTTCGGCGTAATTGTCCCCCTGCTTGGCGGCGCTATACTCACCTCGCTGGTGCGCGCCGAGTCGGAGCGGGTCCGTGCCAACCGCCACCTCGACCAGCAACGCGTTTTGAACCAGCAACTGATCAGCTCGATGCAGTGGGATGAGCTGGCCAGGGTCCTTGTGCGATTCCCCAACACCTTCGTGCCCCTCGCCGGTGCCTCTCTCCTGACGTACGACCCAACTCGTCGCAGCCTTGAGATGGTCGCCGACTGGTGTGACCGCAATGGGAACGGCCCGACAACTACCGGGTCATCCCAAGCCCCGGATTTCTGCCGCGCCTGCGCGTCAGCGGAACCCGTTTCTTTGCACTCTGTTGTCCAATGTCAGCGCCTGGCCAGCTTCAGGACCCCTGAACAGCGGAACAGCTACTGCATGCAACTGCGGCATGACAACGTGCTGCTTGCTCTATTGCACCTCCATCTTTCGCCCGGCGTTTCGCTCGCTGCAAATCAGATTAACATGCTCAGCAGCGTGGCCCCCTTGATGGCACTCGCCCTCGACAACATCGGACCACAACGTTCGGCTAGCATTCAGGCCGCAGCCACTGAGGCCGAGCGGCGTCGCATTGCCCGGCAACTGCACGATAGCCTTGGGCAGACTCTCGCCTATTTGCGCTTCAAGCTGGATCAACTCGCGGATGAGGACGTCGCGGAGGGAATTGCGGCGGTGCACCGCGAGGTGGAAGGCTTGCGCGATGTCGCGAATGAGGCCTACGAGCAGGTACGAGGAACGCTGACGGCGTTACGTCCCGACCATTCCATCGATCTCGCGACAGCTTTACTTGCTCTCGCTGACTCGGTGGGCCATCGGGCGAACATCCGGGTCGAGCTTTCTAGCGAAGGCCGGGTGCGCCTCTTACCTGTCCCCGTCCAGCGTCAGATTCTCGCCATTTTCCAGGAAGCCCTGATCAACGTGGTGAAGCACGCCAACGCCCGGCAGGTCGTCATCAAGCTGATCTGGGAAGAAGATGCCTTGACGGTCGATTTTGCAGATGACGGGTGTGGGTTTGAACCAGGCGTAATCTTATCCAACGGACACTTCGGCCTAACAATCATGCGAGGGCGTGCAGCAGAGATAAACGGATGCCTCACGTTCAGATCACGTCCCGATACCGGTACTGAGTTAACCCTGCGGCTTCCTCTGGGCTCCGGTCTTTATGCGCACGCCATCGACAGCCGAGCGATCTATGGTCAGAGTATTGCTTGTTGACGACCACGTTCTCTTCAGACAAGGCGTCGCGAGCCTCCTGGCAGCTCAATCGGATTTCAGCGTGGTGGGCGAGGCCGGGTCTGTGCGCGAAGCGATTGAGGCAGCCCGCGACCTGCAGCCTGATCTCGTGCTCATGGATTTCGCTCTACCTGACGGTACCGGGGCGGATGCTGCGCAGGTTATTCTGGCCGATCGACCAGACACTCAGATCGTTTTCCTCACTGTGTATGAAGAAGACGATCGGTTGTTCGCAGCTATCCGAAGTGGTGCCAGGGGCTATTTGCTCAAGAACGTGCCCGTGTCCCAGGTGGTGGCGTCGCTGCGGGCCCTTGAGCGTGGTGAAGCGGCGATATCACGAAGCTTGACCCGTCGGCTCATGGATCTGGTGTCCCGGCTCAGGATGCCGCGTGAGCTTGACTGGGTGGAACCGCCAGGCGAGCTAACCGCGCGGGAGCTGGAGATACTCCAAGAACTGGCTACAGGTGCCTCCAATCGTGAGATCGCCGCGCATCTTTTCATCTCCGAGAACACCGTCAAGAACCACGTCCGCAGTATTCTGTCCAAGCTTGGCCTCAGAAATCGCCGGGAGGCGGCCCGCTATGCCCGCCGACATGGGTTGACAACCCCCCCCCCTTCTCAAGACCCCCACTAATCTGCCCCTGTTGATTGAGGCCGACCCCTGGCCCACGCCTGCGGACAGGCCGGCTTCTTCGCTTGATGCACCGCCTTCCCCCTCCGAAGTAATAGTACGCTTGTCCAAAGGACTATCAAAAGGGCTATCGTGAAGATAGCCCTTTTTTGGCTCCACGCGAATGGGCCTGGACTATAGACACCTGCCCTGCATGACTGTACAATGACAGCACCTTGCCATGACTGCCCTGAATCGGAACACAAGGTGTAGCTCTTAGAGTGCAATCAATACTTGTCGTGGAGACCAGATCACTGTTGGCCGCGGGAATCAGGAGCGTTTTATCCCGGGAGACCAACTTACACGTAGCTGCCATCGCTCCCAAGTGCGAGGCGGCATTGATCGAAGAGATCCGCCTTTTACAACCCGACGTGGTTGTATTGGACGAGACAACACACATCGTCCGTCTGGCCAAGCTCCTAGGGCTTCTCGAGGACTACCCCGACTTGCGGGTGGTAGTCCTGCGCACAACCGACAATCGGGTCCGCGTGTACGATAAACAGGAGGTCTCGGTTGCCCAGATCGCTGACCTTGTCGAGGTTATTCGACATGGTTCGACCCCATCCTGCTCAGGGGAAGGGGCTACTCATTCGCGCAGCAGAGGCCCAAATGAGTAGCAACAACCGGTCACAACCGCGCCGTTCAATGTCACTGGATAAGTCCTGTCATGAGGTGCCGAAATGATAGCACGGGAGGAACCTAGAATGAATTTGCGAAAACATGCGCGAATTGGCAGTCTGCGCCAGCGGAAGAGTTGGTTAGGTCGCCTTTTTCTGACCTTGGTTCTCCTGGTGTTGGCGTGTGGGCTACACACACCAAACGGGGTGCCCCCGGCGCTGGCCCAGTCATCCGCCAACAGTTCGGGTGCCCTGGAGGTAACTACTAACATACTTACTCTGAGCGTCGTCAGCGCCCGCACAGAACCTAACCATCCTGGCGGTGCGGTGACGAAGGGTGATTCCGTACTGCAGTACAAGTTTATCATCAACGAGGATAATACGGGCGACCCGACTCAGTCTCGAACGCCAGACTGCTCCCCGTACTTGGATCCGCCGGCCAATACGCTGCCAAATCCCAACTATCCGGCCAACTGTCAGTGGCCGGCCATCCGGGCACAGCCGGGTTATGCCCCAATCGTCACCCAGGGCGACCAGACGATACTGAATGGCACCACCGGCATCACGCTGCCCGCCGGCAAGTATCTGATCTCGGTGCTGGCCGACGGATACAAGATCGACGGCGCGCATTTCACCATTCCGCTGCCCGACCCAGGCCTGGTCGAGGTGCAGATGCAGCCCTATCCGCTGCCGACGGCGACGATTCGCATTAAGGTCTTTGAGGATAACTCGCCCACCAACGGCCAACCCGACATACCCGCCGAGCACGGACTGGCCGGCTTTAAAGCCTACGTCAACGATTGGCTCGGTCAGACTTCGACCGACGTGTATGGCTTTCCGATTTGCACTGAATACCAGCTCGGCATCGATGGCCGGCCGATCCTGGTAGACGGGGTGCCGATTCCCATTCCCGGCACCGGCGGCGAGTGTGTGAGTGATGCCAATGGTGACATCGTGATTCCGAACATGGGCCCCAACCGATGGGCCGTGTCAGCTGTCCCGCCGGACGGCACCGACTGGGTGCAGACGACCACTCTGGAGGGTGCCCACGACTGGGACACCTGGATCCAGGAAGGGGCCACCGGCTACGATACCGAGTTTGCCGTGGCCGGCGAGGCCTTTCCCTTCACCATCTTCGGCTTCGTGCACCCGCAGGCGCTACCCGCCAACCCCGCCATCACCGGCGAGATCAAGGGCGTGGTGGCCGCGGCGAAGGTGTACGTCCCACTGAACGGTGGTCTCCCCTACCAGGGAGGAATCTGGGGCGGCCTGTCGGGAGCGAAGATTGATCACGTAATCGACAGCCCGTGGATTGCGTTGACCAGCTTTCTCCAGGGTGATACTGCTATCTATGTTGGACAGGGGAATCCTGACGGCAGCTTTGACATCAAGCACGTGCCAGATGGGAACTACCTCCTCACATACTGGGACGAACCGCAGAACTACATCCTCGACCTCTTCCAGGTGACGGTAGCGAACGGGCAGGTGGTCGATGTGGGAACCAAATTCCTGACAGGCTGGTTCAGCCGGGTCGAGGGCACGGTCTTTATCGACAATAACGAAAACGGGAAACATGATCCAGGTGAACCTGGGGTCCCGGACTTCCTGGTCGTCCTGCGGCGACGCGAAAACACGGAAATAGATCGGGGTTCCATCGCGTTTACGACCGACCCTAACGGGCACTACAAGTTCGACCAGGCTTACCCACTCACGCAGTGGCTGGTGCTGGAAGCCTACAGCGACCGGTACTACACCACGGGCATCACCTATCAGGCTGATAACCAGCCGACGGAAACAACCGTTCTCGGCGACGGCGTGGATGTCGGCTTTCTGCCGATCATCGGTCAGTCTGGCCGGCTCGATTGGGGTGTGAAACCCTATGCCCCCGACACCAACGGTGGCATCGTCGGTACCGTGTTCTACGATACCACGCGCAACGAACTGGATGCACGCTTTGCAGCCGCCGAACCCTGGCAACCAGGGATTCCCGGTCTGACGGTCAACCTCTACGCGACGGTCAAAGATGCAAACGGCAACTTTGTGAAGGAAGCGGATGGCTCCTACAAGAAGGGGCCGCTGCTGAACACCACGGTCACGGAGACGTGGGAGCGCCCCAAGAACTGCCAGGCCCGAGACGTCGATGGCAATCCGGTGGACCAGCAAGTCCTGCCCCCGGCCACCGGTGGTTACGACTGCCTGGAAGGACCGCTGATGGGCATTCAGTTCCAGACCGCCTTCGCAACGGTGGACGGTAACTATGGTTTCACGACCATGATACGAGATCCCGACACCGGTGTTAGCATACCTGAAACGCCCCTTCCGGCCGGTGACTACCTGGTGGAGGTCGTTGTCCCCAACGATGCCTTTGGCCGGCCACTCTACAAGGTCACCAAGGAAGAGGACATCAACGTCTTCAGCGGCGACCAGTTCGTGCCCCAGGTTCCACCCCCGCCGTGTGCCGGCGCGCTGCACACCGTGGACGTCGCGGGCATCCTGCCTGACGGTCCCAATGCGGTTGTCAACCCGAGCTTCGTCGAGAACGGCGGCAGCCCGTATGAGGGCATGGACCGGCCGCTATGCGATGTGAAGCTGGTGACTTTGAGAAACGGCAGTTCGGTCGCACCGGGCTTCACCTTCTTCACCGACGTACCGCTCCCGGGCCGGTTCTTCGGCTATATCGTGGACGACTTGAACCTGTCCACCCATCCGCAGGACATCCTCTTTGGTGAGAAGGCCGGCATTCCGAACTCGCCGATTGGGATCTACGACTACTCGAACCGCCTGGTTACCATGATTCAGTCCGACCCGAACGGCATCTTCGACGTGCTGCTGCCTTCCACAGATACGATCAACTGTCCATCACCCAGTGGCATGTGTCCCAACCTGTACCGGCTGGTGGGCAACGATCCTGGTGTGCCTGGGCGCTTGAATCTGAACTACAACCCACAGTTCCGCACGATTGCGGCTATATTTGAGGTCTACCCCGGCGTCATCATACCCGCCGACCTGGCTCCGACACAGGTGGGAGTGTCTATTCAGGCACCCGGGTCGCAGTTCAATTATGCAGTGAGCTGCGCACTCGACACAACCACGCCTCAATTGTTCGCCGTGTCGCAGCCGTATGTGATGGGGAGCGGATCCTTCACCATCACCGGTCAGGGCTTCGGCGACACTCAGGGCGCTGGTACGGTCGAGTTGGACGACAGTCACGGCAATATCACGAAGCTTCTGGTCCAATCGTGGACCGATCGTCAGATTACCGTGAACGTGCCCCCCGTAGAGCAACGAGCGTACCAATTGACGGTGACGGCGAACAACGGTCAGAGCACGGTTAACGGCCTGACCTTCCACGTGCTGGGTCCCAACTACAACCCCGACCTGTTTGAGGTGGGACCGGGCAAGTCCTATGCCACCATCCAGAGTGCGCTGGACGACGCGGCGTCCAGTAAGAAGGCGCTGGTAGTCGTCTACCCCGGCGTGCCTGACCCCAACCCGCTCTACAACCCCAGGGGCGCCTACTACGAGAACATCATCATCCACTCACCGGTCAAGCTGCAGGGGGTCGGTCCCGGTGGCGTCTACCCGGATGGAACGTACGTGCCCGGGTCGATCATCGACGGTGCCGCCTTCGGCGGCGACACCGCCCTGGCCGAAATGTGGCGGGTGAAGGTAGCGAGCCTGAACTGGGTCGGCAACCAGAATGTCTATGAAGCAGCGGTGATCTACCTCCTGGCGGAGAAGAAGGACCAGTTCGGCGGCGACTTCAGAGCGGCCATTGATGGTTTCGACATCCGAGGCGGCGACCAGCAGGGCTTCCCGAACAACATTAACCAGATCGGTGGGGCCCCGACGGGCCTGCCACCCCAGGCTGAGACGCAGGGAGGTGGCATCTTTGCCAACTCCTACATTCGCTTCCTGCAGATCACCAATAACATTCTGGAGAACAACGGCGGTGCGTACGGTGGCGCTATCCGTCTCGGTACGCCACACCTCACCGGCAATCTCAACAACAACCACAACGAAAACGCCCGGATTCTGCACAACCGCATTATCGCCAACGGCGGTACTAACCTGGCAGGTGGAGTCGGCATCTTCTCCGGCGCCAGCGGTTACGAGGTGGCCTTCAACGACATTTGCGGCAACTTATCGGCCGAGTACGGCGGTGGCATCAGCCACTATGGCTACAGCCCGAAGGGCAAGATCCACGATAACCGCATCTACTTCAACCGCTCGTACGACGAAGGTGGCGGCATCATGATCGCCGGCGAGCTGCCGGCCGATCCAGCCACCCTGTCGCCGGGTGCCGGCCCGGTCAACGTCTACGCCAACCTGATCCAGGCGAACCTGGCCAACGATGATGGCGGTGGTCTGCGCTTTCTGATGGCCGGGGATTATCCATTCAACGTCTACAACAACATGATCGTCAATAACGTGTCCACGCACGAGGGCGGCGGCATCGCCCTGAACGACGCACCCGACGTGCGCGTGTACAACAACACGATCATGAAGAACATCACCACAGCCACGGCAACCACCAGCACGGGTGAGCCAGCGCCGGCGGGGCTCTCCACAGTACAGAACAGTCTGCTGTTGCAGGCGACGCTGCCATCTGGCGCCCCGAAGTTCAGCGACCCGCTGCTGTTCAACAATATCTTCTGGGACAACCGGGCGGGGAGCTGGAACGGCGGCGGGGTGGCTGGCATAGGCCTGGCGGGTGACCCCAACCCGATCAACCTGTGGGATCTGGGGGTGGCCGACGGGACGGGCACGCTGTCGCCGACATACTCGATGCTGCACGTGGATAACCTGCCCT
>CAZHMV010000157.1:0-12983 GCA_964532665.1 uncultured Anaerolineales bacterium
CACTGGCGGTAGACACTGATGGCTGGTCACCAACCCCAACACCTCCGAGTAGCCGCCGAAGAAATCGGACAGCAGTTCGGAGAACAGCCGCCCGTCTCCCAGGCGTACGTCGTGTACTTGCAGCAATACCAGCCAGTCTCCCTCCGGCAGCTTCTCCTCCAGCAAGGGGCAATGCTCCGCCCCACTCCACGCGGCCAGTGGGCACTCGCTCAGCAGACGCTCTGCCGCTGCGGCATCCTGGAAAGCCTTGGGCAGCACCCGACTGCGCCAACGGGCGATGTCGTGGGCCTTCGTCGTGGCCCCGAACAACCGCCGCCAGCCGGCGTACTTCTCCAGTGCCATCATCTCCAGTCGCAGCAGGCCCTTCAAGGTAAACTCGAAGGCCTCGTAGGAGTCGGGCAGGGAATAGTTGGCGTAAGGCCGATCGCTGCGTACTCGTGTCAGCAAACAGGCCGTGCTGAATGTCGCGCCGGCCACCAGGGCTTCTTTCACCTGCGCCTGGCTTCGGCGCCGCCCCTCGTCGTCCCGTGGGGGTTTGGCCTTCAAAAGCTTTCTGCTCATTCTATCACCACCTGTCCCCAGCCCAGATAGGTCCAGGCCGGATTGCCTTCGCCTTCCACAAAGGCACGCACTACATCGGCTTTGCGGTTAGCGGGTAACGTGAAGCTGCTGCCCTCCGGAATGCCCAGCACTGGCAGGCTTTCCTGTCCCCCTTCATCCGGACTGAACACCTCCAATGCCTGGGTCAGCGGGTTGTAGTAACGCCCTTCGCGCCACACCCGATAACGCCGCAGGCGGGAGATGTTCAACTCCTCGGCTCCCGACAGTAAGTGCGGAAACTGCCCATCCTGCAAGGGCAAGGGCGTCAGTAGACGCACGGTCAGTGGACTGCTCTTGCGATCCAGTTCTTGCAGCCAATCATCCATGAAGGCTCCCAAGTTGGCCGGCGCGCCCAGCATCTCCCCTTCAGCCAACTCGAACTTCCCTTTGCCACCGAAGGGCATGAATGGCAAGAGTCGGAGTGCCGGCTGCAGCAAGTCAATCAAGTCGTCATCGCCGATGAACACGAAGCCGTAGTAGTCCTGCTCGGAGCGATGGACGGCCAGCGAGTACAGGTCGCTTTCGTGGATCTGTAGGGTGCGCCGGCTGAGGGGAGCGTGGGGTGTGGAACGTATCAGGGCACGCTGGGACTGCAGCGCGGCCTCGTCTGCCTGGTCAGCTTCAGGCAACGGCAGGCCGTACAGAGCGGCTTGCAGCAGCATGGCTTGGCGGCAGTAGGCATCTGCGCTCTCAAGGGTCTCCGCTGCAGGCAATAGCGGGGTGAACCGGATGCGCTGCTCCTGTACCCCTCTGAGCAGCCGGTCGTATGATGCTGGCCCGATACCATCCAGACGCAAAAGCGCCGCGCCCACCACACCGTACACTGCGGAGCCCGGGATGAACTCCCAGCAGCGCTTCACCACCCGCACCCGATGTCGCTCTCGGCCTGAGTGGAAGAAACCATAGGAGCGGATGTGAAGCGCCAACACCTTGTTCAGGTTCATCTTCCACCCCCTTTAGGTGTAGGTGACCAGGCCGCCGAAGGTTGGTTTGCTCCTGGAAGACAGAGCCAGGAAGAAGTGGGGATACTTCCTGGTATCCAAAGGTTCCACCAGGTCTTTGGCCTCGACGGGAACCGTCTTGATATCCTCCTCGACCTTCCGATCGAAAACGTCTGGCTTGATGCTGGCCCGATACACCGGCCCGACCTCGACCATGCCGAAGCCGATGGTGGAATGGGCTCCGACGGCGGCCAGTTGCAGGGTCAGGGCGCGGATACCCTTGTCGAAGTTGGCCTTGTCCTCCGGCGACAGGTTCTCCAGTACCGTGAAGAAGTAGAATGACACGCCGGGTGGAATGGCCTCCAGGTCGAAGAGCTTGCCCTCATCGGCCGCTCCAGTCAGGCGGTTGATGGCCACCCGGGTGATGATGTCCACCGGGATGTCCTCGCGGCTGGGGAAAGCGTGGCTGATCTTCACCTTGCCCCGCTGGCCCATGTAGCCGAACACCCGACACACGTGGCAGGGCATGGGCCGGCCGATGGCCTTCCACCAATCCCGTTTCCAAGCCCGGGCCTCGCCCTCTCGACCCGAGATGCGTTCGCACTTGTCAACATCTAACATGGGATCGCACACCGAGGGATAGACCCGCCACTCTTTGTACAGTTGCTCATCTGGCAAAGGGTCCTTCTCGGCCAGGCCCAGCAGGGCGCGAATGCCACTTTGCGCGTCGGCTTTCACCTGGCTCTTCGTGCCCTCATCTTCTAATCCCTCCAATGTGCCCTTCACGTCCACCGGGGTCTCGGCGCTGCGCAGAGCTTTTTCCACCCAGGAGCGAATCACCCCGTGCAGGCTGGAGCCGGGGATGTAGGGCACCCGGCGCTCCTTCCCTGCCTGCTGCCCCTTATCGGTGTAGACCAGGGCTCGGATAAGGGGATTCCCGGCAGCGGAGATGTCCACCGCACCCTCCCCAGCCCCGATGCGCAGATGCGATTTGGTCTCCAGCCGGTAGAGGCGCACTTCCAGGTCGGTCAATCGCTCAAGAGTCATCGTTTCTCCCATCCTTTCTTGCCTGCATCGTAGAACACGATGGTGTAGGCTACCAGTTGCTTGAAATTGCCCAGCTCCAGCTTGCCCAGATCGCCCACCAGTTCGTCAATGACCTGGTGGGGCACGCCCTTGAGGGGATAGTACTGAGCCAGGCCGGCCAGGGCTTCGTACTTGTCGCGGCTGCCCCGAATGCGCACCTCCAGGCGTTTGAGCTTGTTGGGATTGTTGTCGCCATCACGAAGTTTCAGCGCCAGTTGTTGAGCTCGCTGGACTAGCCTCTTGCTGCCCCACCGAGCCTCACCAGTATCCTGAAAGGTTCGCATCGCCTGTCTCACCTTCTTCCGTCCTTTCTGCATTGTCACCTCAGCCTTCAGGAACAGAGCCACGGTGTCAAGAAAAGCCCGAAGGCTATTCCAATCGAGACTGTCCACATGGCGATTGGCCTCTTGCTCCAGGATGATGCCCTTGGCCTTCCGCCGTGCCTGCTCCAGGCCGAACTTCCGCTCACCCCGGTGCTCCATTGCCCGGGCCAGGGTGGGAGCGGCGTGGATCGGGTTGTACAGCTTCTTGCGTCTTCCCCGTCTGTACTCCTCTTTCGGCACAAAACCGTGGGCCTGATAGGCCAGCTTGATCTCGTTCTGGTCGCTCATGGTGTTCACTCCCTCGTCAGGTGCTTGAGGAACAGGACCGGACGGAACAGAGTGTCCTGGCAAAGTTGCTCGGCCATAGCCCTGGAGAGTCTGGTCCGGTCGGCGCGGATGTAGGTCAGCGCTTGGGCCAGCGGCACCAGGTCGTCATCCCAGGACAGGATGCCCTGCCGCAGGACGGTCACCCGGTCTACTTCTCCCGCTAAAGCTATCGTATCTCCCAAATCGCGCCACAAGACCTGCCCCTGCCACGGTCCCTTCTCGGCCAGTGTTCCCCGCAGGTCGCACAGGCCCAGTCGCAGTCCGGTCCACTCCGTCGTCTCCTTGTCCCTCCGTTTGCCCCCGTCCAACCGGGCCGGGTCCGCCTCGGCCAGTCGCCGTACCAGGAGCCGTTCCGCCTCCAGCACCAGGTACAGCGGGTACTTCTCCTTGAAAACCACTGCCGCTCCGAGCAGCAGTGGCGGAAGCACCTGGGCCAGCAGTTGACGAGTTTCTGCCTCACAGTCTTTCCAGATGGCTGAGAAGAGGTCTTTGGCCAGGGACTTCTCCAGCGCTTCCAGGGCTTTGGTCACCTGATCTGCCGGCACCAGCACACGCACCACGGGGTACTCGGCCTGGAGCGAGAGCGCGCGCAGGGGCACACCCTCCAGGACGGAGGGGAGCCGGCTGTAGAATTGGTCCAGCAGTCGGATGCGAGTCATCACCCGTGCCAAATGTGGCTCAACGTGGAGCATACCCTTGACCAGATGAGGAGCCTTCTCTCGTGCCTCGTTGACCACTTCGCGATAGAAGGTGTGCCAATAGTCAACGTCGGTCTCCTCGGTCTTCTTCACCGGGGCTGGGCTCTGGGCTGAATCGGGGTCATAGTTGTAGAGGCCAAACAATGCCTCACTGGCAGTCAAGGTCAACAGTGCCACGTTGCCCTCGCGATCGGCGGCGTAGCTCACTGTTGGGAAGACGTCCAACCCGTCCCCATCCTTCCGCCACCGCACATAAGCCGCGATCAGGTCCTTGTGCTGATTCTCCTCCAAGGGGAAGTGTCCCTGGAGCAGTGCGGGTGGTGGCTTGGGGTCATGTTCACACTCCGACTGTCCCACCTTAATGTAGCCTGTTCCATTGGGTTGGATCATGCGGCTCAAGGGCGCCGATTTCCGCACGCCGTGGGCCAGAGCTCGCCGGCCAATGCAACTACGGCAGATTTGCTCCCACTCGTTGCCGCGCTGGTGAACCACAATCTGCAGCCTCGGCTCGACCGGTACAAGTTGGTTGAACGTCGGATCAGCCGGGTTGGTGCCACACACGTCGCAGACTGCATCCAGGCCTTCCTGCTGCTCCTGTTTGGCCTGTGCTAACCACCCCTTCAATTGAGCTTCCGATACAGTCATGGTGTCGCGGATGCCTTTGAAGGTCTTCAGTAGTTGCCCACCAAAATCGGCCATCCACTTGCGGAAGTTATCCTGCTCTAGCTCCGGCGTGGCCACCGGTCGCACGGCCACGCTGAGGGTCAGTCGCTGCAATTGGGCCCGCACCTCGTTATCCCAATCCTTCAGCCCCAAGAGGCCGGCGAAACCTCCGAAGTCGCCCCAGATGACGGGCATCACCCGTTCCCTGGCGATCTCATCCCAGGCTTCCTGATAAGCCTCCAAGGCAGCTTTCTCGATCTTATCCTTTGCATAGCAGGACGGCAGCAAGTACACCGCATCGAACAGACCCTCGGTCAGGGGTAGGATGTCGGCCAGGGTGCTACCGGGAAGGCCGTCGTCCACATCAGCCATGGTCGCTTCTGGGCAGGAGAGTTTAAGCAGTTGTAGGGTGAAGTGGCGCTTGAAGGCTGTTTTCAGAGATGGGCGAGTCGGGTCATCCGGTTTCAGCAGCTCCCGCACGCCGGTCAGATCGTCCAGCCGCACCGCACTCTCGAAGGCGTCTTGCAGGCCGGCGAAGCACACCCGCACCAACTGGCAGCTCAGGCCGCCGGTCAGCATACCCCGCGCCCGCTGATCCATATTGACTGTCTTTCTTTGACGACACCGATCTACCGGCATGGGAGGCTCGTAGCCATCCACCACGAAGTTGCCCTTCTGCCGCACGATGCGGTGACTGAGGAAATCACTATCACTGCTCAATAGATTGGCGTAGACCACATAGGCCAGGATCGCGCTGAGCCGGCTGTGCTCTTGGAGAGCGGTGTCATTGGCAGCCGGGTAGGTGCGTTCACCGTGGATGTCTTGATACTCTTGCAGGACTTCCCAAATCCCTGGAATACGTTCCAGTGCGCTTACCAATGCGTTAATTTCGTCTGGTTCTAGAGCCGCATCGCGTCTGTCTTCGAGTACTGTCAGATAGTCTTTGGCTTCTTGGCTCAGGGCCACCCGCTGCCGAAAGCTCTTGCGAAGAAGCCGTGCAGCCAGGTCGCCCGAGGAGCCCCTGACGGCCACTGGTTTGTCTCCCAGGCGCAGCGGGAGGCGGGAGAATGGGTTTTGTGCCGAAGGTTGGGGCAGTTGCTTCTTCTTCCTCCTCTTCTTGTCCTCCTCTTCTTCGTCCTCCTCCTCCAAGCTATAGCTGACTGAGGCCAGCATGTCCAGGGCGCTGGCCAAGGCGAGGTGGGCAGGTAATGATTTATCATCAGACCAACCCTGATGTGCCCAGTACACCGGCAGGCGGAACTCCGGTCCGGTGTGCAGCAAAGCTGCTAGCGCTTCGGGCTCCCTTTGGAATGCATGGAGCAAGACGTAGCCCAGCATCGCATGGGCCGGGTTATTCAAGTACAGTGGCTTGGCCATATCGTGCCAGGCCATGCCGCGCACGAAAGTGGTCAGTGCAGTGAGATGTGTCTTATCCACTATTGCTCTCCTATCCGGGTTCTAACCCACTGTGTCAAGTGTTGCCAGGTTGCCTCAAGGTTCATTCGCTGGCCCAGGCTGACCTCTCCTTCATAGCTCAACACTGTGGGGATGATGGGTAGGGAAACCTTCAACTTGTGCGCCACGGTGAGTCCCGGTTCTTCGATGGCCTCGGCAACCTGCTCAGCCTGCCTGACCAAGCTGGCCGGCAACTCTGCCGACCGCTGTTTGATCTCCTCCAAAGCCTCAGCAATAGCTGTCAACGTGGCTTGTGCTTCCTGCTCCTGTAGCATCCCTCTCCCGGAAGCTGAGACTAGCGTCTCGGTGAGGAGCCTATACTCTTCCTTTACCTGTTGCAGCAATTCATCTGCCAGCCGATCTATTCGGCTCTCCAACCGTGCCTGGTTGCTTGCTAATAAGGCATGATCCTGAGCCAATCCGGCCAAGCCTCGGATCATCGCCTGCTGTTGCCGGCGGTCCAGGGTGTCCTGCAAAGCAGCCTGGCTTTGCTCGATGTGCAGTGCCTCGGCTGTCAGTGCATACACCTTGCGTTGGTAGGTAGGCAAACGCACCGGGAGTGCCGTCAGGTCATTGGCCAGAGACTCTAATCGCTCCTGCTGCCCGGCATCGCTGCAGGTGTCCAGCGCCCTGGGCAATTTCCGTAGCAATAGATCTACGGTGAGAGCCATCTCGATACCGGCAACGATTCGCCACAGGAATAGCCGACGGCTCCGCCTATGAGAAGATTTCCGCTCGCCGTCTTCCGCCCTTCGCCCGGCCAAGAGGGGCGTATATAGCAGAGCCCTGGTGCCTTCCAGCGGATTCCAGTCTTCCCTCTCCCGGCCAATGTCGCTCTCCAGGTAGGGCAAGATGCGCTTCTTATCCAGGCGTGACCAGGCCGAGCGGAGGTTGAGTAATCCGAACACTGGCCGGGCATGGTGCTCCGGGCTGAGGCGGAGGTCGGTGTTGTACAAATAGATGATTCGCCCATGCTGATTCCAGGCGGTGGACGGTGATATCACTGGCGGATTAGTGCGATACAGGCGGGTTGCCAGCTCCCCGACCAGCCAGCCAAGTAGTTCGTCTGACGGAACGTTCGCTCGGCGCAACGGTCCGGGCACGTCAAACGTGGAACGTTTAGTGGCGTCGCCAGGGGAGAGGTGCTTCAGCAGGTGGATCCAGTCGTCTACCACCACCCCAGCTTTGCCCAGGCCACGCACCCCAGTGACCAGGCTGGCCATGCACACCCCGGCGGGGAAAAGGTGGAAGCGTAGTCTGGCCGTCACCCGGAAACGGTCGGCAAAGTCAGCAGGACCACTCCAGTGCGGACGCCAGGGTACGTCGAGCAAGAAAGGCATGAAGGTCAGACCGGAACGTATTCCCTGAACGGATTTCGGAGGCAGCCAGCGGTGGTGCAGTCCCTCCGTATCGAGAATCAGCCGGCCGAAGTCGGGCACGCGGACCTGTGGGGCGTTCTTCTCTCTTCGCGGACGTAGGGCGAGTTTCTGTGCCAGACTCAATTCGGCGAAGGGCAGGGCAAGAGCGCGAAAGGGATCGTGCAACGTCTGTGGGCTGAAGTCAGGCAGGAAGAAGGGAAAGCTCCAGACTACCCAGGCTTCGCGGATACGAAAGATTTCCGGTGGAGATGTTGATAGTGTATCCATTCTGCATCCCGATGTGAGGAGGGAGGGGAGCGCCCACAGATACCCAGCCGAGAGGTGGGTCTATGGGACTCGAACCATCTGACGACGGTCCCGGCTCCCCTCCAATAGCTACAGCCAACTTCGGAACAAGAAAGCGCCCCCCTTACTACACCATAATGCAAAGACAACGCGAAAACTTGCGCTCTGTAACCTTAAAACTTGCGGGTGCGGGTGGAACACAAACAGCGCACGTGAGGGCAGAGCCGGCAATGGCTCTAAGGTGCCTCAATGTGCGCTGGTTGGAGCATGTACATCCCCCTTGTCTAATGAGCGGGCAATGCTAACGAACAAAGGCTTCTTGTCCAATAGTATACCAGGAGTATGGACGAGATGCAAGGCGCGGATTCTGGTTCTCGCAGAATCTGCGTCACGCCGCCGGCCGGCAGACCTGACGACCTGTTTTCGCGAGAGAAGACAGAGTTGAACATCAGATGACTCCCTACCAGACCTGCGTGTTGTCAAGATTGTAACTGTTCCACAACCTGAAAGAGGTGCAGGTAGAGCCTGATGACCTCTCTTGCGAAAGAGAGCTTGTTGGCCGGCCTGGTGGGATAGACGTGCTCGAAGATAGTGAATTCAGAAAGGGTGCGCTGCTCTTCCGGGAGGTTGTCGGCCAGCTTGAGGGATTGCGTGTAGGGCGCGCCCGTATCGTCGCGATCGTACATGATGAAAACGGGGGCTTTCAGGCGATGGATCCCTCGGCTGGGGGAGACGCGGAGCAGGTCTTCCAATTTCTCGGCTGGAATCTGTTCTATCAGGGCTTTGACCTCCTCGGGGTCCTGGGTTGTCAGCAGCCCAAAGGCGGTGCGGCCTAGTGGGGATAGGGCCGGCGGTACAGCTTCTGCCTTCAGATCACCGTCCGACGCGGTCTGGAGCAGGATGTCCTGATCGGCAGGGTCGTCCAGGGCGTCCAGGATGTGTCCGGTGTAAGCCGATAGGGTCAGCGTGCTGGGATACCAGGGCTGCGCTTGTCCGTTGTAGTTCGTGCTTGACGTGGCTATTGAAACGAAGTAGTCCATCAGATCGTAGAACCCACCGAAGGTGGATACGAGGGCGACCTGTTCGTTGATGCGGGGGTCCTCGGCTGCGACCAGGGCGATGGAGGACCCCACACAGAATCCAGCCAGCCCGATGCGAGTTCCATCGACGAACGCCTGCTCCTGAAGGTACTGGAAGCCGGCCACCACGGCGTCCACATCTTCGGGGGCCAGCCGGCTACGTTCCATGCCGTTGAGATGGGGGATCATCACCACGATGCCGAGTCGCGCGACGCTCGTGCCCACCTGCACAAGGGGCGGTGTGTCGAAGTCGGTGGTCACGCCGGGTACGAAGATGATGGCCGGATGCCGGCCCGGTTTCTGCGGGCGGTAGATGTCGGCTTCGATCTGGGTAGGGCCGGCGTGGTAGTGCATCTGCTCATGGATGGGGGGCGATGTCACCAGCTTCAGCGAGTTGATCGGCCCTAAAGGCAGCACATCCGCGATCAGCAGGCCCGTTTTGATTGCGGCACTTGCGCCGTGGGTTGCCATGGGGCCTAGCGTCAGCACAAAGACTGCGAGAAACGCAAAGAGAACGGTGCTGCTCGTGTTTCTCAAAGACATGGTCTACTATCCTCCTTGACCCTGCAATTGCGGTTAAACATAACTGCGCTTAACGTGTCGAGGCCATTCGAGCCGGCGGCTTGTTCACCACGAGAGGCAGGTACAACCTGTGGCCCACAAACAAGCTTATGCTGGCAGTTGCCTGGTTGCCATCGCTGTCTGTCGCTGTGAGAGTGATCTCGTGTAGCCCTGGCGAGAGGTTCGACAGTGCCAGTTCTCCACCTGCACCCAGCACCCCATCCCGGTCCGAAGACCAGGAGAGAGACTCAGCCCCCAGCGGCCCATCTTCCAGATCATACCCCTGGCCGAAGAAGACAACCAGTCGCCCCGGCGGTGCAATGGCGCTATCCTCGGGGGCGAGGATGAAAGCCTGTGGGGGTTTGGTAGCGACGGTGAAAGGCGCGTCCGAGTCGTCGCTTGCGGTGTTCATCCCGTCGGTGGCCAGGACGCGGATGCGGGCGTTGGTGCTGCCGGCGATTTGGGTTGTGTCTAGCTCATAGCTGGTTTCGGTGACGTCCACGGCTACAGGTATCAAAGACTGGCCACCATCGGGGCTATAGAAGACGCTGTAGGTCAATGGGTCGCCGTCAGCATCGCTGGCGCTCCAGGTGATGGCATAGCTACCACTGGCGGTCCAGGATTCTCCACCATTAGGGGAAACGACTGTGACAGTTGGTTCATTCGGGCTGGCCGTGATCTCGCCCAAAAGGATTGAACCACGCCGAAGAGCAACACGGCTGAGTCCGGTTGGATAATGGCGGGCAATTACAAACCCCTCAATGACGGACGTCTGACCTATCTCATCGGTCATCTCAATATCGAAGCAATATTCATCAAGTAGAGAACCACCCCCATCTCTTAACTCCAGACAGTACTCGGTTCCAACCGGTGGATTCTCAATGGCTGTTTGCCAGTTGACCTGATACACAGGATCAAATTGCACGGTATCAGTCAGGGCAATGCCGCTGACAACAACTTGAGGAGCACCGGGCACTTGCAATATAGCGGAGCTGGAGGTGTGTACTACTGGCACGCCACGCAGGGCACGGAACAACTGTGCGTATGTAAAGGGTGACACCCAACGTTCGGGCTTATAGGACATCAGGTCACCGCGGATGTATGGATTCAGGACCGGGTTGAGTGGTGTTTCTAGTGGGTCAACTGATCCTACCACAGCAACACCAATTTCTTGAATGAAATCTGAGTCATAAGGCCAATCTGTCCGCCAATCGCGAGTGTCCTCCCCGCTCTTCATTGTGTGGCGTCGACCATACAGATGCCCGATTTCATGTGCCATGCTGGAGGAACGCGCGAGTTCATCCCCCCAGGCAGCCTGACCAGGTATGCCTTCTGAGTTCCCATCGCCTGGACACCGATCGTCCGGAAAGAATGCAAAAATCTTGTCAACTTGTGTCCGGTTGGCGGAACCAAACCCGACATGTTTCTTAAGCTCTCGGGCAAGCAGCCATTGGCCGATACGACCAGTTGGGCATGCATAGGACCAAGTCATACTTGTCCAAGGTAAGAATCGAGCAGCCAAATTGCCTGCAGCAGCTACAGGGAAGAGGCGCAACAGAGCATCTTGCTGGATTTCCATCTCTGTTGGCAACAGTCCTGCGTGATCAATTGGCACACTGGCGATGATCGGCGGACGTACTGGTGTGAAGATTAATGGTGGAAGAGTGTAGTCGGCAGTCGCCCCATTGATACTTAGCTCAGCACGGAATTCAATGGGTCCCGAACGCCACTCCGGTGGTAGCCAGAAATTGAAGGTGTGGGAGTAGTTGAACCGGTAACGTGCAGCACGAAGGTCACGTGGGTGGACGATAGTGATCGGGTCAGCGGTATCGATCTCTGTAAAGTTGCTCTGGTCTGACTTGCGACCGAGTAGCACAGCACGGACTCCCGGTAGATTGTCACAATCCACTCCACAGTCAGGATAGACACGCACCCAGGTCGGTCGCGCTGTAACGAGGGGAACAGCATTATCGCAATTTGGGTTGTCTTCACCACAGTACTCGTCGTAGAGCTGGCGAACTGTTTCTGATTCTGCAGGGTCGCCAAAGCAGTCTGGGTTGTTTAGGCACTGGATGCCTTGGGTTACCTCAATGGCCGTGATGGACAGTTCTACATGTGGTACGCCTGCAGTACTAGTACTCCACGCCGGCCAGCGGCCGTCTGCCAGCTTTTCGGAGCATTGGTCCGCTGTCGGATCGACGGTGTGAAGATCTTGTGCCTCACCCTCAGTAAAACCTGCGGCAATGTGGGTGCCGTCTGGGGACCAGTCGAACCAGAGGCCTCCGCCCCGCTTGCAATTAAGCTGACGAACCCCTCGGCTCGGGACATCGATGGTGTACAGATGCAACTTGCCATCGCCTGCCCGTCCGCCCATGCCCAGGGTAGCGTTGTCTGGCGACCAGAACAGAGGGCCGGCAGTGGCCCCGCCAAAGGAGTTCTCGGAGTTGACGATCTCCTGAACCAGACGCCAGGGCGGTTCGATTCCTTCGGGGTCTGCAGCAAAAACGTCGAACAGGGCCACGCACTTCGGATCAAGCTCGTCCTCCACCCTTCTGGCCCGGCCAGCAATGAAGGCGATTTGCGTGCTGTCGGGGGACCAGGTGGGGGACAGCACAAGATCGGGATCGTTGCTGCAATTGATGCAGCCGTTCTCGCACGAATAATCTCCGCCCATGGCCGCAAGTTCTTTCAGCCCGCTGCCGTCGGGCCTGGCCTTGAAGACGCTCCATCGACCGTTGTTCTTCTTCATACCGAAGGCAATCCACTGGCTGTCCGGCGACCAGGTGACCCCGGAGCCGTGTCTTTCGGAGTGGGCATCGTCGTGGGCCAGTCGGGCGAGATTACCGCTGTCTACGTTGATTGTGTAAGTGCCCCAGATGTCGTCAGCCTCTCGCGCGTTAAACGCAATGTGCCGGCCGTCTGGCGACCAGGCCGGATTGTCGATTTCTGCAAAGGACTGGGGAAACGTTTGCAGGTCTGTACCTGTTCCCTCCGACGGGATGATGTGTAGGTGCACCGTGCCGCCCTCGTCCCGCGCAGCAAAGGCGAGCCGGCTTTTGTCCGGAGACCAGGCAGCCTGGCTGGTCACTGTAAGGGGTAATGCCTGAGTCAGGGACCGGGGGTTGTTGCCGTCAGGGTCGATCAGCCACAGTTCGTCATCGGGATTGACGTAGGCGATCGAGCCGTTGGACATGCTCGCCGTCTGCGCTTTGGGGGGACGCCACTCGTCCGGTGGGGCCATCTGATGCGTTTGTCGCTCGATCAGAAACTGCCGAATGACACCGGCCCGTTCTTCCGGGGGGAGTGGTCGGACCAGTTCTCGCCCGCCGGCGGGGATAAGGTCCGCCGGCCTGGTTTTGGGCGACTCTTGGGCTTCTGTGCTTTGAGGCTGGCCCATTGATCCCGCCGGGGACATAACCAGTCCCAGCACGATGATGCTCAAGATGCCGTGCAATCGCCTGTTGGTTCGCAAAAAGTGGAGTTTCATCGCTTGTTCCTGTGTAATCGTGTGGCTATCTGCGGTTCTAATATATAGTAATGCAACAACGCGGGTGAATCTTTCACTTTGTTTTATCGGTTTCCCGGG
>CAZHMV010000158.1:0-12925 GCA_964532665.1 uncultured Anaerolineales bacterium
GCGTTCTCGATGGCCACGCCGATCTGGTTACCGATGGCGGTGAGCAACGCGATCTCGGTGTCGGCGACATCCCACTCGGCCGAGACCTGCACGTTGAGCACACCCAGCACCCTCCCCCTGGCCTTCAGCGGCACGCACACATCTTTGTGGGGCGGCATATCCGGCCAGCGGCGGCTATGTCGTTCGTCCTCCCTAGCATCCGCCGAGATGACCACCTGGCCCTGTTCCACCGCCAGCCCGCACAGGCACTCGCCCACCTTGATCGGGTTCTGCAGACAGGGATGATCGGCCGGCACACGACGGTGAGCAGCGAGGGAGAGCGTAGTTCGTTGCTCGTCCAAGAGGAAGACCTTGGCCCCGGCCTGAGCCTTGAAGACCTCCAGCTTGAGCACCTCGTCCAGAGCATCGTTGAGAACGCGGTCCAGCTCCAGCGATTGGCTTACCGTAGCCGCAGTGGCATTGAGGGCGGCGAGTTCACTGTTGCGCCGGGTGATGGCCGCCGCCTCTCGCCGGCTGTGGCTCACCCATCTGGTAAGGCCGATGGCAATCAGCGATGTCCCGGCTAGAATCAGACCGTTTTCGAAGTAGCTTTTGACGAATTCAGGCAGGCGAAAGAATTCATCCAGGACGTCAGACACGCCCCCCAGAAGGAACAGGCTTACGCCCAGAACCAAGGGGGCGGTGGCCCGAGCAAGCCCATCCTCTCTGCCCAGGAGAACCCACAGCCAGATAGTGATAGTAGCCACCAGGAGCGTTTCAGTAATGACGTCTCCCGTTACAACCTCTGGCTTCGGCTCGGCCACCAGCGCCCAGTAGAGGGCCATGCCGGCCGAGACGAGCAGCAGGGTTGTGAGCCAAATTCCCCGTATGTAGTTTTCTCGCTTCATCTTAATTCTCAACTTAATTCTCCAACACTTCTCTGTGAGCGGGTCACTCCGCTCTGACGTGCCTACGATAGCTCCTTGTCCAGCCACGGCCGCAGCCAGGCCAGAAAATCTTCTATGCCAAAGGGCTTCAGCATGAAGTCCCCGATATTCCACCGGGACATCCAGGCCCTATTCAGCGGGTCGGCGCTGAGGACGAGGATGGGTGTGAGGGCCAGCCCCGGGATCGACCGCAGGTGTTCGACGCCGGCTTGTCCGTGACGATGGGGCAGGTTGACGCCGACCAGGATCAGGTCGGGGTGCTCCTGCTGGCCCTTCAGCAGGGCATCGGTGATCCGGGGCACGGCCCTGGTGTGATGACCTCGTTTCTCCAGGTTCGCGGAGAGCAGCTTTCTGGAGTTGACGTCGTCATCAACGATGAGAATGTTGGACATCCTGCCTGCCTTTCCTATATCGCTGAGGCGACATTCGAGCTCCCCCGCCAGATGCTTTCATCATACCACGGTAAGCCCAGAAAAGTCCCAAACAAATCGCCGCCAAGTCTATAAACTCTCTATACATTGAGGGGTAGACGTTCGGGTTGCAGCAAAAAAGGAGCATAGCCCAAGGCAATGCTCCTCGTCTGCCCCCGATCTTCGGGCAGCAGGCCTTCCAGACCCGAAGGGCTCAGGTGGGCGTCTTGAGCAGGTAGCCGACTCCTGGTTCGGTGACAATCTCTGGCCCGTGGGTCGAGGCCAGCTTGCGGCGCAGCCGGCCGACGTAGATGTGCAGGTAATGGCTGGAGCCCCGGTATTCCGGCCCCCACACCTGGCTGAGCAGCATATCGTGGGTGAGCACCCGGTCCGGGTATCTGGCCAGCTCGCGCAAGAGGGCGTACTCGGTGGGCGTCAGGTGGACCTCGGTGCCGGCCACGGTTACCCGGCGACGGACGAAGTCCACGCGCAAGTCGCCGCTCTGGAAGGTGGCCTCGGTGGGCGGGCCCTCCTCCGGTGCAGCCCGGCGCAGGACGGCCCGCACCCGGGCCAGCAGTTCGCGGACGCCGAAGGGCTTGGTGAGGTAGTCATCGGCACCCAGGTCGAGGGCCTGGACCTTCTGATCCTCCTGTTCCCAGGCGCTGAGGATGATGATGGGCACCGTCGAGAACTCACGCACCCGCCGGCAGACCGTCAGGCCGTCCACGCGGGGCATCATGATGTCCAGGATGATCAGGTCGGGCATCTGGCGCTCTATGATATCCAGCGCCTCGGCCCCGCTGCTGGCCGTGACTACGGTGTAGCCACGGGCGATCAGGTTGGTTGACACGAACTTGAGGATGCTGCGATCGTCGTCAACGACGAGCACCTGTACCGGTTTTGCCATCGTGTTATCCCTCCTCCCCCAGGGCAGCGCGTACGGCGGCCACCAGGTCTTGGGCACTGAGCGGCTTGATAAGATAGTTCACAGCGCCCAGTTGGCGGGCGCGCCTCTCTTCTTCTTCGACTGCCGAGGCAGTGATGATGACCACCAGGATATGGGTCAGGTCCGGGTCGGCGCGGAGGGCTTCCAGCGTGGCCCAGCCGTCCGCGCCTGGCAGTTTCAGATCCAGGAGGACCAGGTCCGGCCGCTCAGTGCGGGCCTGGGTCAAGCCATCCTCACCGTCGGTGGCGCTAATGACTCGGTACCCCCGCCGGGACAGGTTCACACTGACAAACTTGCGGACGTTAGGATCATCCTCAATAATCAGGACTGTCGGCATAGTGCCCCTCCTGCTCTTTCCTCTTTTCACGTCCGGTTTCGTGGAGCGCGTCCGATCCCCTGCAAAACGAGAACAAGTTCTCGCGTCCGGTTTGGTAGAGAACAGGTTCTCGGCTAGATGAGCGGCAGAGTGAAGTAGAACCGGGCTCCGCGGCCGGGTTCACTTTCGACCCAGATGCGACCGCCGTGGGCCTCAATCAACCCCTTGCAGATGGCCAGCCCTAGCCCGGTGCCTGGCATGTTGCGGGTGATCTCGTTGTCAACCCGGTAGAACCGCTCGAACAGGTGTACCTGGTGCTCGGGTGCGATGCCCGGCCCTTCGTCGGCCACGCCGATCACGATCTGACCACCCTTGGCCCGGGCGGTGACGGTGATCTTCGTCCCGGCCGGTGCGAACTTGGCCGCGTTCTCCACCAGGTTGGTCAGCACGTTGCTGATGCGGACCGGGTCCACGTTCAACGCGGGTAGATCAGGGGCCACCTCCAGCACCAACTGATGGCGGGCAGTCAACGCCCCCAGCCGCTCCTCGATTCGGGTCAGAATGTCGGGCAGATGGCACAGCTCGCGCTCGATCCTGAGGGTGCCGGCCTCCAGGCGGGACATGTCCAACAACTGGGAGATCAACTCAGTCAGGCGGTCGGCCTCCTGGTCGATGGTCTGGAGAAAGTCGCGCTGAGAGTCTGCGTCCCAGACCACGTCGTCGGCCAGGAGGGTGGTGGCGAAGCCTTTGATGGAGGCCAGCGGCGTGCGTAGCTCGTGGGAGACGGTGGCCAGGAAGGCGGTCTTCAGCCGGTCAGCCTCCTCGGCCCGTTCCTTGGCCGCCTCGAGCAGGGCAGCCCGCTCCTCAAGTTCGGCCCGTGCTTTGGTCAGATCTTCCAGCACCTTCAGCATATCAGTGTTGGTGGCCTCCAATTGCTCGAGGCTGGCCGCCAACTCGCACGAACGCGCCTCGAGATCGTCGTACAGCCGGGCGTTCTCGATGGCCACCGCTGCCTGGCCGGCCAGGATAGAGAACAGAGCCACCTCCTCCTCGCTGAAGGGGTAGGGACGGCGCTGGTTGGCGTAGAGCACGCCCAGCTTGTGCTCCGGCGTTTGCAGCGGTCCCACCAGCATGGCGCGGACGCCAGCCCGCTCCGCCTGCACGTGATCTATCACCGCGTCCTCGGCCCGGGTGTCGGGGATGACGCCGACACGACCCTCGGCGAAAGCCTTGCCGCCGGCGCCACTGCCCGCCGGCACGCGAAACTGTTCCAGGAAGGCGTGGCTGAATCCCCGGTGACCGTACTCCACTGGAATGCGGATTTCGTCAGCGACCGGGTCGTAGAGGCCCACTGCAGCCATGTCACATCCCAGGAGATCCACAATTGCCTGGGCAATCGCGTCCAGCGTCCTGTCCAGCGTGTGGGCACCGACAATGCCCACCATCAACTCGTTAAGGGTACGCAGCCGCATGATCTCTACCTGCTGTCGCTGCAACAGTTGCGCGTTCTCGATGGCCACCGCCGCCTGGTTGGCAAAGAGACGCAGGGCTGTCAGGTAGTGCTCATCGAACGCGCCAGGTGCCTGGGCGTTGACGTAGAGCACGCCCAGCAGGCGTTGCTGCCGTTCCACGGGCACCGCTAGCAGGGAGCGTACACCTGAGTCGAGCACCAGCGGGTGGATGTCAGGATAGTCGAGCACGTCAGCGACGATGACGGGCTCGCGCTCGCGCAGCATACGGCGGGTTATGCGATCCAGGCGCACCGGTTGGCGCTGGCCCTTCACCGGCTCATTCCCCCAGCCAGTCGTTGCGCTGACGGTGAAGCGGTCCAGCCCCTCGTCGTATAACAGGATGCCGGCGCTGTCGGCCTGGGCCACGCTGCGCGCTGCTTCGGCGATGCGGTCCAGCACCACCTCCAGGTCGGCCGCCAGGATGATGGTCAGGCTGGTCTCATACAGGGTGGTCAGTTCATCGCTGCGACGGCGCAGTTCCTCAGTGCGCTTGTCCACCATCTGCTCCAGTTCGGCAGCGTAGCGCTGTTCCTGCTCGCGCAAGCGCGCCTTCTGCAGGCCAAGCGCCGCCAGATTGGCCAACGACTGGAGCACCTGGAGCCGGTCGGTGGCGAAGTGCTCGGGTTCGGCGCTGTATACGTTCAGCGCGCCCAGCACCTCCTCGCCGTAGAGCAACGGAAGCGCAGCGGACGAGCGGTAGCCGCGTTCGAGGGCAGCCGCTCGCCAGGGCTCGTAAGTGGGATCAGTATCGATCTGATTCATGGGGACCGCTCGGGCGGTGCGGATGGCCGTACCGGTAGGGCCGCGTCCGGTGGGGCTGTTGTCCCAGGTGACGCGGATGGAATGCAGATAGCCCTCCTCGAAACCGTGGGCTGCGGACGGGTGGACGTCATAACTACCTTCAACGACCAGTCCCACCCAGGCCAGTTTCAACCCAAAACGCTCTACTGCCAACCGGCAGACGCTTTCAAGAGTGGTCTCCACATCGATCTGGCCGAGAAATACCTGCGAAGCCTCGTAGAGCGCGGCCAGGTCATTGACTTTCCGGCACAGCGCATCCTCGGCCCGCACTCGCCCGGTGATATCATAGTAGTGTTCGATTCGACCTCCCGCGTAGAGCCCGGATCGGATAGCCTGGCTCCAGTGTTCAAGCCAGCGTTCTTCACGCTCACCATCAGGGAGCACGTGGCACTCGAAGTTTTCTATATAAGTATTGTCGTCGTACGTGGCTAACACCCTCTCGGCAAAGCTTGCGGGGTTTTCAAAGATACCCTTGATTCGCTCGCGAATGAGCTGGCGCTTGTCCTTGCCGACAACCTCATCTCTTCGCAAATCGAAGTAGCGTTCCAACGCCTGGTTCACCCAGACAACCCTGAAGTCAGAATCAAGGATAAATATGCCGACCGCTGAACTATCGAGCACATCGTCCATCAATGAGCGGTATCTTCCTTCGCTCTCCCGCAGCGCCTGTTCTGAGCGCCGGATGTTAGCAATGCTGCGCTGGACCAGTACATATAACAACCAGGCGGTAACAAGGACGTAGAACCATCCTTTGAATGTCTGCAAACGGGTAAGGGTCTCTGGATCACTGACCAAGAGAGCCAGTAATCTGTCGGAAAACAGGATCCACAAACCCCCAACGAAGGCATAGGCGGCAGCAATTTTGAGCGGGATGTGTAGACCGCCAGTTAACGGTGAAGTGTTCATACCAACCTCCCGTTCTACACCCTACGGCTTACTCCTATCCTCAGTGTTCTACCGTCAGTCAGCCAGTGGGTTGTCGGTGATGGGCTTCGCGTCTTCGATGGACAGGTAGCTGATCAGCGGTGGCCTGGCCCTTTGCTGAGGCAGGTAAACGTCTCTGTAACCGAATTGGGTACAGTGTACCTCAAATCATGGCGGCTGGCAACTCTCATGATGCATGGCTGTGGCGACCTTGTGGAATGCTTTTTCGGACGTAACTTCGGTGAGCCGTTCGAATATCTCAACACCAGCCAGGCAGAGCGGCGGACGACCTTTGAGCGTCAACAGGTAGCGCACACGACGCAGCAGGTCTTGTACAATCGCTTCATGTTCTGCGGCCGTGGAGTCAGGCGGGATTTGAGGGTCTTGCGACGGAGCCTCGTCTCTTGGCTCTTCGGGCCCTTCTACAGAAGTGGGCACCTGGATTCTACCGCATCAGTTGACATCCCCTGCTCCTCGTAGTATAATTCGCGCCGTCCTAACAACGGATGCACAGAGTTGTGCAGCCTTTCCCAGCCATACGCGGGTGGTGGAAGGCTGTTTTTGTTTCCTCGAGGACGATTCCCAATGCCATCGCCAGATCGAACGAACAGCTATCTCCTGGAAGTCGAAGGACTCTCGAAAGCATTCAAAGGCCTGCAGGCGTTAGAGGACTACCACCTGCACCTCCGGCGTGCGGAGATCGTCGGCGTCATTGGCCCCAATGGTGCTGGTAAGACGACGATCTTCAACGTCGTGACCGGTTTCTTCCCTCCGAGCGCCGGCCAGGTCATCTTTGACGGACACGACATCACCCACTGGCCGCCAGAGGCAGTTGCACGTCTGGGTCTGGTGCGGACGTTCCAGAACGTGCGCCTGTTCGGCGACCTGACGGTGCTGGACAACGTGAAAGCGGCCCAGCAATTGCACACGCCGCGCTCCCTGGCCGGCACCATCCTCTCCTTGCCGGCCTTCCTGCGGCGGGAAAAGGAGTTGGAAGAGCGCACACTGGCTCTCCTGGAAACCTTTGGCCTGGCGGAGCGGCGCACTACCCTGGCGCGCAATCTGCCTTATGGTGACCAGCGCCGGCTGGAGATCGCGCGTGCTCTGGCCACCGGTCCCAAGGTTCTCCTGCTGGATGAGCCGGCCGCCGGCATGAACCCGCATGAGACCGACGAACTCCACCAGCTCATCCTGTACATCCGCGAGCAGTTCGGCCTATCCATCGTGCTGGTAGAACACGACATGCGTCTGGTCATGAACCTGTGCGAGCGCATCCAGGTGCTCAACTACGGGCGGATCATCGCCGAGGGCACGCCGGACGAAGTGCGCAACGATCCGCAGGTTGTGGAAGCCTATCTGGGACATGTGAATAAGGGACTGGCTGCCTGATGCTCCGAATTGACAACGTGCACGTCTACTATGGCCGTATTCACGCGCTCAAGGGCATCACCCTGACTGTCCAGACTGGCGAACTGGTCGCTCTCATCGGCTCCAACGGTGCCGGCAAGTCCACGACCCTGAAGACCATCTCCGGCCTTCTGCACCCGCGAGAGGGCACTATCTACCACGAAGACCGCCCCATCAGCGGGTTGCGGCCTCACGAGATCGTGGGGCTGGGCATTTCCCACTGTCCCGAAGGCCGGCATATCTTCGGCGGCCTGACCGTGGGGGAGAACCTGCGGCTGGGGGCCAGCCGGCGCCGGGACCGGGAGGGCATCGAGCAGGACCGAGAGTGGATTTTCTCCCTGTTCCCGGTCCTGAAAGAACGATTGAGCCAACCCGGAGGGACCTTGAGCGGCGGGGAGCAGCAAATGCTGGCCATCGCCCGGGCGCTGATGAGCCGGCCAAAGCTTCTGCTGCTGGATGAACCCTCGCTGGGTCTTGCTCCTCTGCTGGTAGAGCGGATTTTTGACGTCATCCTGCAGATCAAGCAGAGTGGAGGGACGGTGTTACTGGTGGAACAGAACGCTCACATGGCGCTGGAGGTCGCGGATCGGGCGTACGTATTGGAGACGGGGCGCATCACCCTGGAGGGGCCGGCGGCGGAACTCCGCACCGACCCCGAAGTGGAGCGGGCCTACCTGGGCATCGAGCGTCGCAATGGGAGGCAAGCATGAGTCCGGCTGAGTACTTAACACAGCAATTGATCAACGCCCTGAGCGCCGGCAGCGTCTACGCCTTGATCGCGGTTGGGCTGGCCATGGTCTTCGGCATCTTGCGGCTGGTGAACTTCGCCCACGGCGACCTGATGATGGTGGGGGCTTATTTGGCCCTCTTTCTTCTCACGGCCGGCGTGAACTTCTGGGTCGTCCTGCTGGCGACGATGGTGGCTGTTGCCATGGCCGGTGTCATCATGGAGCGCGTGGCCTATCGTCCCATCCGGGGCGCGGCCGATGTGGCAATGCTCCTTACCTCCTTTGCTGTCACTATTTTCCTGGAAAACGGGGTTATCCTGACCCTCTCGTCCCGGTCCCGCCCACTTCCGGTTCCCGACTTCCTGACGAAGGTATATCATCCTTACGGGAATCTCTTCATCCCGGCCGTGAACGTCTGGGCCATGCTTGCTGCAGTGGTCTCCATGGTGTTGCTGACCCTCTTTGTCACCCGCACCACCATTGGTCTCTCGATGCGGGCAGCAGCCGAAGACATGATGGCAGCCGAGTTGGTGGGAATTGATATAAACACGGTAGTGGCAGCGGCTTTCGCCATCGGATCGGCCATGGCAGCCGTGGCCGGCCTGATTTGGGGCGTGCGGGCGGGCAAGGTGGATCCGTTCATGGGGTTCTTCCCGGTGCTCAAGGCCTTCGTCGCCTCGGTTATCGGCGGCTTTGGCACCATCCCCGGTGCGGTCGTGGGTGGCTATGCCCTGGGTGTTCTGGAAATCCTGCTCCAGGCGCTGCTGCCCACAGCCCTGTCGCCTTACCGGGATGCTTTTGTCTTCATCGTGCTGATCATTATCCTCCTGGTGAGACCAAACGGTATCCTGGGAGCCGCAGAGGCAGAGACGGTATAGATGGCTGAGAAACGTTTACCCTCCCGCAGGCTGTGCACAGACCCTGGCGCAGACACGGCGCTGCGAAGAAGTTGGGCTTTCCAATCCCGTAATCATCGAAGCCTGCGGGAGGGTAGGTGAATCGATACGATGGCTGAACATCCTTCATCACAACACGTTGCCCCTGGGGGTGAGGCACGGGCCGGGGAACTCATGGCACCGCCTTTGCCGGCTGGTCGGCGTCCCCTGGACACGATCCTGGACCTGTTGCCAACAATCATCCTGGGGCTGCTGCTCATTGCAACTCTGTTCTGGGTAGAGCATGGCACCGGCAAGTACATCCAGCGGGTTGTCATCGGTATCGGCATTGACATCATCCTGGTCGTCAGCCTGAACCTCTCCAACGGTTTCACCGGCGTCTTCTCCCTGGGCCACATCGGTTTCATGGCCCTCGGAGCGTACAGTTCGGCCATCCTGACGCTGCCGCTGAAGGCCAAGGCGCTGAATCTGCCCAACCTGCCCACCTGGCTGGCCGGCGTGCAACTGGCCTACCTGCCGGCGTTGCTCATCGGCGGGCTGTTGGCCGCCGTCGTGGCCTTCCTGGTCGGATACCCCATGATGCGGCTGAAGGGCCACTACGTCGCGGTGGCGACACTGGGGTTCCTGGTCATCGTCCGCGTTGTGCTGATCAATGCTGACGCCTTCACCCGTGGCTCTCGGACCTTCTCCGGCGTGCTCCCCTATACGACGCTCTGGTGGGTCTACGCCTGGGCCGTGATCACCGTCTACGTAGTCTGGCGCATTGTCCGCTCGCCGTACGGTCGCGCCATGCTGGCCGTGCGGGAGGACGAGGTTGCTGCCCGGTCGATTGGTGTGAACGTGCTCCGCGCCCGGCTGGTGGCTTTCTGCGTCAGTGCCTTCCTCACTGGCATAGCCGGCGGGCTGTGGGCCCACTTCCTGACTTCTTTCTCCCCGAACTCCTTTTACTTTGTTGAGACCTTCGCCATTATCACCATGCTCGTAGTGGGAGGCATGGGCAGCATCAGCGGCTCCGTCATCGCCGCCGTCGGGCTCACAGCACTATCTGAACTGCTGCGCAACGCCGAACGGGGCGTCTCTCTGGGGCCGGTTCACCTGCCTCCCCTGTACGGCCTGAGCCAGATTCTCCTGTCTGTCTTCTTCGTGCTCGTCATGATCTTCCGACGCGAGGGGCTGATGGGGAGTCGAGAAATCGACATCGGTTGGATTTCCCGACGCCTGCGACAGGCGATTGTCTCGCCTACCCAGCAGGCACCTGAAAGGAGGTGATGTCGCGCGCCGGGGAGGCTGCAAGGGCGGAGTCTCACACCCGCGAAGGAGGGGCGCACACGCAACCAGATCACGTCATCCCAGGGCCGGCTGTGCCTGCCCAGCGATATACACTATCGTAACGACTTCAGCCGTTACGATAGACCCCCCCAGGTTTTTCCGGATATCGAAGGAAGGAGAATAGAGACATGAAAGTACGCTACATTGTGACCATCCTGGCGCTTCTGATGCTGATAGCGACAGCCTGCAGCAGCGCCACACCTGCTCCAGCCCCTACGGCAACGTCGGCCCCAGCGGCCGAGGCCCAGCCGGCGGCTACCGGTCCCATCAAGATCGGTGGTGCGTTCAACCTGACGGGTGCGCTGTCGTCGCTGGACGTGCCGGCGGCCAACGGGGCCAAGCTGGCCCTCAAGGAGATCAACGCCGCCGGTGGCGTTCTTGGCCGCCCGGTGGAACTGGATATCTTCGACGGCAAGACCGACCCGGCCACCGTGGCCAACACCGTCACCCAGATGATCGAGTCCGACAAGGTGGCCGCCGTCATCGGCTACACCGACTCTGACTCTGCCCTGGCGGCCGGCCCCATCGCCCAGCAGGCCGGCGTTCCCTTCATCACCGCCGGCGCTACGTCCCCCAAGCTGCCGGCCCAGATCGGTGACATGATGTTCCTGGCCCCCTTCGGCGACAACGTGCAGGCCGCCGCGGGTGCCGAGTTCGCCGTGGACAAGTTTGGCAAGAAGGCCTACCTGCTGTGGGACAAGGGGACCGAGTACACCACCTTGCTGGCGGGCTACTTCAAGCAGCGCTTTGCCGAGTTGGGCGGCGAGATCGTGCTGGAGGACACCTACCAGTTCGGCGACAAGGACTTCTCGGCCCAGATCACCAAGGTGAGAGCGCTGTCCGAGCAGCCGGACTTCTACTACATCTCGGCCATGCCGGATGACATCGGGACGACGGTGAAGCAGTTCCGTGATGCGGGGATCACCGGCCCAATTGTGGGTGGCGACGGGTACGACACACCGCTGCTGGTGGAGGTGGCCGGCAAGGCATCGGACAACGTTTTCTTCACGACCCACGCGCTGATGGACGCCGAGATCGGCACGGATGCCATCAAGAAGTTCATCGCCGACTACAAGGCAGAGTACGGGAATGATCCCGAGAATGCCTTCGCCGCGCTGGGATACGACACCATGCGGCTGATTGTGGACGCCATCCAGCGGGCCGGCTCGACCGATGGCAAGGCGATCAAGAAAGCTATCGAGGAGACGACGGGCTTTCCAGGGATCACCGGCCAGTTGAACTACTCGGCCCAATCTCACGTCCCGCGCAAGGGCGTGACGATGATCGAGGTGAAGGACGGCCGGTTTACCCTGGCCAAGGAAATCGTGCCGGAGAAGGTGCCGCCCGCTGGTGGCGGCGTGGCGGAAGCGCCCGCTGCCCCGTCGGGTGAGCCCATCAAGATCGGTGGTGCGTTCAACCTGACGGGTGCGCTGTCGTCGCTGGACGTGCCGGCGGCCAACGGGGCCAAGCTGGCCCTCAAGGAGATCAACGCCGCCGGTGGCGTTCTTGGCCGCCCGGTGGAACTGGATATCTTCGACGGCAAGACCGACCCGGCCACCGTGGCCAACACCGTCACCCAGATGATCGAGTCCGACAAGGTGGCCGCCGTCATCGGCTACACCGACTCTGACTCTGCCCTGGCGGCCGGCCCCATCGCCCAGCAGGCCGGCGTTCCCTTCATCACCGCCGGCGCTACGTCCCCCAAGCTGCCGGCCCAGATCGGTGACATGATGTTCCTGGCCCCCTTCGGCGACAACGTGCAGGCCGCCGCGGGTGCCGAGTTCGCCGTGGACAAGTTTGGCAAGAAGGCCTACCTGCTGTGGGACAAGGGGACCGAGTACACCACCTTGCTGGCGGGCTACTTCAAGCAGCGCTTTGCCGAGTTGGGCGGCGAGATCGTGCTGGAGGACACCTACCAGTTCGGCGACAAGGACTTCTCGGCCCAGATCACCAAGGTGAGAGCGCTGTCCGAGCAGCCGGACTTCTACTACATCTCGGCCATGCCGGATGACATCGGGACGACGGTGAAGCAGTTCCGTGATGCGGGGATCACCGGCCCAATTGTGGGTGGCGACGGGTACGACACACCGCTGCTGGTGGAGGTGGCCGGCAAGGCATCGGACAACGTTTTCTTCACGACCCATGCGCTGATGGATGCCGAGATCGGCACGGATGCCATCAAGAAGTTCATCGCCGACTACACTGCGGAGTACGGGAACCCGCCGGAGAACGCCTTCGCTGCCCTGGGGTACGACACCATGCGGCTGATTGCGGACGCCATCCAGCGGGCCGGCTCGACGGACGGCAAGGCGATCAAGAAAGCTATCGAGGAGACGAAGGGCTTTCCAGGGATCAGCGGTGAGTTGAACTACTCGGCCGAGTCCCACGTCCCGCGCAAGGGCGTGACGATGATCGAGGTGAAGGACGGCAAGTTCACCCTGGCCAAGGAGATCGTGCCACAGAAGGTGCCGGCACCGTAGCGCAGGGAGGACGAGGGCAGGGGAGCAGGGGTATCTGCTCCCCTGCCGCCTGGCAGCCAGGGAGAGCTTGACGAAGGAGTTCATCGGCTGCCGCAGCCGACGAATGATGAACCTTGAGAATTCAGTCCGGTAACGCGACGACTCGCCCGGCTCGCCGGCCGACGAATAATGAACCTTGATAGAATAAACCTGTAACGGCCCGCCAGCCCATGTCATTCCGAACGGAGCGCCAGCGGAGTGAGGAATCCCTG
>CAZHMV010000159.1:0-12885 GCA_964532665.1 uncultured Anaerolineales bacterium
CCATGAACCAACTCCCAACAACAGCCGGCATCGTCATCATCGGCGGCGGGGTGATGGGGACGAGCATCGCCTATCACCTGGCCGCGCGGGGCTGCACCGATGTAGTGTTGCTGGAAAAGGCCCTGTTCTTCGGCGCCGGCGCTACTGGCCAGTGCGCCGGCGGCATCCGCCACCAGTTCTCGACGTCGGTCAACATCGAGCTGTCGAAACGCAGCATCCAGATGCTGGAGCGCTTCCCCGAGGAGATCGGCCAGGCGGTCGATCTGAACTTCTGCGGCTACGTATTCCTGTTGGACAACGAGGCCGACATGGCCGCCTTCCGCCACAACGTGGAGCTCCAGCATCAGCACGGCGTCGAGACACAACTGCTCAGCGTGGATGACATTGCCCGGCTGGCCCCCCAGGTCAACCTGGACGGCATCATCGGCGGCACGTTCTACGAGCACGATGGGCTGGCGGACCCCGCCGGCGTCGTCCAGGGCTACGCGAAACAGGCTCGCCGCCTCGGCGCTACGCTGCTGACAGAGACGCCGGCCACCGGCATCCACATCGAATCGGGGCGCGTGCGCGGCGTCAGCACACCCCACGGCGAGATCGAGACCCCGACGGTGGTGATTGCTGCCGGCCCATGGTCGGGCCAGGTGGGCAGGCTGGCCGGCATCCACCTGCCGGTGCAGCCCATTCGCCGGCAAATCGCCACCACGCGCCCCATCCAGGGCATCACTCGCGACTTCCCCTTCATCATCGACTTCGCCCGCTCCCTGTACTTTCACTACGAGAGCGGCGGCATCCTGACCGGCATGTCCAATCCCGACCAGAAACCCGGCTTCGACATCAGCGTGGACGAAGCCTGGCGCCTGGTACACTTTGAGAACGCCATCCACCGGCTGCCTCTGCTGGCCGATGCGGAGATTCTGTCGGAATGGGCCGGCCTGTACGAGGTCACGCCCGACGACCAGCCAATTCTGGGCCGGCTGCCCCACGCCGAGGGCCTCATCGCCTGCACCGGCTTCAGCGGCCACGGCTTCATGCAAGGCCCCATCTGCGGCCTCCTCATGGCCGAGGAAATTCTCGATGGCCGCGCTTACACAGTCAACATCGACCCCCTGCGCTGGGCCCGCTTCGAGGCCGGCGCAGATGCGTCAGAATACAACGTCGTGTGACTTGACAACCACCCGCTTTCCCGCTATAATTCTACCAACCGTTTGGTAGAATCGCCGGCAAGGGAGCTGGGTGAATGCCTCCAACCAAGGATGATGAAATCTTCGACGCGGCTGCCAGTCTGTTCAAGCAGAAGGGGTTCCATGCCACGTCCATGCAGGACATTGCTGACGCCGTCGGCATGCAAAAAGGCAGCCTGTACTACCACATCTCCAGCAAAGAAGAGCTCCTCTTTCGCATCTCATACTCAGCCATAAGCACCATCACCGAACACCTGGAGGAGATTGCTGCGGCTTCGCTCGCGCCCCCCGAGAAGCTCCACGCTGCCATCACAAATCACGTCGAGACACTGTGCTACAGGCTTGATCTGATGTCCGTCTTTCTCAAAGAGAGCGACACCCTGACGGCCGACCAGCAAGCCCAGATTTTCGCCCATCGACGCCGCTACGAGGAGCTGTTTCGGGGCATTCTGCAGGAGGGCGTGGAGTCTGGCGAGTTTCGCCCGCTCGACGTCGGTGCAACCTCTGATGCGCTACTCGGCATGCTCAACTGGATGCACCACTGGTATCGGCCAGATGGCCGGCTGACACCCGAAGAGATCGCTGAGGTGTTCGTCGATCTCGCACTGCACGGAATCCTGGCCGACAAGAATCCAGTAATCAGTCATCAGTAATCAGTCATCAGTAACCAGTCAAGACTGATCACCGATTACTGATCACTGGTTACTGATCACCGATCACTGATCATAGAAAGGGAGGTTTTTGTTCATGGCATTGCTAGACGCAGGAACGCCTGCACCTGAGATTGAAGCGGAAAACCTGACGGGCGGTCCCGTCAAACTGGCCGATTACAAGGGCAAGCGACCGGTTGTGGTGGTATTCCCCCCGGTCAACGTTGACCCTGCCCGCATCAACGCCACGAAATCGATCTACCAGAACTTGCGGGATAAGGTCGAGATCATCGCCGTACAGAAAACGGTCCCCAGCAAGCAGATGGCCAAGATGTTCCTCCAACAGATGGGTGTGCAGTTCCCGGTGCTGTTGGATGAAAGTGGCGCTGCCTTCGCAGCTTACGGTGTCGAGAAGCCGCCGGCAGCTTTCTTCATCAACGTCAATGGCGAAATCGTCGCCTCCGGCGCTGAGGGAGACCTGGATGAGATCGAGGCGGGTGTGAAGGAATATCTGCTCTGACAACCGTTGGCTAGATGGCTGGTTAGCTGGTTGGCTGGTTGGCTAAGCCATCCAGCTATCTAGCCATCCAGCCATCTAACATGCAGTTGCTTTCGGAGGAACGTCGATTATGGATCTTGGAATCACAGGCAAAGTAGCTGTCGTGACCGGCGGCGCTCGTGGCATCGGCCGGGCGGTGGTCGAGGAATTCGTTCACGAAGGTGCCAGGGTCGGTATTCTGGACGTCTGGCAGGAGGGGCTGGAGAGCACCGCCAAGTGGGTGGAAGAGCAGGGCGGGCAGGCACACGGCGTCCATGCGGACGTTTCCAAACCTGATGCTGTCAATGCAGCCTTCGCCGAGATCGCTGAAACTCTGGGGCCGCCGGCCATCCTGGTGAACAGCGCCGCTGTGCTCACCAACGTAGCACGCATCTTGCAGATGGACCAGGGTCTCTGGCAACGCGACCTGGACGTCAACCTGACCGGCGTCTTCAACTGCGTACGGGCGGCACTGCCCTACATGCGAGAGCAGACCTGGGGGCGCATCGTGAGCATCAGCTCCGTCGCCGGCGTGCAGGGCGGGTACGGCCAGGCCGGCTACTCGGCCACCAAGGCCGGCGTCATCGGGCTGATGAAGACGGTGGCGCTGGAGGCCGGCCGCGATGGAATCACCGCCAACGCCGTCTACCCTGGCATCGTCGGCACCGAAGCCTTCCAGTTCATGCGCCCCGACATGCAGGAACGCATCCGGCATCGCGTCGTGTGGCGCACTGAAGCCGAGCCGGCTGACGTCGCCAAACCCATCGTCTTCCTGTGCTCGGAGCCGGCCCGCTACATCACCGGCATCGCCTGGGACCTGACGGGCGGGATCGAGCTGTTCACGTTCTGAGTTGCGCTGTGCTGGGATGGGCGTATCACCCGGCATGGTGGCGGATTGAGGCATTGGCGTCTTGCGTCTTACGTCTTGCGTAGCCGCAACGCAAGACGTAAGACGCAAGACGCAAGACATCGAGGAGGTCTCAATGGAGAGACCATGGTTGAAACTCTATGAGTCGGGCGTGCCGGCGGAACTGTGTTATCCCTGGGTTCCGCTGCACCGGCTGTTGGAACGGGCGGCCGAGGAGCACCCGAAGCGGACAGCGATCATCTTTTTCGGCCGCAGGATGAAGTATCGTGAGCTTGAGAGGGCGGCGAATCAGTTCGCCCATGCCTTGATTGACTTGGGCGTGGAGCCTGGTGATCGGGTCGCCATCCACCTGCCGAATTGTCCACAGTTCGTCATCACCTACTACGGCGCGCTGAAGGCCGGCGCCATCGTCGTCGCCTGCAACCCACTCTACGTGGAACGCGAACTGGCGCACCAACTGCGCGACAGCGGCTCGGAGACCATCGTCACCCTCAGCAAGTTCTACCCGCAGGTCCAGCACATTCGGGCGGAGACGCCGCTGCGCAACGTGATCGTTACCAGCATCAAGGACTACTTCCCGCGAACGACGAAGCTGTTGTTCACGCTGGCCAGGGAGCGGCAGGAGGGGCACCGCGTCACCATCGAGGCCGGCGACCACGCCTTCCTGGACCTGCTGGAGGGCCGGCCAGACAGCCGGCCTGGCATCTCCGTGTGGCCGGAAGCCACGGCCCTGCTCCAGTACACAGGTGGCACCACAGGCGTGCCGAAAGGCGCGATGCTCAGCCACCGCAACCTCGTAGCCAACCTGGTCCAGGGTCAGGCGTGGAATACCGGCGCCCGGATCGCGAAAGAGCGCATCCTGTGTGTGCTGCCGTTCTTCCATCTCTACGGCCAGGCGATTGGGATGAACAGCGCCGTCCACATGGCATCCGCCATGATTCTGCTGCCGCGCTTTGATGTGGATGAGGTGTTGCAGACCATCAGCAAATACAAACCGACGCTCTTTCCGGGCGTGCCGACGATCTACGTGATGATCAGCGACCATCCCGACATCAAAAGATACAACCTGAAATCCATCAAGGCCTGTCTGAGCGGTGCTGCCCCGCTGCCGGCCGAGGTCCAGCGTCGGTTTGAGAGGCTGACCGGCGGCGCACGTTTGGTCGAAGGCTACGGCCTGACCGAAAGCGGCCCGCTGACTCACGCGAACCCGATGCGAGGCCGGCGCACCCCCGGCAGCATCGGCGTGCCGATCCCGGACACCGAAGCGCGGATTGTGGATGTGGAGACCGGCGAGCACGACATGCCGGTGGGCGAGGCCGGCGAGTTGATCATTCGAGGACCGCAGATCATGCAGGGCTACTGGCACATGCCCGAAGAAACTGCACTGGCCCTGCGGGACGGCTGGCTGTACACCGGCGACATCGCCCAGATGGATGAGGACGGCTACTTCTACATCGTGGATCGCAAGAAAGACATGATCATCTCAGGCGGTGTCAATATCTACCCGCGCGAGGTGGAAGAAGTCCTGTATGAACACCCATCGGTGCGCGAGGCCGCCGTCATCGGCGTGCCCGACCCGCACTGGGGCGAATCCCCCAAGGCTTTCGTGGCGCTGAAAGACAGCGCAGAGGTCACCCCCGGCGCCATCATCGACTTCTGCCGGGATCGGCTGGCCGCCTACAAGGTCCCGAAATCTGTCGAATTCCGGGACGAGTTGCCCAAGACGCCGATTGGCAAGGTCCTGCGTCGGGAGCTGAGGGAGGAGGAGGCAGGTGAGTCAGAGGAGGCGGAGGAGCAGACACCGGTCGTAGCATAAGGCGTCTTACGTCTTGCGTCTTACGTCTTACATCTTGCATATCTCAGGCACGCAAGACGCAAGGCGTAAGACGTAAGACGCAAGACGCAAGACGGTCAACCCAATGTCAGAACCCAAACTCAAACTCGAACCAATCACTTTTCCCAGCCGCGACGGTCTCCAACTTGAAGGGCTGGTTTATCACTGCGGCGATGAGGCACGCCGGCCCGCGGTGGTCGTGTGCCACCCGCATCCGCTGTACGGCGGCAGTATGCGCAGTTCGCTCATCGCGGCCATCGCGCGCTCTCTGGCCGGCCGCGGCTTCGTGGTGCTGCGGTTCAACTTCCGGGGCGTGGGGAAGAGCGAAGGCCGGCACGACCTGGGCAACGGCGAACAGCAAGACGTGGCCGGCGCTGTCGATGCGCTGCTGGCCCGCGACGACGTGGACCCGCAGCGCGTGTACCTGGCCGGCTGGTCCTTCGGCGCTCGCGTCGGGCTGACCTACGGCGCTCAGGATGACCGGCTGGCCGGCTTCGCTGTGGTCGGGCTGCCGACGGGCTCCCTGGACGAGACATTCTTGCAGTCTGATCACCGTCCCAAGCTGTTTCTCGTGGGCGAGCATGACCAGTTCTCAGACCCCGACACGCTACAGCGCTGGGTCGAAGGGATGGCCGGGCCGGCGCACCTGGTCGTGATGGATGACACCGACCATTTCCTGGCCGGACGCGCCCAGGAAGGAGCGGAGATGATTGCGGACTTCTTCGAGGGGTTAGCGAGGGAGTGCGTGTGAAGAATGCTTGTTGTAACGACTTATGAACTTTGACAAACTGATCGGGTAATGCGCGGTGCAATTCAGCCGCCGACCGCACGGGCATGAAGTGCCCGTGCTACACAGCAGCGCCCGATGAATCGGGCTGAGGCCCCTTTTCGAGTGCGAAAGCCCCATGGATGGGGCGCAGCTTTGTAGCCCGCCGACTTCATCGGCGGGCGGTGCCGGCGAGATAAATCTCGTATGGCGAGACATCCTCCGATTAAGTTGTCAAACTTCATAAGCCGTTCATTGCAGGCATCACCGTGCGGAGAACGACTGATGAACTTTGACAAACTAATCGGGTAATGCACGGTGCATCTCAGCCGGTGCCCGCACGGGCATGAAGTGCCCGTGCTACGCAGCAGCGCCCGATAAATCGGGCTGAGTCTCCTTTTCGAGCGTGAAAGCCCCATTCATGGGACGCAGCTTCGTAGCCCGCCGACGCCTGTCCTGAGCCTGCCGAAGGATCATCGGCGGGCGGGCGACGCCGGCGAGATCAATCTCGTTTGGCGAGACATTACCCGTTTAAGTTGTCAAAGTTCATAAGTCGTTACTACACGTGCCAGAGGGAAGAATCCATGAACTATCAAACGTTCAAAGTCGAGAAGAAAGAAGGCTACGCTGTGGTCACTTTGGATCATCCGCCGGCCAACGCCATAAGCACCAAGGTGATCGAGGAGTTGGAGCAGATCCTCGACGCGCTGGAGGCGGATGACGAGGTTCGAGCCATCGTGTTCACCGGGGCCGGCGACCGCTTCTTCTCCGCCGGCGCTGACCTGAAGGAAGGCACCTCGGTCAAGCCGTCGGAGCAGGTGCCGCGTGGACAGGCGCTGACGCGGCGCATCGAAAGATATCCAAAACCGTTCATCGCCGCCATCAACGGCATGGCCCTGGGCGGCGGCTGCGAGCTGGCCATGCCGGCCCACATCCGCATCGCCGCCGACACGGCTGTCTTCGGCCAGCCCGAGGTGAAGCGTGGCCTGATGCCCGGGTGGGGCGGCACGCAACGGCTGCCCCGGCTCATTGGCCGGCCCCAGGCGCTGTACTACCTGCTCACCGGCGACAACATCCCGGCCGCCGAAGCATATCGCCTGGGCCTGATCAACCAGGTGGTGCCGGCGGCCGAGCTGATGGCCACCGCCGAGGAGTTGGCCGCGCGGCTGGCCAAGGGTCCGCCCATCGCCATGCGCCGCATCATCGAGGCGGTGGACGAAGGGCTGGACTCGAGCATTGAGGCCGGCCTGGAGAACGAAGGGCGAAAGATGATCGAGGTCACGGAGACCGAAGACGCGATGGCGGGGATTATTGCATTTATGATGAAACAGGAGCCGGAATTCAAAGGGAAGTAAGCCGAAAACTGCGTCTTGCGTATTGCGTCTTGCGTCTCGTGTATCTACGTAAGACGCAAGACGCAATACGCAATACGTAAGACGTAAGACGAAACGCCGACAAACAAAGGAGTTTACTCACATGATCGATTTCAGCCTATCCGAAGAACAGCAAATGCTCCGCGACTGGGTCCACGAATTTGCCGAGAAGGAGATTCGACCGGTCGCAGCCGAGTATGACGAAAAAGAGGAAATGCCCTGGCCGGTGCTCAACAAGGCGCACGAGATAGGGATCACGACGCTAAGTATTCCGGAGGAATACGGCGGCGGCGGCATCGACAGTGTGCTGACGAGCATTCTCGTAGGTGAGGAGTTGGCCTGGGGCTGCGCCGGCGTCGGGACAGCCATCGGCGCTTCGGGGCTGGCTGCCCTGCCCATTCTCCTGATGGGCACCGAGGAACAGAAAGCCCGGTGGCTGCCCCGCTTCACCGAGCCGGGCGAAATGAAGCTGGGTGCTTTCGCCCTCACAGAGCCCGAGGCCGGCTCCGACGTGGCATCCATCAAGACCCGCGCTGAGCGTGACGGGGACCACTACATCATCAACGGCCAGAAGCGGTTCATCTCCAACGGCGGCATCGCCGACATCTACGTTGTCTTTGCCAAGACCGACCCCGACGCCGGCCACGAGGGCATCTCGGCGTTTGTCGTGCCGGGGGACGCGCCTGGATTGAAGGCCGGCCGGAAAGAGAAGAAGATGGGCATTCGCGCCTCGCACACCGGAGACGTCATCTTCGAGGAGGTCCGGGTGCCTGTCGAAGATCGGCTGGGCGACGAAGGGGCCGGCTTCATTGGCGCAATGAAGGTGTTCGAGCACTCACGCCCCGGCGTGGCAGCGGCCGCCATCGGCGTAGCGCGCGCCGCTTACGAATATGCACGCCAGTACGCCCAGGAACGGGTGCAGTTTGGCAAACCGATCATCGCCAAACAGGCCATCCGCTTCAAGCTGGCCGACATGGCCACCGCCATCGACGCCGCGCGCTTCCTGGCATGGCGAGCGGCCTGGCTCACCGACCAGGGGCTGATCAACAACAAGGAAGCCTCCATGGCCAAGGCCTTTGCCGGCGACATGGCCATGCGGGTGACAACCGAGGCGGTGCAGATTCTGGGCGGCTACGGCTACATGCGCGACTACCCGGTCGAAAAGTGGATGCGCGACGCCAAGATCATGCAGATTTACGAGGGAACCAGCGAGATCCAGCGCGTGGTGGTCAGTCAGATGATTGCCATGGGCATGTAACCAGTGATCAGTAAACAGTAACCAGTGATCAGTAACCAGTGACCGGTAATCAGACTGATCACTGATCACTGTTCACTGATTACTGTTTGCTGGACGGGGGAGTAGATGGTGGAACAACTGCTGACTGGACTGCGAATCCTGGACCTCTCGCGACTGCTGCCGGGGCCGTACTGCACCATGCTGCTGGCTGACCAGGGGGCGGATGTCATCAAGATTGAAGACCTGGCCGGCGGAGACTATGCGCGGTTCACGGAGCCTTTCGTCGGCGGCACCAGCGTGATCTTCGAGATGCTGAACCGGGGCAAGCGCAGCATCGCCCTGAACCTGAAGACGGAGGCCGGCCGTGAGGTCTTCTTCCGCTTGGCGGAAGACGCCGACGTCATCCTGGAGAGCTTCCGGCCCGGCACGGTGGATCGATTGGGGATCGGCTACCAGGACGTGCAGGCGGTCAACCCCCGGATCGTCTACTGCTCGCTGTCAGGCTACGGGCAGAATGGGCCACGGCGGGATCGCGCCGGCCACGACATCAACTACACTGCGCTGGCCGGCCTGCTGGATCTGAACCGTCGCGCGGGGGGGCCGCCGGTGATCCCTGGCGTGCAGATCGCCGATCTGAGCGGCGGGCTGTTCGCCGTGGTGGGGATTCTGGTCGCGCTGTGGGCGCGAGAGCGTACAGGGCAGGGCCGCTACGTGGACGTGTCGATGTTCGACGGCGTCACGTCCTGGCTGGTGATGGCTGCAGCGCCGATGTTCGCCGGCCAACCATCGCCGGCCCCCGGCGGAGGATTCCTCACCGGCGGCTTTCCGTGCTACAATGTATATGAAACTGCCGACGGGCGCTACATGAGCCTGGGCGCGCTGGAGCCCAAGTTCTGGGAGAATTTCTGCCACGTCGTGGGGCGCGATGATCTGCTGGGCAGCGGCTACGACCCTGGCGCCATCGACGACGTGCGCGCCGTCTTTCGCCAGCGTACTCAGGCGGAGTGGACCGAACTGTTCAGCGCGGCCGACGCCTGTTGTGAGCCGGTGCTCAACCTGGACGAAGCCCTCAGCGATCCGCACGTCCAGGTGCGCCGGATGGTCGTGGAGAACACGCACCCGAAGGCCGGCCCGCTCCGCCAGCTTGGCGCGCCCGTCAAGTTCTCAGATGCGGATGCCGACCTCGGTGGGCCGGCGCCGGCGCTGGGGGAGCACACGCAGGCAATCCTGGCAGAGCTGGGCTACACCGCCGACGAGATTGCGGCGCTGCGAGAGCAGGGCGTCACAAACTGATGACTGCGTCTTGCGTCTTGCGTATGAGTCGTTACGCAAGACGTAAGACGTAAGACGTAAGACGTAATCCACACCCACCACAAGGAGAATAGCTATGCCTCATACCATCAACCGTGCGACCGTGATCGGCGCCGGCACCATGGGGGCAGCCATCGCGGCCCACCTGGCCAACGCCGGCATCCCGGTCTACCTGCTGGACATCGTGCCCAGGGAACTCACCTCGAAGGAGAAAGCCAAAGGGTTGACGCTGGATCACCCGTCGGTGCGCAACCGCATCGTCAACGAAGGCTGGCAGCGTTGTGTGAAGGCGAAGCCGGCCAACCTTTTCACGCCAGACATCGCTGAGCGCGTCACCCTGGGTAACATGGAAGACAACTTCGATTGGGTGGGCGAAGCCGACTGGGTCATCGAAGCCGTCGTCGAGCGGCTCGACATCAAACAGCAGGTCATGGCCCGCGTCGAGGCGGTCCGCAAGCCGGCCAGCATCGTCAGCACCAACACCTCTGGCATCCCGATCCACCAGATCGCCGACGGTCGCTCGGAGGACTTCAAGGCCCACTTCCTGGGTACGCACTTCTTCAACCCGCCTCGCTATCTGAAGCTGCTGGAGGTCATCCCACACGCGGAGACCCAACCGGAGATCGTCGAGTTCATGCGCGAGTTTGGCACGCGCCGGCTGGGCAAAGGAGTGGTGATCTGCAAAGACACGCCCAACTTCATCGGCAACCGCCTCATGTCCATCGTCGGGGCATACACGCTGAACTACGCCCTGGACCACGACTACACCGTCGAAGAGGTAGACGCCCTCACCGGGCCGATCATCGGCCACCCCAAGACGGCCACCTTCCGGCTTCAGGACCTGGTGGGGATCGACGTAGCAGCCTTCGTGGGCGAAAACCTCTACGAGGCCATTCCCGACGATCCCTATCGCGAAGAACTCAGGCACCCCAAGGCGTCGGCCCTCGTCCAGGCCATGCTGGAGCGCAAGTGGCTGGGCAACAAGGCCGGCCAGGGTTTCTACAAGCGCGTGCAAACGGAGGAAGGCCGGCAGTTCTGGGTGCTGAACCTGGAGACGCTGGAGTACCAGCCACCCAGCAAGCCATACTTCAAGTCGGTCAGCCAGTACAAAGAGGTGGAGGACGTGCGCGAGCGCATCCGGGGGCTGTGTGCGGCGGATGACCGCGCCGGCCAGTTCGTCTGGGCAACCACCGCGTTCGGCCTGAACTACGCTGCCAGTGTCATCCCCGAAATCGCCGACGACATCCTCGCCATCGACAACGTCAGCAAGTGGGGCTTCAACCACCAACTGGGCCCCTTCGAGACGTGGGACGCGCTGGGCGTCGCCGAATCGGTGGCGCGCATGGAGGCCGATGGCATGTCGGTGACGCCGTGGGTCAAGGAGATGCTGGAGGCCGGCCACACCACGTTCTACAAGCGGGAAAATGGACAGCTTTACCATTACGATCCGGCCACGAAAGACTACATCGCCGCCACAGTCGATCCCAGGGCGATCGTTCTCAAAGACCTGAAAGCCGACGAGAAGCGGATCATCGCCGGCAACCCCAGCGCCGATCTGGTGGACCTGGGCGACGGTGTGCTGTGCGTGGAGTTCCACACCAAGGTGAATGCGCTGGATGAGGACATCTTCAGGATGATCGTCCAGGCGAGAGAGGAGCTGGAGAACGACTGGGTGGGGCTGGTCGTCGGCAACCAGGGCGAGCATTTCTGCGCCGGCGCCAACCTCTTCATGATCGCTATGGCAGTTGCCCAGCAGGAGTGGGAGCGACTGGAGGGGATGATCAAGCAGGGGCAGGATGCGCTCATGGCGTTGCGCTACAGCCCCAAGCCGGTGGTCAGCGCGCCCTTCGGCATGGTGCTGGGGGGCGGGGCCGAGGTGATGGTGGGATCATCGGCCATCTGCGCCGCCGCTGAGTCGTACATCGGGCAGGCGGAGGCCGGCGTGGGGCTGGTGCCGGCTGCCGGCGGCTGCAAGGAGCTGCTACGCCGGGTCGTCTCGCCGGTGGTGCGGGCCAATCCGTACGCCGACCCGGCTCCCTTCCTGCGACAGATCTTCGAGATGGTTGCCATGGCGAAAGTGAGTACCAGCGCCGAGGAAGCACGCCAGTGGGGATTCATCACGTCGGCTGACCGAATTGTCATGAACGACGACCACCTGCTGCACGAAGCCAAACAGATGGTGCTGGAAATGGCCGAGGCGGACTATCGCCCGCCGGTGCGGAGCGAGGACAAGGTGTGGGCCGTGGGCGCCAACGGACTGGCGGCATTGCAGATGCAGGTGTGGAGCATGAAGGAGGCCGGCTATGCCTCCGAGCACGATGCGCTGATCGCCAACAAGGTGGCCCACATCCTGTGCGGCGGCAAGCTCACCCGGCCGCAGTGGGTGGACCCGCAGTACATCCTGGACCTGGAGCGAGAGGCATTCCTGTCGCTGCTGGGCGAGCAGAAAACGATTGACCGCATCTGGCACATGCTGAACACGGGCAAGCCGTTGCGGAACTAGAACTTGTTAATCCAGGGGGTTCCCTTCATGCAACCGCTTCGTGCGTTGCAAGTGTTCTTGAAGCGGCAATCGTGCAGTACGGGTTGACCATTTCTGAGCGCTGGCTTATAATGTCCTTACCCTACATAGCAGCACGTTCTCCAAAAGGGCCAGGACGGGTTATACGGAAGATTCCCGCAAATGAAACTGGCGGAGTTGTCGATGGATTCCAGCCAAGAGGCCCACGCATAGTCACCGGGCCAGGCACGCACCCGGGGCCGGCTGGATTGGGCGGTCGGGGTGCCGGTGGCATGGCCGGCTCGGCGGGCATGGAACGATCGTATGGCAGAGCATGTAAAGATTGGAGAGGAGCACTACGAGCTGCTGAGCCGCCACGCTCGGCGCGTGGGCATGTCCCGGGCTGAGATGTGCCGGCGCGCTATTGACCTGTACACGACCGTCATCGATCAGCCGTCATTCTGGCGGGCTGTGCAAAAGCTGAATGGACGCCGGTTGGTAGACGTGATCGTTGCGTTGCTAGGATTGTGGGTTGAGGGAGAAATCGTCCTTAAAGGTGACCCAGAGTGACCCCAAGGATACCTGAGTATCCCTGAGTATACTTGATCCGTATACTCATTGTTAGGC
>CAZHMV010000160.1:0-12845 GCA_964532665.1 uncultured Anaerolineales bacterium
TACGGGGACTGTTGTCCCCTTCGAGCGGGTTAACCCCACTATTCTGCGTAGAGCCCTGAATTTGTGCTCTAACATGCAAGAGCTTCACAGGGTGACTTTTGCGCTATTGCCTGAGGAAGTGACTGCTGGTCTTAAGATTCTCTTAAGGTCAGCTTTAGGCCGGCATAAGGACAAATCGACCTCTCCAGAGTTATCATTGTATGCGGTCGTTCCGACCCAAAGGGTTTTTCGAAACCCTTCGGGTCTTGGAATGCTGATACCAGGCGAAGTGCTCATCATCTTTGATCTGAGGACGCACCCATGTCATTTGCGCATGTGGCCCCAATGCTGCTCAGTCTGCTGGCTGGTCTGTTGCTGGGACTTGTGACCTGGGAGGTCTTGCGAGTCCGCCGCCACAAAGTCGGCGATGCCCTGATGGGGGCACAGGATGAGTTCCTATTGGGGCTGATGGTGCTGGCCGCATTCGCGCTGGGCGCGTTCCTGGCCTATCTTCTGTTGAGCACGAATTTCTGAGGATGGACAGACTAAACTGATTCGATGGAGGTGATACCATGCGACGAAATCGGGTGATCCTTTTGCTGATTGTGCTCTTACTGCTTGTGGCAGGCGTGCAAACGCCGGCCCTGGCACAAAAAGCATCGAAACAGTTGGACAGTTCTCAGAGCCTCACAGTCTTTACCCGTTATCCGGCCCAAATGGTAGAGGCGGGTGAGACGGTCACCCTCCCGCTTACCCTGCGCAGTGCCGAGCTGCCGGCGCAGGTTGTCCGTCTGGACGTGAAGAATGCCCCCAAAGGTTGGACAGCCACTTTTAAGGGCAGTGGTCGGATCGTTGAGGCCGTCTATGTCACATCCGACAAAGATGCGTCCGTGGACCTGAGGCTTGAACCCCCGAAGGATGTCTCGCCGGGGACCTATCGCTTCACCGTTGTTGCCCGAGGCGAAAAGGCGGAAGCGGAACTGCCCATCGAGTTGACTGTGAAAGAGAAAGTGCCATCTCAACTCTCGTTTGACGTGGACTTGCCCACGCTCAGGGGCACACCAACCACAACCTTCCGCTACAGTGCCAGGCTGAAGAACGAAGGCGACCAGGACCTGTCAGTCAACCTGGAGACCGACGCTCCCGAAGGCTTCCAGGTGAGCTACAAGCTGACGGGCCAGGAAGTGACCAGCCTGCCACTGAAGGCCAAGGAGACGAAGCGCCTCAGCATCGAGGTCAAGCCGCCGCACCAGGCGCCCGCTGGCCAGTACCCGATCACCGTAGTGGCTCAGGGAAGCGATGTCCAGGCCAAGCTCAATCTCACCGCCGAGGTAACCGGTCGGCCGGAGCTCACGGTGACAGCGCCGGATGGCCGGCTGTCGGGGCAGGCGTACGTCGGGAAAGAAACGTCTCTCAAGATCATCGTGCAGAACACCGGCAGCGCGCCGGCACGCAACGTCGCGTTGAGCGCCTCTCAGCCGTCCGGTTGGTCCGTCGAGTTTGAGCCGAAACAGATTTCAGCAATCAACCCCGACAAGCAAGTCGAGGTGACGGCCAAGATCAAGCCGGCTGAGAAAGCGGTGGCCGGCGACTACATGATCACCACCCGCGTCCGTGCGGACGGCGGCGTCTCCAAGTCTGCTGACTTCCGCATCACGGTGCTGACCTCCACCCTCTGGGGCGTCGTGGGAATTGCCCTTATCGCAGTCGCGGTTGTGGTGGTAGGTTTGGCCGTGGTCCGCTTCGGTCGCCGATGATCCCGCAGGAGGCAGGTGATGGGTAAAACGGTGATCGAAACTCGAGGTCTCACCAAGCACTATGGCGACGTCGTGGCTGTGGAGACCCTGGATCTGACGGTAGAGCAGGGCCAGGTCTTCGGCGTGCTCGGCCCCAACGGTTCGGGCAAGACCACCACGATCCTGATGCTTCTGGGGCTCACCGAGCCGACGGCCGGCAGTGTGCAGGTGTTGGGTTTCGACCCGGTGCGCCGGCCGCTGAGTGTCAAAGCCCACGTGGGCTACCTTCCGGAACAGGTGGGGTTCTACGATGACCTGACTGCCCGTGAGAACCTGATCTACATCGCCAAGCTGAACGGCCTAAGCCGCAGCGAGGCGTACAAACGGATCGATGAAGCCCTGGAACGAATCGGCCTGGACCAAGTGGCCGACCGGCGTGTGGCGACGTTCTCGCGCGGGATGCGCCAGCGGCTGGGGGTCGCCGATGTCTTGATCAAGCGACCCCAGCTCGTCATCATGGACGAGCCAACACAGGGGCTCGACCCCGAAGCTGCCCGGGAATTCCTGGAGATTATCCGTGACCTGAAAGCGGATGGGATCACCGTCCTTCTGTCATCGCATCTGCTATATCAGGTGCAGGCAGTTTGCGACCGGGTGGGCCTCTTCCGTCGAGGCCGCATGGTCCTCGAAGGCACGGTCAAGGACCTGGCTCAGCGCGTGCTTGGCGGCGCGTACCGCATTCATCTGGAGGCCGCCGGCCCCGCAACGGCGCTCGAAAATGCGCTGCGGAGCCTCCCCGGGGTCGTGAGCGTGAAACGGCCCGACACGAACGCCTTTGAGTTGGAAGCCAAAAGCGACCTGCGCGCGGAAGCCGCCCACGCTGTGATCGGAGCGGATGGCCGGCTCCTCTCGCTAGACTTCGAAGAGCCGAATCTGGACGAGGTTTACACCCGATACTTCCAGGAGGTGGAGCATGTCGTTGCAGCTTGAACAGATCAGCCGTGACCGCGTGCGCGAAGGTTCGCCATGGACCGGACTGTGGGCCGTGGTTGGCAAAGAGATGGCCGACCACCTCACGAGTGCCCGCATGCGCATTCTGGAGGTTCTGATTGTGTTGACGGCTGCCGGCACGGTGTACGCTGCAATCCAGAACCTGCGGGACACCGTTGGGCAGGACCCGTTCCTGTATCTCAAGCTCTTCACCACGGCCCGAGACCCCCTCCCCGCGTTCGTCGGGTTCCTGGCATTCCTGGTGCCGCTGACCGCAATCGCTCTGGCCTTTGACGCGGTCAACGGGGAGTTCAACCGGCGGACCCTATCGCGCGTGTTGGCCCAGCCCATCTATCGGGATGCGCTGCTGTTTGGCAAGTTTCTGGCCGGGCTCTTTACGATGACCCTGGTGCTCGCAGCCATCTGGTTGCTCATTATGGGCCTGGGTATTGTGCGGCTGGGTGTACCCCCCGGCGGCGAGGAGGTGGCGCGTGGCCTGTGGTTCCTGCTGGCCACGATCTTCTACGGAGGTATCTGGCTCGCGCTGGCGCTGGTGTTTTCCATTGTCTTCCGGCAGCCGGCCACAGCCGCGCTGGCCTCCATTGCCACCTGGCTGTTCTTTACGGTCTTCTGGGGCATGGTCGCCGGCCTGCTGGCCCAGGCGCTGCATCCGGTGCACTTCGGGCTCCCCCAAGAGGTACTGGCGCAGACCCAGTTGGAAATGACACTCACGCGCCTGTCACCCAATACGCTCTTTACCGAGGCCACGCTGGCCCTGCTGCACCCGACGGTGCGCGCTTTCGGTCTGGTGTTGCCCTTCCAATTGCAGGGGGCGGTCCTTGGCACGCCGTTGCCGCTGAGGCAGAGCCTGCTGCTCATCTGGCCGCAGTTGACGGGTCTCATCGCTGCTACCATCCTGCTGTTTGCGCTGGGCTACGTGCTCTTCCAGCGGCAGGAAATCCGTGTGTAGCTGCTGCCGGCGGTTGAAACCGCGCCAACCATTACGAAGTCGCCCTTCGGCGACTGACTCACAGTCGCCGAAGGGCGACTTTGCAATGGTAGGTGCAGTTTCAACTGCCGATAAAACTGCCGGCAACTGCCGATAACCGTGGCAGCAGGATACCCGATTCCGGTTTCATGTAGCCATAAGGTTGCCTTAAGACTGCCTACAGGTTGGCTTAAGGACAAATGCGTGCCTTCTGCGCTATCCTATGGGCAAGGTAAACAATCTCGGTTACTAGTCAGCCACCCTCCCGCAGGTTGCGATGCGCCGTGGTTTTGCATCCGCAAACGGCCTTGAAGCACCGATTCTCGGCCAGAGAGGCATTGAACCTGCGGGAGGGTGAGTAGCTAACAATCTCGACAATGTCGAGCTATCATACGAGGAGGCTTATGATCATGAAACGATATTCATGGATGATTGCCATATTGCTACTCGCCAGTTTATTGTTGGTAAGTTGCAGTATACCAGCCCCGGACGTTCAGTCGGCGGCACCGGTCGTGGTACCCACGGCGACTGCGGCTCCGGCAACGACTTCATCTGTCTCACCGGCTGGTGCACTGGCCGCCCTGCAAGGGACGCTGGAGAACATCTACACACAGGTCAACCCGTCGGTGGTGAACATTCGGGTCGTTCAGAAAACGGAAGTTACGGTTCCATCTCTCCCGGAGATACCGGGGATGCCTAATTTCCCCTTCTTTGGTCCGCTGGTTCCGCAGACGCCACAGGGACCACAGGAGTTCTATCAGCGCGGCCTGGGCTCTGGCTTCGTGTGGGACAGGCAGGGACACATCGTCACCAACAACCATGTGGTCGAAGGGGCAGACAAGATCACCGTCACCTTCTTCGACGGCACGACAGTGACCGGCACTGTGGTAGGCACAGATCCGGACAGCGATCTGGCAGTGGTGAAAGTGGACGTGCCGGCTGATGAGCTGCATCCGGTGACGCTGGCCGACTCCACCCAGGTCAAAGTCGGGCAACTGGCGATTGCCATTGGGAACCCCTTCGGACTGGAAGGCACCATGACCCAGGGGATCGTGAGTGCTGTGGGCCGGCTCTTGCCGGCGGGCAACGGCAGTGCCCAGGGGCCCAGGTACAGCATCCCGGACATTATCCAGACCGACGCCCCGATCAACCCCGGCAACTCCGGAGGTGTGCTCGTGGACGATCAGGGGCGGGTCATCGGTGTGACGGCGGCCATCGAGTCGCCTGTGCGGGCGAATGCCGGCATCGGCTTTGCCATCCCGTCGGCCATTGTGCAAAAGGTCGTGCCGACGCTGATCAAGACAGGCCGCTATGAGCATGCCTGGCTGGGAATCAGCGGCACTTCCCTGAGCCCTGAGCTGGCTAAAGCGATGGACCTGAAGGCGGATCAGCGAGGCGCTCTGGTGGTGGACGTGGTGCCTGACAGCCCGGCTGACAAGGCCGGCCTGCGGGGCAGCGACCGGCAGGTGACCGTTGAGGGTCAATCCGTGCCGGTGGGCGGTGACGTGATCGTGGCCATCGACGGGCAGCCGGTGAATGGGATCGACGACCTGGTCACCTACCTGGGTCGCCATACGGAAGCGGGTCAGAAGGTCACCCTGACCGTGCTGCGCCATGGCAAGGAGGAAACGGTCAAAGTCACCCTGGCCGCCCGGCCCACGACGGAAACGCAGCCGGCGAGGGCCGAGGGTGGTGCGAAGCAAGGTGCCTGGCTGGGCATTGAAGGCGTGACGGTCACATCGGAGATCGCCAAAGCGATGGGCCTGCCGGCGGACCAGCCGGGGGCTCTGGTGGAACGGGTGGAAATCGGGAGCCCGGCCGACCAGGCCGGCCTGCGGGGCAGCTACAAGGCTGTGACCGTCCAGGGACGGCGGGTACTGATCGGAGGGGATGTCATTATCGCCGTGGATGACCAACCCGTGACCCAGGTGGAGGATCTGGTGGCGTTTCTGCAACGAGCCAGGCCGGGCCAGGAGGTGACACTCACGCTCTTGCGCGATGGGAAGCAGGTCAAGGTACAGGTGACGTTGGCTGAGCGACCTGCAACGAGTTCTAGATCCAACTAGCAGCGCGGATAAGCTCCCTGTGATCACCGGCGACCGGGACGCCGTGACGAGCAGGCCCTCCCGAGGATTTCAGGGCCTGCTCGAAATCATGTAAGCGTTCGGAGAGGGGACTGACTATGTCATCGAAGCCTTTCGTCTCCATCGTGATTCCCGTCTACAACGAAGAATACGTACTGGCGGATTGTCTGGCAGCTTTACAGCAGCAGGATTATGCTGGTCCCTACGAAATCATCGTCGTCAACAATGCGTGCACTGATCGCAGCCCCGAGATCGCACGAGCGATGGGCGCCCGGGTGGTGAGCGAACCGCACAAGGGCTACGTCCACGCCTTGCGGGCCGGCTTTGCGGCTGCCCGGGGAGAAATCATCGCCTGCACCGACGCTGACACCATCGTGCCTCCAGACTGGCTCTCAAGGTTGGTGGAAGTTCTGTTAGAGGACCCCGAAGTGGTGGCCGTGAGCGGGGTGTTTGACTTGCACGATTGTTCTCCCTGGTTGGGCGCTTTGGGGAGCCTGGCAAGCCGGCTGAACTGGCATCTGGCCGGCGGCAACATGGCGGTGTGGCGCCGGGCTTACGAGGCAGTCGGCGGATTCGATCCAGCGGTGAACCTGGGAGCCGACACGGAACTGGGGCTGCGTCTGCAGCGTCTGGGCCGGGTGGTGATCGACCGGCGTCTGGCGGTCAATACCTCGGGCCGGCGGATCCAGCATGCCCTCTGGCAAACGTTGTGGATGTACCTCCTGAACGACTTGTGGCTGATCCTTTTCGGCCACCCGCGCTTCTACGACTTCCCCGACATTCGCGTTGCGCCCCGCCGGCACCTGCCCGTTCGGCGGCTGTCGGGCGCGGGGGCCTTGCTCACTCTGCTAAGCTTGCTCGTCTTTACCGCTATGAGCCCGGGAGCCCAGACTTTTGGTCCGGTGCTGGCGCACGGTCCGGCCGGCCAACCCGTCGTCGCTCTGACCTTTGACGATGGCCCCAGCCCCGACACGGCTGAGGTGTTGGACATCCTGGCTCACTACCAGGTGAAGGCGACTTTCTTCGTCATCGGCCAGAACGTGCAGCGACACCCTGACCTGGCACGACGCATCGTCGCCGAAGGGCACGCCATCGGCAACCACACGTACAGCCATCCGCTGTGGGTGGCGGTGGAAACGCCCGGCCAGGTTGCACGCGAATTGGACGGCGCTGCGGCAGCCATCCAGGCGGCAACGGGCGTCTATCCCACACTGTTCCGCCCTCCCCACGGCTGGCGGAGTCCCTGGATGCTTCATCTGGCCCACAGGAAAGGATACACGGTGGTGACCTGGAGCGTCTCGCCCGACGACTGGCGGCAGCCACCGCCAGGAGCCATCGCCATGCGCGTGTTACAGCGGGTGCGGCCCGGCGCGATCATCCTGCTACACGACGGGCTGGACACCCGAGGCAACCCCCCTATGCAGAACACGGTTGACGCCCTGCCGGCCATTATCGAGGGGTTACAGGCGCGAGGTTATCATTTTGTCACGGTTCCAGAATTGATGAGGGTGGCAGGGCAGGAGTAGGGGGCAGCAGCTTCCTTTCCATGTTGCCCGAGCTGGCATGATCTGGTATCATTGGGCCACTTGTGGAGGTAGGTCACATGCTAGCTTTTGTCCTGGGTGGTGGCGGCGGTCGTGGCGCGTTACAGGTGGGCGCGCTGCGTGCCCTGCTGGAAGCAGATATCCGGCCCGATCTCCTGGTGGGCACCTCAGCCGGCGCGGCGAATGCTGCCTTCGTGGCCATTCGCGGCTTCACGCCAGAGGGCTTGATAGAGTTAGAAGTCGCCTGGCGAGATGCGGCCGAGGCCGACCTGCTGCCGGCGAACTACCTCTGGCTGACGGTGCGCATGCTGTTCAATCGACCACGAGTAAACCCCCATCATCGCATGCGGGACTTCTTTGCCGCACATGGCCTGGATCCCGACCTGCGCTTCGGCGATATTGAAGGCCCACGGCTGATCCTGGTGGCTACCGATCTGAACGAACGCCGGCCGGTTGTGTACGGGAACCACCCTGACCAATCGGTGTTGGAAGGACTGCTGGCTTCCACAACGATACCCCCCTGGATGCACCCCCTGGAAATCCACGGGCACTTGCTGATGGACGGGGGCGTAGTGAGCAATCTGCCGATCGAGCCGGCCCTGGCGCAGGGAGCCACAGAGATCATCGCCCTGGACATTACCGACCCTCGCGAACTGGATTCAGGGACCCACGGCTTCGGACCGTTTCTGGAAAAACTGACCAGCACGGTGGAGCAGCGCCAGCTTGATCTGGAACTGGCGTTGGCGGAAGCACGGGGCGTGCCGGTGCATCTGATCGCCTTACGCGCGGAGACTCCGGTGCCCCTTTGGGACTTCAGCCACGCGGATGCGTTGATCGTGCAGGGTTACGAGATCGCCCGCCAGGAGATTGCCAGATGGCGTCGCGACCGCCGGGCAGGGTGGCACAAGTGGTTGGCCCGGCTCAGCCGTTGAAAGCTGGATTCATCCAACTACTCATCGATCAGGCTTCGCAGCCGTTCCAGGTTCTCCCGATCCTCGTGCAGGTCATCGCTCTTGGGCGTCTCCAGCAGGCCGGCCAGGTGCTGGAGACGGGGATCGTTGACTACCAGGCGAAAAGCCTCCAGCCCCAGACAGCCCTCACCGATGTGGGCGTGGCGGTCCTTGCGGCTGGCCAGGTCGGCCTTGGAGTCATTCAGGTGGAGTACTCCCAGGGTGTCGAGACCAACGATGTCGTCGAACTGCTGCATGGTCTCGGCATAGCCCTCGGGAGTGCGCAGTTCGTAGCCGGCGGCGAAGACGTGGCAGGTGTCAAAGCAAGTACCCAGCCGCTCACCCTGAGGCGTGTTGGCCCGCAGCCAGGCCAGATGCTCGAAGCGATACCCCAGGTTCGTCCCCTGACCGGCCATGGTTTCCAGCAAGATCCGGCTCTTGAAGCCCGGCGTGCGGGCGTGAACCTCGCCCAGGGCCTGTGCCACCCGGGCCAGGCCGGCCTCTTCGCCGCTGCCCGTGTGGGAGCCGGGGTGTAACACCAGCCCCGGTATCCCCAATCGCTCGCAACGCTCCAGCTCCACCAGCAGCGCGTCTCGGGAGCGGATCCACAGGTCCTCTTTCGGCGACGCCAGGTTCAGCAGGTAGGAGGCATGGGCCACCGCCGGCTTGATCTCCGTCTCGGCCTGGCGCTCGCGGAAGCGCTGCACGTCCTCGTCCGTCAGAGGCTTCGCTTTCCACTGGCGGTTGCTCTTGACGAAGAGCTGTACAGCGTCACACCCGACCTCCTGCGCGCGCACGAAAGCCCGGTCCAGGCCGCCGGCAATCGATTCGTGGGCCCCCAGTTTCATTCTTGTTTCTCGGAATCTTCGGCCTTGCCAAACTCCTGGAGCGCCACGGCCATCTCTCGCAGTTGCTGATCTACCCGAGCGTTCACTGTCCCCTCGGGGAACTGTCCGTCGGGGCCACGCTCGCCGGCCGGGACCCCGGTGAGGAGCTCGATGCCCTCGTCCACGGTGCTCACCGACCAGACGTGGAATTGACCCTGCTCCACGGCCTCGACCACGTCTTCGCGGAGCATCAGGTGCTGCCTGTTGGCAGCCGGGATCATCACGCCCTGCTCTCCGGTGAGGCCCTTCACCCGGCACACGTCGAAGAAGCCCTCGATCTTCTGGTTCACCCCGCCGATGGCCTGGATTTCGCCGTGCTGGTTCACCGAACCGGTCACGGCGATCTCCTGCCGGATCGGCAGTCCAGACAGGGCCGACAGAAGCGCGTACAACTCTGTGCTGGAGGCCGAGTCCCCCTCCACCCCCTCGTAGCTCTGCTCGAAAACCAGCCGTGCTGAGAGGCTCAGCGGCTTGTCCTGGGCATACCGCTGGGACAGGTAGCCGCCAAGGATCATGACGCCCTTGCTGTGAATCGGGCCACCCATCTTGACCTCGCGCTCGATGTCCACCACGCCGGCCCGGCCCAGGGCGATGCTGGCCGTGATGCGGCTGGGCCGGCCAAAGGCGTAATCCCCCAGGTCAATCACCGACAGGCCATTCACCTGTCCCGCCACAGCCCCCTGCGTGTCAATGAGCAGGGTGTCGCGGGCGATCATCTCCCGGATGCGCTCTTCGAGGAGGTTGGAGCGGTAGACCCGCGCTTCGATGGCCTGCCGAACGTGGTCGCGAGTGATGTGGGGAGAGTTATCCTGGCCGGCGCGGTAGTTAGCCTCGCGGATCACGTCAGCCATCTCGGCGAAGTGGGTAGACAGCTTTTCCTGGTCTTCGGCCAGGCGGGAGCCGTGCTCCACCAATTTCGCCACGGCATCGCGGTCGAGATGGCGGAGGTGCTCCTTCTCACACAGCGTGCACATAAAAGCGACGTAGTCCTGCAAGTTATCGTCGGTGCGGCCCATGCGCGTGTCGAAATGGGCCTTGACTTTGAACAGCTCATTGAAGTCCTCATCGGTGGTATACAGCAAATGGTAAAGCATGGATGTGCCGATGAGGACCACTTTCACGTCCAGGGGGAAGGGCTCGGGGCGCAGGCTCTTGGTGGCCACAAAGCCCAGACGTTCCCCCATCTCCTCCATGGCGATCTCCTGGTGACGCAGGGCGCGTTTCAGCCCGTCCCAGGCAAACAGGTTGCGCAGCACCTCCTCGACCGGTACCACCAGGTAGCCGCCGTTGGCCTGGTGAAGCGAGCCAGCCTTGATGAGTGTGAAGTCCGTGTGCAAGACACCGAATTGGGTTTCCTTCTCCATGCGGCCAAAGAGGTTATTGTATGTCGGGTTCAGCTCGGTAATCACCGGCGCCCCCTGCCGGTCGCTGTTATCCACCACGACGTTCACCTGGTATTTGCGGAAGGCAAGCTCTTGAGCCCAGGGGACTGGCACAGCCCCTGGCTGCTGCGCCTCCGGCGGGGCGCGGAACTGGCTCACGTTGCGCGTGATGTCCTCTTGCACGTCCTTCAGGTAAGTTTCCACTTCCGGGAAGCCTCGATACTTCTCCAGGAGGTCTTCCAGCAGGCCGCCTACGACGAATAGTGCCACTTCGGAATCCAGCTTCCTGGCCTGTTCCTGGGCCTGCCGCTCCAACCGGCGAACCTCCTTCATGGTGTTCTTGACCTTGTCCTCCAACCCCGCGCGCCGGCGACGGATGTCCTCACGGGCCGCGTCCGGCAGCGCGACAAAAGCCTGATCAGATAGGGGTTGGCCGCCGACGATGGGCACGATCATCAGTCCCATGGGGCTGGACTGGAGCGCAAAGCCGGCCTGCTGCGCCTCCTGGCCCAATTTCGTCAAGAGGGCTTCCCGCTGGCTGCCCAACTGCTCATTGATAGCCTCGACACGACTTGTGTACTCATCGCTCTCGAACGCCCGGGGAACTTCCTGGCGTGCCCTCTCGACCAGGTTCTTCATGTCGCCCGCCAGTTCCCGGCCTTTGCCGGCAGGCAGCCGGCAGGCTCGCGGGCGATAGGGGTCTGCGAAGTTGTTGACGTAGCACCAGTCGTCTGGCGTTTCCTTCTGGCGTGCCAGTTCCTCCAAAAAAGATTGGACGGCCGTCGTGCGGCCTGTGCCTGGCGGGCCGGCCACGTAGATGTTGAAGGTGGGGTCCTGGATGTCCAGCCCGAACTGCAAAGCCTCCACAGCTCGTGGCTGGCCGATGATCCCTTCGAGTTTGGGTAGCTCTTCCGTGGTCGTGAAGGGAAAGCCGGTTGGGTCCATGGTTCGGCGAAGTTCGGCCGGAGAAAGTTTGGTTGCCACGATAGCCTCCTGGGATGTTAGTTGATCGAATCGGAATTTAGTATCCTGACGGGACGGGAAGTCACTTCCGCTTGACTTTGCATATCGAGGCCGTGAAACGTGAAACGTAAGACGTGATGACGGCCTGATGCAAGAATCCTCACGTTTTACGTTTCGCCCTGAGCCTGTCGAAGGGTTTCACGAGGTCGGTGCTTTGACAGCCTCTTCTGCCGGAAGTTACTTTTCCGGGTCTACACAAATTAGTGGGGCGCTCCGAGCGGACAACAGTCCGCGACACCAGATGTCGTGGGTCTGCAGCGTTGATTCCGCTAGATGCGGGGACTGTTGTCCCCTTCGAGCGGGTTAACCCCACTATTCTGCGTAGAGCCACTTTTCCAAAGCCGCTTCGTTTCATCTCGACTTTGGCCATTTTGCTGACACCACGATATGTTGAGGAGTAAGGCACGCCCACGTGCCGTATCTTGTGACCCGTTCGCACGTAGGCGTGCTCACTCCTCAGAATGGCCAAAGTCGAGTTCATGTCATGAGCTAGTTCACCGTGATCAGGTCCTTGAGTTTTTCAAACGTCGCATCTCCGATGCCCTTGACCTTCTTGATGTCTTCAATGACGTGGAAGCCGCCGTGGCTCTGCCGATACTCAACGATGCGGCTGGCGATGGCCGGCCCGATCCCCGGCAACGTTGACAGTTGCTCCACCGACGCCCGGTTGATGTTGACCGGTCCGGCTGAATCGGCGGGAGACGAAGCGCTGGCGAGCGCGCCTTCGATTGCGGGCGCTGGCGCTGTCATCTCGCCCTGGCGAGGAACGTTGATCTGTTGACCATCCACCAGTGCCTGTGCCAGGTTCACGCCGGCCCCAACCGCATCGTCCGCGAAGCCGCCGGCGGCTTCAATGGCCTGCTTGACGCGGCTACCTGCGGGCAGGGTGTAGACATCCGGCCTGGCAACGGCACCGCTAACATATACCGTCAGGATCACCGGCGTGGCGGTTGGTGCCGGCGTCGTTGTGGGTGGAGGCAGGATTTCCACGAGATCTTGTGTAGGCCGGCGGACGATGAAGAAGATGCCGGCCATGCCGATGAAGTTCAACAAGATAACGATGAGGTAGCCCCGGTGGCGTTCCAGCCACTCGTTCATCGCTCTTCCCCCCTTTGCTGAGCGGTCAACACGCCCCTGTGGGGCGCCGTGAAGCATGAAATTTGCTGGATGGCTGGATGGCTTGTTAGCTCACATTGTTACCGCCCAGACATCTAGCCATTAGCCATGTAGCCAACTATTTTCGGAGCAGGGGTGAGATTCAGTGCAATAGCTCACCCCTGCT
>CAZHMV010000161.1:0-12830 GCA_964532665.1 uncultured Anaerolineales bacterium
CGTATCTAGTGGAATCAACGCTGCAGACCCACGACATCTAGTGTCGCGGACTGTTATCCGCTCGGAGCGCCCCACTAATTTGTGTAGACCCTACGAGCTCTCCGAGACCTTTAGAAGGTTCTGAAGCTTGCTCCGCAAGGTCGTCGTGTCCAGAAAGCCGGCGTGCGTGTCCACGATCTCGCCTGTAGGTGTCAGAAAAACAGTAGTCGGCATGCCACGGATCCTGTACCGGGCAACGGTACTTGCGTCAAACGTCGTCCCTACTGGATATGTTATGTCAAGATCACGCAGCAATTGCTTGCCGTCCTCGCGTGAGCCCAGGCCCACATAGGGCCCGATATCTACCCCCAGGAGGATAAACTGGTCCTTCAATTCGTCGTACACATTCTGGAAGCCCGGCATCTCGCCCCGGCACGGCGGGCATCGGCCGGCCCAGAAATTCAGCACGACCGGCTTACCCTGTCCAAGCACATCAGAGAGATTGATTTTGTCGCCGCCCACTACGTCTGTACCCTGGTAAACCGTGATCTGGAAGTCAGGCGCTGCCGTGCGACCGCCGGCTGTCGCGCCAGAAGAACCGTTTCCACCTGCCCCCAACCGCGACACGGCAATGAGGATCGCGATGCCGGCCACGATCAGCACCGCCCCACCCCAGATGAACCGCGACCCGGGCATGCCGCCTCTCCCCTCTACTGTCCCGGAGCCGCGCTTCCGGCGCTCTCTTCTCGCTCTCTGTGCCATACTTGCCCTCCTGTTGAGTGATTTCAGATTCTGCCGTCGATTATACCACCGGCCAGTCCAGCAATCTGTGAGATGCCATCCGCTTCATGGCTTATGGCAATCATAACACACGAGCATGAAACGATCAAAGAGTTGTTCTGCGTTTATGAAGCAGTCGCCATGCCCCTGCGGGGTGGCGTGGAGAATAAAAAAGGCGCTGGTGCGGTTGGGAGACCGACCAGCGCAGCTATTTGTGGAATAGAGGCATGGCGCCACTGTGCCCCCTACCCGTAGGCTTTCGGGGGTCACTCTTCCTGGAAGAGCACCGGCTCCGGGCTGAGTTGCACCACGAGCCCATTCGGCCCTCCCTCGAGCGGCACCGTTTCGTAGGCATCGCCGGTGGTCGGGATGGTGTACATTGTCACCGGGCCGGCGATATCCAAACGCACCTCCTGCGTCGGCAGGGGGTCGTTCATGCCGCGCACCTCGTCTTCCCAGAGCCAGGCCACCCACACCGCTGGCCGCCCGTCGTCGAAGGTGAAGCGGTAGAGTTCAACCCCCGACTCCGCCGGCATCTTCTCCGCCTGGGCGAAGCCATCCACCTTCTCCGCCAGCAACTGGTAGGCGTAGAAGGCCGGCCAGGGGTCGCCGTCGGAGTCGGTTAGCCCAATAAAGGGGTTGGTCACGGCCAGGGCGCCCAGCGTCTTGTCCCAGTCGTTGGGCATGCCCATGAACACCTTCTCGAAGCCGGCGGCGAAGCGGGTGACGAAGACCTTCACCAGCACGCGGGACTGCTCGGCGCGGTACCAGGCCTCGGCTTCGTCGTGATCGTACGCGCAGTTGGCGCGATTCTTCAGCGCGCACAGGATCTCTTCGCCGTCCGGGATCACCAGTTCCGGGTGGAAGTGGACATACTGGTTGTACGTCAACCGTGGTTCGGAGCGGGCCTCCATGTCCCAGATGGTCGTGCTGAGGCCGTTGTCCTCTAGCTCTTGTCGGACCCAGGCCATGTAGCCCTCGGAGGAGGTCTCATAGGGGCCGTTGCCGCCGGCGTCCAGGATGTCGTAGTCATCCGCCAGGGCGACCGTCAGCTCGGTGATGTCGCGGGCGCGCTCCCAGCCCTCGCGCCAGACGTCAGAGGAGAGGTTCTCCAGGAAGGTGGCGAAGGTCTCCTCGAAGTGCTCCGCGTTGGGGTCGTTGTGGAAGGCGTCGTTCCAGCGGATGCCGTTGGAGATGATCTGGACGTGAGAGGAGGCGCTGCGCGCCGCCTGGCCGGCCTCTTCGAGCAGGGTGCGGTAGTCATCCGGGGTACCCGTCCAGAAGGCGGGGTTGGCGTACTCGTTGCCGATCTGATAGTAGAGGATGGGCTCGCGCAGGCCGCGCATATCGTCCACGCCGTCGCCGTCGTAGCGCTCCACCAGCGCCGCGATCCAGGCGCGGTAGTCATCCATGTACTCCGGGGCCGGCAGGCGGTCGGATTTCTCGATCTCCCAGCCGGCGGGGCGATACTTGATCTCCCCGGCGAACCAGCCGTCGCCCAGCCGCAGCGAGATGGTGATGTGGAAGCCGTACTTCTGCCACACCTTGACCGCCCGGTCCAGTTTCGACCACCTGTAGGTGTGGTTGCCCTGCTCATCTGGCTCGTTGGGCTCGATGGCCTTCCAACTGACGTCGGCGAAGTTCACCCATTCCGCGCCGGCCTGGGCGAACAGTTCGGGCCACTTCTCGTTGCGGTAGGTGGCGTTCAGGGGGTAGACGTAGTCGATGCCGAAGCGGGAGTCAGTATCCGTTGAGCCGGCCGGCGGTGCAATGGGTGTCGGGGCCGGGACGGGCGGCGACTGCGCCGCCGACGGCTGGTACCCACAGGCCAGCACAAGCAAGCTGACGATGGCGAATAGTGTAAGTGAGCGTTTCATGGCTGATCCTCCTTGATCTTCATTTTGCTGTTCTCAGCCGCAGTGTAACATGAAGTTGTTAGCAAAGAGCGACAGGGTTGTAAAAGGGATGTAAAACCAATACCTTTCAAATAACAACCGAGGAGTGAGCACGCCTACGTGCGAACGGCATCTGGGGATGCCTTGCTCCTCTTATTTGAAAGGTATTGGATGTAAAACCGGTCTGCTTCATCCGTCAAAGACCGCCGGCTTGAAGGTCCAGAACTGCAGCCTGGTCAGAGGATCCGCCTCCTGATTCTGGGTCACGGACAGGGGCAGGGTGCTGATGGGCTGCAAAGCGACGGGGGCCGGCCCGCTCTGGACGACGGCGACATACTCCTGGGCCATCAGGTACAGGAACTCCGCCGGATTGACGGTCTGGCCGCCCACCGTCACCTGCGACGGAATGCGGTCGGTGATGGCGGCGGAGACGGCCACTGCGGTGTCCAGCACGTCGTCCGCCGATACCGTGGCCACCGTCACCGTGCCGGTGAAATAAGCCGTGGGACCCAGCAGGTCGTGGGTCTCCACGCTGCTCGGCAGGCTGCCCGTCTCGCGATAGGCCGCCAGGGCACGAGCCAGCCCTTCAGAAACCTCGGCCAGGCTGAGCGGATCAATGCGGGAACTCGTGGGAACTTCGGGGAACTCGGGGGAACTCACGGGAGCCCCTCTGAGTTCCCGCGAGTTCCTCTGAGTTCCAGCATTTCCTTCAACAAAATCCGGCGGATACCCCGTCGCTTCCATCGTGTCCACCAGGCTCTGGGCCGCCGCCAGCAGGTCGTCCCGGGTCAGGGTGGGAGCCGGCCCGTTCTGCACCATGGCGTAGACATCGCGCATGGTGACGGGCTGGAAGCCCAGGTCCAGCGCCAGGCGCAGCACCTGCTCGTACAGGTCCCACACCTTCTCCTGGTTCGCCGGAGTGTGGGCGAAGAAGTCGTGGTCGTGGATGGGCAGGACTGCCAACGGCATGGGGCCGCTGACGCTGGTGAGCACCGAGCGGGCGTAGGCCAGGTACTCATCCGCCCGGTCCTCGATCGCGGCCTGGGCTAAGCCTGACGCAGACAGGCCCGCCTGCGTGGGGCGGTTGAGCACGCCCAGGAACCAGGCATCGTCCCGCGAGGCACCGGTGTTTCCCTTCAACCCCACCGCCATCCTGGCCCCCATTTCCTTGTCCACGTACAGGATAGAAGCCTCGAAGAAACGGCCCGTGGCGAAGGGGTCCTGGCCGAAGGTTTGCCGGAAGCCGGCTATGCCCCCCACGTGCTCGCCGGTGGCCGGGTTGACCCCCTGGGCCTCGTACGTGCGGACTGTGGCCACGTCCTCCTCCCAGTTCTTGCCCTTCACCTGCTCCACCAGTTGCGGATAGGGCGGGCGGTTCGCGCCGTGGTAGTTGATGCCGTGGTCCGAGTTCAGCAGCCGGGTCACCGTCTGGGGGGACCACTCGGCCAGCTTCTCCGCGGCCAGGCCGGTGAAGTAGTAGCCGGCGGTCACGCCCAGCTCGTCCATCAGGTCCAGGTGGCGGTTGAGGGTGGAGACGAACTGGTCTTCGCCTGCCTGCCCCAGGTGGGCCGGCGGCCCCCACAGGTAGTTGGCGTTGTAAGGGATCATCAGGTAGCCGGCTGGCGTCGGGGTGGGCGTTGGTGTGGGGCCGGCAGGGCCAGGGAGGAGGATCACCGGCCGGTAGTTCAAGGGCAGCGCGTTTAGGGCGTCGTCGGCGCCCACAAGCGTACCCGTGATCCCGTCGTAGGCCGTGGCGAAGCGTCCGACATAGGGGATCAGGTCCGTGGGTTCAGGCTCCGCCGCGTCCCGCCAGGCCACGTAAACCGTTTTGGTGGGGAGGGGATTCCCCGCCGGCTCCCCGCGATCCGAGGCGCTGTCGTAGCAACCGAGGGAGCCATCGGCCTCGTAGGCCCAGTAGCCCTGGGTCTCGCCCCGCAGCGAGGATGGACAGCGCTCGAAGCGGTAGACCTGCAGGGTCGAATCCGATGGGAGCAGGGCGGCGTCGTAGTGGGCGTTGGCCAGCTCACGGGCCAATGCCTGGAGGTCGTAGGGATAGTTCTCCCAGTCGGCGCTGTACTGCGTCAGCTCGAAGGAGGAGGCACCCGGGTGGTCCGCTTCCCAGCTCAGGAAGTCGTCGCGCACTTCAGTCATGGTGGCGTAGTGGGCCACGGGGTTGCCGTTGGCCGTGGTGTGGCCGATGAAGCGCTGGTTCAGCCAGTCCACCATCCCCTGGACTTCCTCCCGCAGCTCGCGCCCCTGCCCCGTGTGGCCGGCGGGGAACAGGTCGAAGAGGTGCTCGTGCCAGCCGAAGGTCCAGGTCTTGTCCTCCGCGCCCGTGTACTCGTGGTAGAGGCGCTCCAGGAAGGTCTGGATGAACATGCGCTGGTAGGAGGGCAGGGAGGTGTCCTGGTAGCAGTCGGGGATGTGGCCGTGCACGCCGATCTTGCCCAGGGGTGGCAGCCCGGGGATGCGCACGAAGGCGGTGTTGCTCAGGTCCTCGTCCAGGGGACCCTGAGTGCCGGGTCGCCACGGGTTCTCCACCTCGTGGTCGAAGAGGCAGTAGAAATGCTCGTCGGGGCCGCCCGTCTGGATGCTGAAGCCGTGGGGCACCGTCTGGCCGCTGACGGGATCGCTGTAGGTGCCGGCGAAGGCCTGCTGCTGGGCCTCCTCGCCGGACGGGAAGAACATCATGGCGCTGGCATTCATCTCTTGCAGAAACGCGGGGTCGTCGTTGCCGGTGATGGCAGCGTAGAGTTGCTCCACGTAGCCCAGGTGATCCTGCCAGTGCTCCACGGACTGCGCCGCAGTCGGTGTGCCCTGGACAACGTGCCAGGAGTGGGGAGTCTCGTCCCGGATCGTGTTGTGAGCGTGGGTGCCGAAGGTGTGGCCGGCCTGGTACAGCGCGGCCAGAGCTGCCCGTCCCTCCGCCGCCCCGGGATCGTTGGGGTCCAGGTAGAACTCGGCCTGGTCGCCCTGGACTTCCAGATTGAGCTTCGGCTGGTATTCGCCGCTGTAGCCCTCCACGAAGGACTCCAGCCACAGCAGGTTGTCCTTGCGCTCCCGCCACGTGTCGTAGTCGCTCAGCACAGGGTCGAAGTGGATGTTGAAGGTGATCTCAATGGGCGGTTCGTAGGCGGCGGACGGCGTTGTTGGCTCGCTGTCCAGCGCGATGCGGTACCAGGTCAGGCTTTCCCCGGTGTCCGGATCGCTTTCCGTCTCCAGCCAGGTCTGGGTTACCCACTCGGGATGGTTCGTCCAGTACACCTGGTCAATGGGTTCCACATAGTCGGTCTCCATGGCCAGGGGGAAGCCGACGTCGAAGTGGGTCTGGTCCCCGACATTTGTCAGATCAATGACGAAGCCGCGCGTGCTTAGCTCGTAGTAGGGCTGGTCCTCGGCCGGCGGAGGACCGCTGGGCGGTGGCAGTTCACCATTCTCGGCGAAGTAGGCCAGGGCAGCCTGAGCCTGGGCCAGCCCATCGGCGGTGGCGGGATAGCGCCGACTGCTGCCGTAGTCCTCTGTCCAGAGGGTGGGGTTCTCCGTCCACCAGTCCATGTGGATGGGCGCGTCGGCACCTATGGCCCAGAAGCCCAACTGGTGCTCTGCCCTGGAGGGGAACTGAGCCCAGAGGTCGCCGGTGCGCACGTAGTCGGAGCGGCCTTTCGAGGTGTCCATGTTGGCCCAGAAGCCGCTGCCGTCGGGGAGTTGCACCCACCACTGGGTGACCGGATGGGCCATGAGGGGGGCCGGCCGGGCCGGGATGCCCACCGCGCGCAGCAGGGCTGTGGCCAGGCGAGCGTGTTCGATGCAGATGGCCCGCCCCTCCTCCAGCACCTCCCTGGCGGTGTACAGCCAGTCGGCGAAGGAGTGGCCCCAGGCACCGTAGGTGGTCTGCCAGTTGCCGGAGGTCACGTCGCCAGGGTAGTTGTGCACCAGATCGTACTCGATGTTCTGCACCATCCAGGCGTACACGGCGTGGGCCACGGTGGTCTGCTGGGTCCGCTCTTTGGGTGAGAGGCTGGCCAGGATGGACTGGGCCACGGCCACGATGGCCGGGTCGTCGGATTCGATGTACTGGCCTGGCTCCAGGTAGGGGAGCACCTCATCGGGATAGAGGGCGGGGTCGAGGACCGCGTCCGGGGGCGGGACCAGCTTCTCGCTGGCAGGATCGCGGCGCATCAGCCGGCCGATCATCACGTGCAGCGTGTCCGTCACCGGGTCTCCGGCCTGCAGTGTGAAGTCCACGGTGGTGGTCGCGCCTGGCGCCACATCAATGTCGCCAGCCTGGGCAGTCTGATAGCCGCTCTTCTCGGCCGTCAGGATGTAGCGTGGTGCTGCGACTGGCACATCGGAGATGGTGTACCCGCCGTCGGCATCGGTGGTGTCGGCGAGAGACGTGCCGAAGACAGTTACGGTGGCCCCAGCGATGGGCTGGCCTCCCGCGTCGCGCACCGTGCCGGCGATGGTGCCGGTAGCGGTGGTCTGCGGTGGGTATTGCCAGACGATGGTCCCGTCCTGGCCCACCTCGATCACCCCACCGCCGGGCGCGCCGGAGATGAGGGTGTGGCCGTTGGCCAGGCGGTCGGCGTCGTAGGGGAGGTTCAGGTCAGTGTATTGCCAGATGATCTGGCCAGCCCGCGTCACCTCGATCACCCGGTTGTTGCGCGAGTCGGTGATGAGCGTGTTGCCATTGGGCAGCCGGTCGGCGTCGCGGGGCCAGTTGAGGGCATCCGCCCCGCCTCCTTGATCGCCTCCTTGATCGCCGAAGGTCTCCGACCGAGGCGAAACACGTGACCACTGATCGCCGAAGGTCTCTGACCGAGGCGACATGGGCTCGGTCAGAGACCTTCGCCCATCCTGCTGGGTATGCTGGTAGGCCGGAGGGTACTCCCAGACGATGGTGCCGTCGGGAGTGACCTCGATGACGCGTTTGTTCTCCGAGTCGGCGATGATGGTGTTGCCGGTGGGCAGCCGATCCGCATTGTGGGGGCCATTCAGGTGGGTGGCGTCGCTGCCCGGCACGCCGGCCTCGCCAAACTGCCAGACGATGGTGCCATCCCGATCGATCTCGATCACGCGGTGGTTGTCGCGGTCGGTGATCAGGAAGTGGTCGTCAGGGAGCCAGTTGGCGTCGTTGGGGTAGTGCAGGTGGGAGCCGTCGCTGAGGGTCACGTCGCGGCTGTTCCAGACGATGTTGCCCTCGGCGTCCACCTCGATCACCCGGTCGCGGCCGGTGTCGGAGATCAGGGTGTGGCCGTCCGGCAGCCGATCGGCGTTGTGGGCCCAGCTCAGGCCCTGGTCGAAGGACCAGATAACGTTGCCTTCTTGGTTCACCTCTACCACCCGGCTGCAGTTGGAACAGGTTGAAGTGGAAAAGGGAAAAAGTGGAAAAGTGGAAAAGGACGCGGGAGGGACAAGGTCCTTATTCCCTTTTTCCCTTATTCCCTTTTCCCCTTGTTCCCTTATTCCCTTTTCCCCTTGTTCCCTCATCCCCTTATCCTCTTGTTCCCTTCTCGAAGGACGAGGCCCGCCGTCGGTGATGAGGGTGTGGCCGTTGGGTAGGCGGTCCACGTCGTGATAGGTGTGCCCAGAGGGCGGCGTCGGCGTGGCAGTCGATGTGGCCGTGGGCGTGGGCGTAGGCGTGCCGCCCTCATCGCCGGCGGAGACCAGGCGGGCGATCTCCTCCGCCGTGGCGTAGACGACCCGTCCCTCAGCCACCTTGCTATCCACGTAATCAAGGAAGCGGTCCAGCGCGGCCAGGGCCGCCGGATCGGGTGGGTTCTCCCCCTGATTGCCGGCGGCGTACTCGGTGAGGTGGGTGACGAAGCCCCAGGCAGCTACGCGCTGCGGTCGGTTCTCCTCCATGTAGGCCAGGGCAGCATCGAACTGCTGCTTGAGCCGCTGGAACTCGGCGTCGCTGAGGACGTCCGGCATGCCGCCGCCGGGCCCGGCCATCCAGGTGATGGGCACGTGGTCCACCAGCACCAGGCCGGCCTGGGGGTTGTCGGCGCAGATGTTTTGGTGCAGGTAGTCGGGCCGCCAGGGGAACATCAGGTTGCCCGTCTCGGGCCACATGTCGTTCCCGACCCCAAGCTGGTTGTCGCACAGGGGGCCGAAGGGGTTGCGGTTGCCGGCCGGCGAGAGGTTGGACGTGCCCACGCTCATGCCCAGATCCACAGCCTGCTCCATGGCCTGGGAGACGACCGCCTGCGCACCTTCCACCCCCGCCTGAGATGCCTCGGCCATGAAGCCGGAGGTGGTCTGCGGGGTGATGCCACAGTCGTCCTCCAGGTTGTGGAAGGCGGGGGCGATGTCTTCGTTGCGGTGGGCGTGGACGGCCACCTCGTGCCCCCCATCCAGCAACTGCTGGAAGACGTGGTTCTCGCCCTGGTAATTGCACAGCCCTTTGGACGTGCCGAAGACCACCTCCCAGGTCCCTTTGGCACCGTGCTCATCCAGCATGCCGGCGATCCCCTGGATGGCGGCCAGCATGTTGTCGGCCACGGTGGTGTCGATCTGCGTCATGGAGGGGTCGGTGTAGGGGAACCAGTCGCCGTGGACGTGGGTGTGGATGGCGTAGAAGAAGTGTAGCGGCGGCACCTCCTGGGATGTGGGCGTCGGCGTGGGGGTCTCGGTGGGCCAGGGCCGGCGCCAGTTGGCAGCCACCAGTGGCAGGTAGACCTGGCAGGCCGGCTGGGTGGCCGTGGCCTGGATGTCCGCTACGTCGCCGACGCCGTTGCCGTTGACGTCTTGCACGCATTGGGAGGCCGGCGGCGCAGCCTGCGCTTCGAGCTGTCCAGAGCCGACGCTCAGGGCGCCAAAGAGGAGAAGAATTAACAATAGCGGCTTCCTGCTCATTCCAAACACCTCCTTGGACTGATACGGTTCTATCCGGAAAACCCTCGGTGGCAGGGTTGCAGGGTGTTGAGTACTGCGTATTGGTTGGTGGACTGGGTTTTCTTGTCGGCAGTCTACCACAGCGGTATTAGCGGGGGGTGAAGAGGATGTAAACAAAGTGTAACGCTGACCGGCGCTGGACCGATAAGCCACTGTTGTAGTAAAATCTGCATCTGCAACGGGTTAAGGTTTGAACACGTTTATTAAGATTGAGACAATAATCCAGGTATGGGCGACTCATCTCCGGCCGGCGAGAGCGAGCGAGCAATGGTGAACCTTGAGAAAATAATCCGGTAATAGCGCGTTGCTTCTCAGCCGGCGCCCGCACGGGCATGAAGTGCCCGTGCTACGAAGCAGCGCCCGATGAATCGGGCTAGGCCCAATACCTTTCAAACAACGGAGCGAGCGCCGGTCGAGTAGGGCCAAAGGCCCATATCGAGACCAGGCGCGGCTCTGCGGGACCTACCCGCTCTGGGAGAGCCGCGCCTGGTCTGGATACGCTCCGCTACTCGACCGACGGCGCTGACTTGAGCCTATTTCAAAGGTATTGGGGCTAGGCCCCATTTCCGAGCGGCAAAGTCCCATTGATGGGGCGCAGCTTCGTAGCCCGCCGACCCTTCGACGAGCCCCTCGACAGGCTCGGGAGGGGCCTCAGGACGTCGCTTCATCGGCGGGCGGGCCTGTCGGGCACAGTACCCTGATTAATCTCTCAATCTTCATTAACGCACTTTACGGTATCAGCCGGCGAATCCATTCGTCGGCTATCTGGCTTTCCGAGAAAGCTCGAATTGGTGGTATGACGCCCGAGGTTACGACTATGCCCGCAGCGAACCGATACCACGGCCAGGCCCTGAAACGGGCCACCCTGGCTGCCCTTATTGAGGCCGCCGGCGCTATCCCCCGCGTTGGCCCACTCCTGAAGAGCGCCGGCACGTTCTACCAGGAGTTGGCCCAGGCTCCCCGCGACCTGCCCGACGAGGTCCGCCAGATCGTGCAAGACATGGCGGGGGACTTCAAAGCCTTCCTGGCACAGGAGAGCGCCCGCCATTCCGACAACACCGTCGAGGTTGCCCTGCTGGAGACCTTCGCCATCCTGGCCGGCCACGGCCTGCCGGCCAACGATCTGGTGCCCAGAGGAGGCCATCCCGATGCCTGACAACCGTGGTGACATTTCCGCCCAGGGCGACATCCTCAGCAGCGTGCTCATCACCGGCTCGCATAATGTGGTGCTGCTGGCGGCCGGGCAAGCTCAAGAGCAAGGCCGCGACCCCACGCGCATGCTGCGCGTGGTGGCCCTGCTGGCTGCGCCCGTGCATAACCCCCAGCGCCCGGACCGACCGCCTGACCCTCTGGACTTGCGCACGGAATGGCAGCGACTGGAGCAGGCCGTACGCGGAACTGGCGCACCCATCCTGCTGGCCCGACTGATCCCGCCCACCCTGGACACCCTGCGTCGCCAGCTCTCGCCCCGCATCGAGGAGCAGGGCCTCTTCCCTCATGTGCTGCACTTCAGCGGCCACGCCTGGGCGCAGGGCCTGCTGCTGGAGGACGAGTACGGCCAAACCCACCCGGTGACTGCTGCCGAACTCCTGCAGGCCCTCAAGCCGACCCAACCTCTGGATCTGGTGGTGCTCAACGCCTGCGAGACGGCGGCCGAAGCCCACTCCGCGGCCCAGGCGCTGGTGGATCACGGCCTGGCTCGCGCTGCCGTGGGCCACTGCCGGCCCGTGCTGGACGACCAGGCCATCGCCTTCGCCCGCACCCTGTATGCCGACCTGACCGACGGCTACCCCTTGACCGAGGCAGTGGAGCGAGCACAACGGCACATCACGACCCACGACGTGGTCCTGCTGGGCAATGCCGATCTGCGCTTCACCGGCCTGACCCGCGGGGAGCCGCTGGTGAGCGATGCCCGCCCCAGGGGCAATCTGCCTCCTGGCGAAGGCGTAGGCTTCTTCGGTCGGGGGGCGGAGCTGGTGCGCCTGGCTCGCCACCTGGACCGGCCACCCTGCGTCGCCCTCATCTCCGGTCCCGAAGGTATTGGCAAGAGCCGCCTGGCGCTGGAAGCGGCCCACCGCAACGCGTGGCGCTTCCCGGACGGCGTCGCCTACGCCGAGGCCCCGCGCGAATCCGGCTACGCCACCGCCGGCTACCTGCTGAACCGCATGGCCGGAACGTTGGGGCTGGCCGTAACGCCCGATGAGTCCCGCCGGCAACCGATGGAAGCAACCGGGCCCTCGCCATCCGTCCGGGAGGAGGACCAGGTCTTCCAGGCCCTGCTGGCCCATGCCCACATCACATCCACGCTGTTCGTGCTGGACAACCTGGAGACCCTGCCCCAGGCAGAACTGCACACCCTGGCCGGCTTCCTGAGCCGACTGGGCGGAAGCAGCGCGGTCATCGCCACCCTGCGTCCGCCTCTGCCCGCGCTGGAAGACATCGATCATGCTACCTCCTTGCCCCTGCATGAGGGCCTGAGCGACGCCGCTGCCATCCGCTACGCCCTGACCCTGGCCCACAGCAAGGATTTGCCCCTGACGCCCCATGACGCGCGGGAGATCGAACGGGCTACCTCCGGCCACCCGCTGCTCATCACCAGCATCGTGGCCCGGACCCGTCGGCGCGACCGGCAGGCCCTGCTGGAGGAGGTGCGCCAGCACGAAGGCGACTTCGCGGCCCAGGTGGAGGCGGTGTACGCCTGGAGCGCGGACCGCATTGGAGATGCGGGCCAAAAGACCTGGGAAGCTCTGCCCCTCTTCCCCGCCGGCTGGGTGCCCGAAGCCCCCCTGCGCGCTCTGGCCGGGCCCGAGGGATCAGCGGCGCTGCGCGCGGCCGCCGTGGCCGACTTCGACCCGCGCCGGCAGGGCTGGCGCTGGCACCCCACCGCGGCCGAGTACGCTGCCCGCCGCTGGCCGCTGGGTGAGGACGAGCGCCAGGTGCGCCTGACGACGACGATGCCGGCCTGGACAGGCTGGTTGGAGCGGTTGCGGGGAGAGGGTCCGGCGGCCGCCCACCTGGAAGAGGCTCTGCCCAACCTGGAACCCCTGCTGGAGGTGGTCCACGACGCCCCCAGGGAGGTAGCCTGGAGCTTCCTGCAGGCCCTGGACAGGGTCCTGCCCGCGCCCGACCGCACCCTGGCATTGAGGGAGGTGCAGGTGCCCCTCTATCGGGCCATGGTCGACCTGGCGTCAGAGGAGGCCGGACGGTCGCGGGCGCAGGGAATGCTCGGCTACGCCCTCTCCGCCCTGGGCCGGCGGGAGGAGGCGCTGGAGGCCACCC
>CAZHMV010000162.1:0-2277 GCA_964532665.1 uncultured Anaerolineales bacterium
CCCTCGCCCATCTGCGACCCCGGGGCGCTCGCTCCAGACACAACCTACTTCTGGCAGGTGGTGGCCAACGATGGCACCGACGCTGTGAGCGGGCCAATCTGGCGCTTCACGACGGCGAAGGGTCAGGTGGCCGGCTTCCCCTTTTACGACGGTTTCGAGTCAGGGTTGTTGGGCCGGGGCTGGTCCGTCGTCTCCGACGCGCAGGGCGAGGCCCTGGTGAGCAGCTATGCGCCGCACAGCGGTACGTATAGCGCCCTCCTGGATGACGGACTGGGGGACGGCACCTTTTCCACCGCCGCGCTGGTCCTGACCATCGATCTCGCGGGACAGTCCGACGTGAACCTGGACTTCTGGTGGCGGGAATTCAGCGATGAGAACCACCTTGCCGATGGCGTCTTCATCAGCGACGATGGCGGCACCACGTGGCACCAGGTACTGTCCTTCAACTATGGCCCATATTCCTACCAGCATGAAATCATCGATCTGGATGCAGCAGCCGCAGCCAACGGCCTCACCCTCAATGATCACTTCCAGATCAAGTTCCAGTTCTATGACAACTACCCGATTTCGTCGGATGGGTACGCCATCGACGAGGTCCGCGTTTAGGCATCCGGCTCCAATCCGCCCTACGTCCCGGGTTCGCCGGAGCCGGCCGACGGCGCAACAGGCGTCTTCCCCCCATCGACGCTGCAATGGGCCGGCGGCGATGCGGAAGGGGATACCGTGACCTATGACATCTACTTCGACACGGTCAATCCGCCGGCCACCCTGGTGTGCAGTGGCGTCACCACAACGAATTGCGCGCCCGGACCCCTGGCGCAGAACACCACCTACTACTGGCAGGTGGTCGCGGACGACGGCACCGGGGTGTCTACGAGCCCCGTGTGGCGGTTCAGCACTGTCACCAAGGCCACACTGCCGTTTTACGACGATTTCGAGTCCGCAGAACTGGGCACGGGATGGTGGACCGAAACCACCAATGATGGTCGGGTGCGGGTCGGCGCAGTGGCCCCCTACGCCGGCACATACAGTGCTCTTCTGGACGACAGCGTGCAAGCAGGTAGCTACTCGACGGCCGGGTTGGTGCTGCTCGTTGATCTGGCCGGCCACAGTCAGGCGGAGCTGGACTTCTGGTGGCGGGAGTTTAGCGACGAGAACCACTCACAGGACGGTGTGTTCATCAGCGACGACGACGGCGCGACCTGGCACCAGGTGCTCTCCTTCAACTACGGTTCATCGTCCTACCGGCATGAGGTCATCGATCTGGATGCAGCGGCCGCAGCCAACAGCCTCACCCTCAACGACCATTTTCTGATCAAGTTCCAGTTCTATGACAACTATCCGATCCCGTCCGACGGCTATGCCATCGACGAGGTCCGGGTGACGGACCCGTCCACAGCACCCACGCCGACGCCGTCCGGCACGGGTACCATAACCCCTACGTCAACCAGCACAGCGACTCCCACGCCCACCGGCACGGCCACGCTGACACCCACCAGCACGACGACGGCAACTGCCACTGCCACGGCGACAGCGACGGCGACACCGGTAGCCGGCGGTGCGGACCTTGTAGTTGAGAACTTCGCCTATTCCGGAGGAACGACCGTAACCATCAACGAGCCGATCGGGGATCTAATCGCTCTGAGCATTCGCAACGCCGGCACCACTGGAGCCGGGAGCACCTCAATAGGATTCTACATATCTTCCGACCCGGTGATCACAACGGGAGATACACTTCTGCTCGGAGGCAGGGAAACCAGCAATGATCTCGGAGCTGGACAATCGGCTACCATAAACCTGTACTCGGGGGCCCGGGTGCCGCCAGACGTGCCACCTGGTCCGGCTTTCCTGGGCGTGATCGTCGATGAATTCAACATTGTGGCTGAAACCGACGAGACGAACAACACAGCCTCCATACCGATAACCCTGGTCGCCCCAGCTACAGCAACGCCGACCAGCACGCCAACACCTACGGCCTGCTATGACTTCTATCCTCCGCCGACAGTGGGCATCGAGGATGTTCAGGCTGTGGCCGGCAGTTGGCAGGCGCGCCCGGGAGCCCCGGACTACGTCCCAGACTACGATGTGAATGACGACGGGGTGATCAACGTCGTGGATATCGTGGTCATCACAGCCGCATGGGGCAGCACGTGCCCCTGACAGGCTCGTAGCAAGCCACGTAGCGGAGTGGCGTGAGGTTTGACGCAATGGCGCAAAACTTGCTATCGCGTGCAACGGAGCGCCGCCGCTCGAGTAGCGCCTTGAGGCGCGTATCGA
>CAZHMV010000162.1:2377-9811 GCA_964532665.1 uncultured Anaerolineales bacterium
GCGTATCGAAGGGCTCGCTTCGCAGGCTCATAGCAAGTTTTGCGGTATTGCGGTTTGACCATATTTCCCGTTGGACAAGGTCTCCCGACCGCCCTCACGCGGCTCGGTCATGAGACCTTCGCCGAACGACGCAAGGTGGTTACATGTCGGCTTTACTATTCCACCATCTTGCGTATGCCCAGAGTCGCCCAATGAAGCCAGGAACTGGAACACGACATCTCACGGCCCTGTTGATAGCCAGCCTGATCCTGTCGATAGCCACACTCAGGGGCGGACTTCCTGCTTCTGGTCGCGCCGCACAACAAGTGCCTCTCACCCCTCCTGCTCGTCTGGCCATCTACTACGGCTGGCCCAGCCTGGTGAACGGCGCCGGCGGCGATCTGGATGCTGCCACTGCGGCCTTCGCTCAGTTCGATTTGGTGGTGCTGGGGGACGGTCTGGAACATCCGACCCACGGCGACCACGCCAATACCGCCACCTTGATCGCTAACCTGAATACCCAAGGTGTCTCCGTCTTTGGCTACGTTGATCTGGGGGTCACCACCCACAACCTGGACATCGGCACTCTGGAGACCTATGTGGACGAGTGGGCCGGCATGGGGGTGGCCGGCATCTTTCTCGACGACGCCGGCCACGACTTCGGGGTGGATCGGGCGCGACTGACGTCCGCCGTAGACTACGTTCACTCCCTGGAACTCCGGGCCTTCGTCAACGCCTGGAACCCCGATGATGTCCTGGCAGACGATCCGCCCGGGAGTCCCACACCGTTGGGCACCGGGGATTGGTACCTGGCGGACGGCTATCTTGTGGCTGATGGTCAGTTCCGCGACCTGGATGCCTGGTGGAGCAAGTCCCAGGCCCTGGCGACCTATCGGGACCAGGCCGGCGTCCGTATTGCCGCCATCAGCACAGGTGATGACAGTCACGACGGCTGGGCCAATAGCCCTGCGTTTCGTCAGACGTTGTGGGCGACCTACCTGTTCGGCTTCGACGCCTTCGGCTTCACCAACCCGACCTACAGCTCCACGGGATCCGGGAAGAATCGTCTGCGATCCCTGCCGGCCGTGGTCACCGACCCTGGCGGTTGGTTCACCGGCCCGCCCACAGGCCCCGGTGGGAGTCCTCCCACCTACAGCCGGCCCACCGATAGAGGAACCATCCTGGTGTGGGGCGACAGAAATGGGGGTGGCGGCACCTTTCGCGGGGGAGACTGTGACACCACCAGCCTGGGCGATCGCATCTGGCCCACCTGCAGCGCCACCCCGCCGGTACAGAGCAGCCCCTTCGGCCCGCGCCAGAAAGCCAGCGAGGGGTACCGCTACGACTGGCACCGAGGGGTAGACATTCCCCTTCCCTTCGGCTCCCCCGTCTACGCCGTGGCTGATGGTACTGTGCGCCTGGCCGGCGACGATCCCAACTACAGCGACCCGCTGGTGCAACTGCGCCACGGCAGCAGTGCCCCCTACCTTTACAGCAATTACATGCACCTGGGCAGTGTCGTCGTCTCTCCCGGTGACTTAGTCACCGTCGGTGACCTGATTGGTTACAGTGGCCAGAGTGCCAGTGGTTTTGCCCATCTCCATCTCGAGTTCCGGGATGGCTGCCTCTATCAGGACTGCAACCGCAATCCCTGGGAATACTTGCCCTACTCTGACCAGCCGCCGGCCTTGCCTGCATTGCAGGGCGCCAACCTTGCTGCCCCATCGGGTGCTCTCCTCATGCTCGAGGTCGGCACCCCCGCTGACCAACTGGACCTGGACGGGTTGGACGTGAACTGGGGGACGGACGACGTTCAACTGTCCTTCAACGCCATCAACGCCACGACGCCGCGCGAGTGGCCGCAGGCCCTGGATCATCCTCTGGTCGCACTCGACGGAGCGGTGGAAGTCTGTTTGCTCGCCCAAAGCTTCAACACCAACAGCGCCGAGGCAGGCTATCGCTTTGCTTTCCGTGGGTTGGACGCCGGCGCAAGCACGGGCAGCGCTGCCCTCCGCGATGTGAACGGTTCCGGCCCTTCCGTTCCTCTTTCACCAGCGCCCGCGCCCCTCGTTCTCAGTTCGCCTGTCCAACATGCCGAAGCCCCACCTGGCACTTCCGTCGTCTTCGCTCACACCCTGCAAAACACCGGTTCCCAGCCCCTGACACTGGCGCTGGCCGCCGATAGCGCCCAGAACGGCGACCTTGCCCTTAGCCATACCAGCCTGACCCTGGCGCCTGGTGAGAGCCAGGCGGTGACCATGACTCTGAACCTATCCGCCGATCTCCCGCCGGGCGTGGGGGACTGCGTGGTATTGGAGGTAGACGCTGGTACCGGAACCAGCACCATCGCCGTGGACAGCGTCACCGCTTCTCTGGATGCTCCAACCAGCACGGCCTGGATCAGTCCGACGCAGGGCGGCCAGATTTCATCGCCCGATGGACAGATCCAGGTTGGGGTCCCCGCCGGCGCTGTCAGCACGACGACGACCGTGACCTACACCGCTCAAGCAGCGACAGCCGAGAGCGTGGACGGCTTGCTGTTCACCGGCACGGGTTTCCAGTTGGAAGCCGCGCCGGGCACCGGTGATCTGCTGACCACCTTCGATCAGCCCTACACAATCACCGTTCAACACGACGACGCCGATTGGCAGAATGCCGGCATCTGGCCGGAAGCCAGCCTGAACCTGGCGTACTGGGATGCGGGTGCTTCGGCCTGGGTCAACCTGCTGCCGTGTGCCGGCTGCTATCTTGACACGGTCAACAACGTGCTGGTGGTGGTGCTTGACCACCTGAGCGAGTTTGCCGTGGTGGGACGGTCGTTGGTCAGCGACGTGGACGGCAACTGCGCGGTGGATGTGCTCGACGTCCAGGCTGTAGCCGCCCACTGGCAGGCGCGCCTGGAAGACCCGGACTACATTCCCCTTTATGACGTGAATGATGACGGTCTCATCAACATCGTGGACATTGGGATCGTGACGGCGGCATGGGGCGGCACGTGTTGGTAGGCGGTGGAGGTCGAGGGGTGTCGTACGCCGACCACGACAGCGTGGCGGATCGGTGGGAACTGGCGGAGAGCCTTGGTGTGCGAGGCATCGCCATCTGGTCCCTGGGAAGCGAGGACCCGGTGAACTGGGCAGTGCTGGCCCAGGGATGCCGACTCGACGTGGACGGAGATGGGGCTACCACGTCAACGACATACAGGCGGTGGCAGCTGCCTGGGGCGGAGTGGCCGGCGACCCGGTCTACCGGGCCCATCTCGACCTGGACGCCGACGGGAGCGTGGATGGAGCCGACGTGCAGCAGGCGGCCGCCGGCTGGCGCGTGGGGTGCCAGGGTAAGTAAGGGAACGCCCCTGAACAGAATTGGGTTGTCATCATTCCCCAGCGGCATTTGTCTGCCTGTAACCAGGACCTGAATCAGCCTGAACACCAGAAAGCGGCAGCCCTTCACAAGCAAGCGAATTTGTGCTATACTCAGTACCTGAGAAAACCACTCCGTGGGGCAGGCTTTCCAGCCTGCCGGCAGCTTGGAAAGGCCTGTCACTTCGACAAGCTCAGTGCAGGCCTGAGCCTGCCGAAGCGCCGTCCTGAGCCCGTCGAAGGGGGCTGCTCCACATGCCAAATTCTCAACTACTGAGACTACATCGAGGAACTGCTGTTTCTGCACAATCCGCAAACGTGTGCATCACCAGGGCTGGTGTGCCGTCCCAGGTTGTTCGAGTGGCCCCAGGGCACGCCGGCCACCTTCATCGAGGAGATACATAGATGAACCGAACGTCGTTGAGCTGGCTGATTGTGTCTCTGATCGGTGCACTCATGTTGGCCGGCTGTGGGGGTGGAGCGACACCGACCCCAACACCCGGACCTACGGCAACCCGGATCAAACTGGAACCCACCGACACACCGGTGCCGCCCCCGCCCACACCAACACCTTTCCCAACCGAGACGCCGGCCCCCACGAACACGCCTGTGCCCAAGGTGACGCCGGCCAGCCCGGGGGGGCCGACCAATACCCCGCAGCCGACGGCAACACCCAGGCCGCCGGAACTCAGCCCCATGGTGGAAATCCCCGCCGGTCCCTTCATCTTCGGCAGTGACACCGGCGAGGACGACGAGACACCATCTCAGCAGATCGACTTGCCGGCCTTCGAGATTGACATGTTCGAAGTCACCAACGCCGATTTTCGGCAGTTTGTGGAAGCGACCGGGTACGTGACGGACGAGGAAACCCGTGGCGGCCCGGGCTGGCGAGCCTATGCCGAAGGTAAGGATCGCAACCCTGTGGTGAAGGTAAGCTGGAACGACGCCGTGGCTTTTTGCGAGTGGGCCGGCAAGCGCCTGCCCACGGAGGCCGAATGGGAGAAAGCGGCTCGGGGCACCGATGGACGCATCTATCCCTGGGGGAATGAGTGGGACCCCAATAAAGTCAACGGCAAGGACTACGGTCTACGTGGCACGGCCGTGGTTGGAAGCTTCGGTGCGGGAGCAAGCCCTTACGGTGTCCAGGACATGGCCGGCAATGTGTGGGAGTGGACCGCGGACTGGTACAAGGCATACCCGAACAGCACCTACCAGGACCCATTTTACGGCGAGCGCTTCCGTGCTCTGCGCGGAGGAGGCTGGTTCGAGACAAGGGAAAACTTGCGTACGACCAACCGCAGTGCCAACGTTCCCGAAGCTGCCAATGACGACATCGGCTTTCGGTGCGCGCGGTAGGGAGGATAGCTAGATGGCTGGATGGGCTGGATGGTTGCGCCACTTGCTGTCCGTCAGTTGAAAGGAGGGATAGATAGCGAGAAGACCGAGATTTCGATTGGAGCTAACAGACGGCGGATTCACTCGTTGGCTAACCGTTTCGTCGTATGAAGGAGGTCACAGGAGAATCATGAGAACAAGAATGTTTCACGTAGTACTCGTCGTTGCGGTGTTGATGGCCCTGATGGCAGGGGTAGCCAGCGCGGCATCGCCTGCTCAAGCCGGAGAAGGCCAGGACTACTTCATCCAGAAGGACGACTGGCTGTCGAAGCTGTCTGATCGCTTTCTGGGAAGCATCTCTGCGTGGCCGGCCATCATGGCTGCCACCAACCAGAAGCACCTCGAAGACAGCTCCTACGCTCGCATCGTGAACGCCGACGTGATCGAGGTGGGCTGGAAGGTCTGGATTCCCAGCGCGGCCGATGCTGAAGCTTTCCTGGCCAGCTACGACCCCAGCAAGCCGGAGTTGCTGTACGCTTCCGGCGCTAGCGGTCAGTTGGTGGTCGGTAGCTGGTGGACAGCCGGCGGCGAGGCCGAGGGCCTGGCCGGCATGTTCAGCATCTACAAAGAGAAGTACCCGGACGTCGAGATCGTCAACGCCACCGTGGCTGGCGGCGCGGGCACCAACTTCAAGGCAGTGCTGGCCACTCGCCTCCTCGGTGGTGATCCGCCCGACACTTTCCAGCTCCATGCCGGCCTGGAGGTCGAAACTTACAGTCCGGAGCAATACCTGCAACCACTGGACGACATCTACGCCTCGGAAGGGTTGGAGAAAGTCTTCCCGCCCGACCTGCTGTCCTTGCTGAAATACAAAGGTCACTACTGGGGTGTGCCGGCCAACATCCATCGCTCCAACGTCTTGTGGTATAACAAGGCCGTCTTCGAGGACAATGGGTTAACCCCGCCGGCTACCTTTGAGGAGTTCCAGCAGGTGGCCGATAAGCTCAAGGCGGCTGGCATCCAGCCTTTCGTGATGGGCACCAAGGACGGTTGGGAAGCGGGCCACGTCTTCGAAGACGTGCTGGCCGGCACGTTGGGAGCCGAGGGCTACAAGGGCCTGTGGACTGGCAAGACTTCCTGGATGGGTCCCGGGGTGACCAAGGCTCTCGAAAACTTCAAGGTGATGCTGAGCTACGCCAACCCTGACCACCCGGCCCTCACGTGGGATGGCGCCGGCGAGTACCTGATCAGCGGCAAGGGTGGCATGATGATCATGGGCGACTGGACCGATGGCTGGTTCACCTCCAAGGGGTTCACCGGCTACGGCTGGGCACCGCCTCCCGGTACGAAGGGCACCTTCGTCGCTCTGTCCGACAGCTTTGCTCTGCCCAAGGCTGCGCCCAACAAACAGAACGCTATCAACTGGCTCAAGGTCGTCGGTTCCAAGGAGGGTCAGGAAGCCTTCAATCCCAAGAAGGGCTCCATCTGTGCCCGCACCGACTGCGACCCCAGTCTCTTCAATGCCTATCTGCAGTCCGCAATGGTGGACTGGAGCCAGGATGCCATTGTGCCCAGCTTGATCCACGGCGCAGCGGCCATCGAATCGTGGGTAACCGACTACAAGGACATCGTCACCCTCTTCGTCACCAGTGGCGACGTGGCCGGCACCCAGGCCGCTCTGCAACAGGCGTGCGTGGACGCTGGCGTCTGCCAGTAGATCACACCAATCAGGCAAGGCAGCCCAGACCAGGTTGCCTTGCCCTCATTTCGTTTCATATCTCGAAAACCAACCCTCCCGGGGGCCTGCAGCTTCCGGGAGGGTACGTATTGGGAGAGGAAGCGCATGCGACGGACCAACTGGGAGCAGGTAACCGCTGTCCTGCTTCTCACACCCTCGGTGCTGGCCATCGCCGTCTTCGTGTACGGCTTCATTGCTTTCACCGGCTTTGCCTCGTTGACCAGGTGGAACAGTCTTTTGCCGGACTTCACCCTGGTGGGCTTTAGCAACTATCGAAAACTATTTGCCAACCAACGCTTTCAGATTGACCTGCGGAATACGGTGTCCTTCACCATTTTGTTCTTAATCGCCTGTCTGGTCATCGGCTTCTTGCTGGCCGTTTTGCTCGACCGGCGGATTCGGGGTGAGGGGATCTTCCGCAGTATTTACCTGTTCCCGATGGCTATCTCGTTCATCGTCACGGGCGTTGTCTGGCGCTGGCTCTTGAATCCAGGCAGTCCCGAACTTGGGAGCACCGGCGTAAACCTCCTCTTCGACAAACTGGGGCTGGGATTTCTCAAATGGGGCTGGTTCACCGACCCTGTCGTCTGGCACATTCCGCCTGATACGCTCGTGGGTCGGGTGCTGCAACAGATTGGGCTGGGGGTGCTGACCACGCCGGCCATCGGCGTGTCGGCCGGCGTCGTGTCGCTGGTGTTGGCCGCTACCTGGCAAATGTCCGGCTACACGATGGCCATGTACCTGGCCGGCCTGCGCGGCATCCCCGACGAGCTGCGCGAAGCGGCTCGGGTAGATGGCGCGTCGGAGTTGCAGATTTTGCGGCACATCCTCTTCCCCTTGCTGCGTCCCATCACACTCAGTGCGGTCATCATCCTGGGACACATTTCCCTGAAGATCTACGACCTGGTCGTGGCGATGACCGGGCCGGGCATCGGCTTTTCGACGGACGTGCCGGCCTTCTTCATGTGGGATACGACCTTCCGGGGCAGCCATTTCGCCCGAGGCGCTTCCATTGCCATCGTC
>CAZHMV010000162.1:9911-12766 GCA_964532665.1 uncultured Anaerolineales bacterium
GGCATGTTCATCCCGTACCAGAGCATTTTGATCCCGCTGGTCCAGGTGTTGAGCAAGATACCCTGGTTCGGTGGCAGCCTCTACGGCACAATCCCTGGCCTGATCTTTGTTCACGTCGTGTACGGAATTCCCATCACTACGCTCATCTTCCGTAACTACTATGCGACCGTGCCGACCGAGTTGGTAGAATCAGCACGCATCGACGGGGCGAACATCTTCAGCATCTATCGGTACATTCTCTTTCCGCTGTCGGTGCCCGGCTTTGTGGTGGTGATGATCTGGCAATTCACGTCTATCTGGAACGACTTCCTCTTCGCCGTGACGGTCACCAGCAGCCCCGACGTGCAACCGATCACTGTGGGGCTGAACAACCTGGCCGGCAGCTACATCGTCCAGTGGAATGTGCAGATGGCCGGCTCGCTGCTGGCGGCGTTGCCCACATTGCTGGTCTACATCTTCCTGGGCCGCTACTTCATGCGCGGACTTCTGGCCGGCTCGCTGAAAGGGTAAGATTCAGTAGATCCGATCTTCGAGGAGTGAGGCACGCCCACGTGCTGAACGGAGCCGCTCCTTCGGCAAGTCCTGGGCCGGACCTGGCCTCAGGGCAGGCTCTGGGGGTGCTGACTCCTCAAATTTGGATCTACTGAGATTGTTGGTTGTCTCATCCTCGGAGGTTCAGATGGAGCAGATTCAGAGCTACCTTGACAAGCTGTGTCAGGCCTTGCAAGACCTGCCACAAGATGAAATCGCGCGAGCCATCGATGTCCTGGAGCGGGCGCGGGTGGAGGGCCGGCGGGTTTTCCTGTTCGGGAACGGGGGCAGCGCGGCCACGGCCTCACATATCGCGGTCGATCTGATCAAAGGGACTGCGCAGCCCGGCAAACCGCGTCTCAAAGTGATCACCCTCAACGACGGCATCCCCACGCTGACCGCCTACGCCAATGACTATGGGTACGAGACGGTGTTTGCCGGCCCCCTGGAGGCGCTGGCAGAGCCGGGCGACGTGGCGATTGGTATCAGCGGCAGCGGCAACTCGCCCAATGTGCTGCGGGCGATGGATGTGGCCCGTGAGCGCAAGCTCACCACCATCGGCCTCACCGGATACGAAGGAGGCAGGCTGAAGGACAAGGTGGACGTTTGCATCATTGTGCCCTCCCATTCCATGCAGCGGATCGAGGATGCTCATCTGGTCATCCTGCACATTGTCTTCCTGGCGCTATGCTGATGAGACCGCTCATCTGGACAGCGAACAGTGGAATGAAACGAACGCGTTTTACAGGGCCTAAGAGCGATCGTGGAAGGTGAACCTCTCCTGCTCGCCCTCGATTTCGGCGGTACGAAGCTCACCGCCGGCATGGCCGTGGCCGGCGAGCGCCACTGGCGGGCTCGCCGGCAGGTTTTCTCCCCGCCTGGTGCCGATGCCACGGACGACCTGGACACGATGATGTCGCTGGCCCGTGCTCTGCTGACGGGTCAGGAGAGCCGGCTGTCGGCTGTCGGCGTGAGCTTTGGCGGACCGGTGAATGCAGCCGAGGGCACGGTGCTCCTGTCACACCACGTGCCCGGGTGGGAGAACATTCCACTCCGCGATCGATTGCAATCGGCCCTGAGTTCGCCAGTCAGCGTGGACAATGATGCCAACGTGGGGGCGCTGGGGGAGTGGCGATTCGGTGCAGGACGCGATTGCCAGAGCCTCTTCTACATCACAGTCAGCACCGGCATCGGTGGGGGATGGGTCCTGAACGGGCAGGTATATCACGGAGCCGACAGCGTGGCGGGTGAGATCGGCCACATCACCGTGGAACACGGCGGGCCGGCCTGCATCTGTGGCCGGCGCGGCTGCCTGGAGGCGGTGGCGGCCGGCCCGGCCATCGCCCGCCGCGCCCAGGAACGCCTGCGCGCAGAATCAGAGGCTGGCGCCCTTCTGCGGCAGTTAGCGGGTGGAGCTATTGAGACGGTAACGGCGAAGCACGTGGGCCAGGCGGCCGAGGCCGGCGACGATCTGGCGCGGCAGGTGCTTGACGAAGCGGCACGGGCACTGGGGTTCGGTATCAGCTACGCCATCAGCCTCATGAATCCCGAACGGGTCGTCGTGGGCGGTGGCGTGGCCAAGTCCGGCCCGCGCTACTTCGAGGTCGTGCGGGCGGCCGCTCGGGCGAACGTGCTCCCGGAAATGCGGGTGGACATCGTGCCGGCAGCCCTGGGCGATGACGCACCGTTGTGGGGAGCTGTTGCGCTGGCCGGCGACTTGATTGGAGCTTAGCCGGCTTCCACGTTTCCCGCACCGAGTTGGGAGTGGAAGGCAGCGCATACGCGTCAACTTAAGCAGGGAGCGCCGGTCGAGTAGCGGCTTCAGCCGTGTATCGAGACCAAGCGGCTTCGCGAGACCCGCTCCCTTGGTCTCGATACGCCTTCGGCTACTCGACCGGCGGTCGCTAGCGCGCTTAAGTTGACGCCTATGGGAAGGCAGCGACTGATGCTCCTGTACAGGTTTGCAGTATTGGGGTATACTTGCAGACACGGTCTGGAGTTTCGTCAGAAAGAGGTGAGATAATGACGCGACACAAAATTGTTCTAAACATCGAACCCTTACCGGAGGGTGGGTACCTTGTGACCAGTCCCGATGTGCCGGGCTTGTTGACAGAGGGTGACACGTTTGAGGAAGCACTGGGCAATGTTCCGGATGCCGTGCGGACCTTGATCGAGGCTATGCAGTACAAAGGTGCTCCCTTGCCACAGGCGCTGAGGCCGGTAGATGAGCATGTGTCTTTAGAACTGGAAACCGCTGTTGCAGTGCCTACTGCGGCCTGAGGCTGGCTGATGAAATACCGTGAGTTCGCCAAGAAGCTGCGCCG
>CAZHMV010000163.1:0-12759 GCA_964532665.1 uncultured Anaerolineales bacterium
CCAGTACCTTGGTGATGGCCGCTGTGAGCGTGGTCTTGCCATGATCCACGTGGCCGATAGTCCCCACATTCACGTGCGGCTTCGTCCGTACGAATTTCTGCTTAGCCATGAAACAAATCCTCCTGCACAGTCGTCAAGTTGGAGACAGATTCCTGCTCCGGGCCTTGACCAGATGTAAAGAAGTTGTTGTATGGGCGGGGAAGGATTCGAACCTCCGTAGGCTTATGCCAGCAGATTTACAGTCTGCCCCCGTTGGCCGCTTGGGTACCCGCCCGTGTTCTGTGTGCACATCAAGCCGACGGTCGGACTCGAACCGACAACCTGCTCATTACAAGTGAGCTGCTCTGCCGATTGAGCTACGTCGGCACATTCTTGTTTAGCAAATATCCGAAAGGTAAGTATACCCATCTGAGGCAAATTGTCAAATTCATTGTGCGCGTGTAACTTGCTGCTGGCCGGCGCCATGCCGCCAGGCCGTGTATAGCACAATCGAGCCGGCCACTGCCGCATTGAGCGAGTCGATCTTCCCACGCATCGGCAGCCGCACCAGGAAGTCGCATGTCTCGCGCACGAGCCGGCCCAGCCCCTTCCCCTCGCTGCCGACGACGATCGCCGCCGGCATGGCCCAGTCCAGCGCGTCGTAGTCGTGATCGCCGGCCATGTCCAGGCCGACGATCCACAGACCCTGCTCCTTCAACTCTTTGAGAGTCCGCACCAGATTGGTCACCCGGGCCACCCGCAGATGTGTAACTGCGCCGGCCGACGATTTGTGAACCGCGGGCGTGATGCCGGCGGTACGTCGCTCCGGAATGATGACGCCGTGCGCACCGACCGCTTCGGCGGTGCGAATCAGCGTTCCCAGATTGTGCACGTCTTGCACCTGGTCCAATGCCAGAACCAGCGGGCGTTCATTCCGCTGATGGGCCAGCGCCAGTATGTCCTCGACCGCGACGTATCCGAAGGCTGGCACGCTGGCGACCACACCCTGATGGCTGCGGGCCATACTGTCCAACTGAGTACGGTCAACCCACTCCACCCGGATGTTGCGGGCGCGTGCCCTTTTCAGGATTTCCCCGACCGGACCTGCGGTCTTCGCGCCCCTGGCCAACAGGATCCGGTCGATGGGCTGATTGCCGCGCAGAGCCTCCAGGACTGGATTCCGGCCGTAAATGATCTCCGTCACACCATGCGCCATTCGGTTCCGGTTGGAGTGTCCTCCAACGTCACTCCCAGGCTGGCCAGGTCATCACGAATCTTGTCTGCCAGGTCCCACTGTTTGGCGGCACGCAGTTCGTTGCGAATGTCGATGAGCAGTTCGATGAAGGGCTGTGCCTCCACCTGGCCGGCAGCCGCCCCGCGTGTGAGATCGAAGCCCAGGATACCTGTCAGTGTGAGCAGGGCTTGTTGGGCCTGTTCGAAGGGCTCGCCGGCCACGCCGGCATCCCGCGCACTGTTGATTGCCTTCACCAGATCGAAGATGTGGGCCAGTGCCTGGGGAGTGCTGAAATCATCGTCCATGGCCTGGTAGAAACCCTGGCGTGTCTTCTCGACCTGGGCGTTCAAGGACTCGATGACATCGGTGTCTGCATCCGCGCCACTGCTCTTGGCCGGCCGCAGGGCCGAGCGCAATCGTTCCAGCCCGCGCTCGGCGGCGCCGATGCTTTCGTCGGTGAAGGTCACTGGCCGGCGATATCCGGACAACAGCACGAAGAGCCGGAGTGACTGAGGGTCGTGCTGCTCCAGGAACTCAGCGATGGTGATCAGATTGCCCAGTGACTTGGACATCTTCTCTTCGCCCAGCTTTAGCAGCCCGTTGTGCACCCAGTATTTGGCGAACGGTTTCCCGGTGTAGGCCTCCGTCTGGGCGATCTCGTTTTCGTGATGGGGGAACAACAGGTCCATGCCCCCACCGTGGATGTCGATTTGCTCACCCAGGTGGTGCAGGCTCATCGCCGAACATTCGATATGCCAGCCGGGCCGGCCTTCTCCCCATGGGCTGCTCCACGATGGCTCGCCGGGTTTCGCGGCCTTCCAGAGGGCGAAGTCCATCGGATGCTCCTTGCCGTTCATGGACTCGCCCGGTTGAGCGCCTTCCAGAGTTCTGTGGGACAGCTTGCCGTAGTCCGCGTATTCCTGTACCCGGAAGTACACGTTGCCGTTGGACGGGTATGCATATCCCTTTTCGATGAGGCTTTCCACCATCTCAATGATCGTCGGAATCTCAGCGGTCGCCCGGGGATAGAGGTCCGCATCTTTCACGTTCAGGGCCTTCATTTCTTGTAGAAAGTCACGTGCGTACTTGTCGGCCAGTTCGTGTGGGCTGATCCCCAGCGCATGCGCTCGTGCGATGATCTTGTCATCGATGTCGGTGAAGTTCTGAATATACTTCACGTCGTAGCCCCGGTGCTCCAGGTAACGGCGGATCGTGTCGAATACCAGCGATGACATGGCATGGCCGATGTGGGCACTGTCGTACACGGTGACGCCACACACGTACATTCGAACCCTGTTGTCTTCCAGAGGCTCGAACGTCTCCTTCTGCCGTGTCAACGAATTGTAGATCTTCAAAGTCATGGATGCTTCCTTAAGGATGCTGAACTGGTCTTCAAAGCCATCTGAGATCTGATGATGAGTTCGGTTCCTGTGAGCGGATCGATCTTGTCCGTGTTGATTACCAGATCATAGAGTGTTGGGTCGGACCATTGCACGTGATAGTAGCGTCTCATGTACTCACTGCGGGCCCGATCGCTGGCACTTACGCGCGCGCGTGCTTCGCGACGGCTGATGTCCTCGCGTTCCATCAGCGTTTCTACTCTCTGATCGAACGGGGCGATGATGTGGACGTGAAGTGTGTCATCACGCCCACGCAGGATCATTTGACCGCCACGTCCTACAATCAGGACATTGCCCTGGTTGGCGAGATCGCGAATGATCTGTTCGACCACCTGGATGTAGCTGGTCATGGGCTGGCTGAAGATGGGAGCCGCCGGCGTTAACATATTGCTCAACGGCAGAGCCATCGGTGCCGTCATCTCCCGACGTGATGCATGCGGGTTGTGCGGAATCGCCGGCATCATGTTGACGACGTCGAGCACGCGCTCGATGAGGCTGCGCTGTCCTTCGTAGCCCAGTTCCGTCAGGGTGGTTTGGGGCACCCCGGCCTCGTAGGCGGCCCGATGAATGATTTCGCGATCGACGAAGCGCAACGACAGTCGCTCGGCCACGCCGGCGGCAATCTCGCTGCCGCGACTTCCCAGTTGTCGAGATACTGTCAGAATCGCCATGTTCCACCTGGTCCTACGATCTTGTACCCTTCCCGTTCGGCGTGGCAAAAATCATCCGGCCGGCCACTGTTTGCAACACCCGGGTGACTGTTACCTCCATCGTGTTGTTCATGTACTGCTTTCCGTCCTCTACCACGACCATGGTGCCGTCGTCCAGATAGCCAACTCCCTGGCCCAGCTCTTTGCCTTCCTGAATGATTCGTACTTTGATCGTTTCACCCGGCAGCACGATAGCTTTGACGGCATTGGCGAGCTCGTTGATGTTCAGTACTTTGACGCCCTGCAACTCGGCCACCCGGTTCAGGTTGTAGTCGTTGGTCAGTACCGGAGCGTTTAGCCGTTTGCCAAGGTGAACCAGTTTGCTGTCCACTTCCTTTGCCTCTGGAACATCCAGGTCAGAAATCTCGATGGGGACCTCGTCGTTTTTCTGCAACTGATTCAGGATCTCCAGGCCTCGCCGGCCCCGATTTCGCCGCAGGCTGTCTGACGAGTCCGCAATGTGCTGGAGTTCGTTGAGCACGAAGCGTGGTATCAGAATCGTGCCTCCGATAAACCCCGTCTGGGCGATGTCTGCGATGCGCCCATCAATGATGACACTGGTGTCCACGATGACATAATCGCTCTTGGTGCCTTTGGTGGCACCGGGCAACCGGGTGCTCAGCAGGTTTAACAGGTCTGTCTGGCGGGATACCGCTGTGATAATTCCCAGATAGCCGAAGAGAAGAGCTGCCACAAAAGGCATCAGCCGGCCTAGGGACAGGGGGAGATAGTGCAGCGGTACCGCTGCCAACGCCGAGATCAGAAGGCCGATCGCCAGTCCTATAGTGGCGGCCAGCAGAGTCTGTATGGGCAGCCCTCTCATCTCTCGATTGATCCAGATCAGAGGCCGGACAGTTAGCCATGGCGTGACGAGAAAGCCGATCACTGCTCCGACCAGTGCCAATCCACCGTTGGCCACCAGGGGGGACTGCTGGATCATAGGCACATAGGCGATAAACTCCTGGTTCAATGCGTCTCCCAATTGCCAGCCCACAACCCCCAGGATGATCAGGCCAAGAATTCGCGAGATCCGCGTGATGTTCATGAAACACCTCTGGATGATAGCAAGATGATACCAGAAAAAATGAAAAGAGCGTGCCTTTCAGCACACTCCTCAATCACTCAGATGGATCGATTGTCCCGTAGCGCCGGCTGGATGGCATCAAATCCAGGCTGTGGACTCGCCTGGCTCTTGACGCCTGGCGTATTGGACTCTAGCGCATCTGCGCTTGTCAGGTTGTGATCCGTGCTGTAAATCTAGACGCTACGCAATACGCTGTTCTCGGCCACCGCTTATTGCGTGTAGTGGCTTAGCGCCGATCAGAAGAATCCGTGGGAACGACTTCAGTCATTCCCAAAACGTCCAAAGCCGCCACTACAAACACCTTTCGATTGGGCTCTCGGGACAACTGTCAAAGTCCAATTGCCGACAAAACGGACGGAATGATATGTTCGTATGAGTGCGCTGTAGGTATTCCTACAAGACAGGATAAGTCCATACTAATAGTACCATAGCGAGGACTGTTTGTCAACAGATAGCTACTCACCCCGGATTTGGAAGAATGACGTTAATCTGGTATCATAAGGTTATCGCGTGGGAAAGTAGGAGAGGCTTATGATGAAACTGATCATGACGTGGGATCTCCGGCCAGGGCGTGAGGCTGCGTATTTCGACTGGGCAATGAAGACGTTTATACCGGGCTTGATGGAGTTGGGTCTTCAGCCTGTAGAAGCGTGGTATACTGTCCATGGAAATGCTCCCCAGATATTGGCGGGTGTCTTGGCCGAAGATCGTGAGATGCTCGGCAGGGTGTTGAAGAGTACCGAGTGGCGAGAACTGCGTACCGAGTTGATGTCGTATGTCGTAAACTACGACCAGAAGGTTGTGAAGGCCACGAATTCATTTCAGTTCTAGCCCAGGCCCGTTCTGGAGGATGACAGAGGCTCTTGCGAAACATCGCAAGAGCCTCTTTTCGTCGTAAAGGGCTGCTACGTTATGCTGTTGCGCTTTCGGCCTTCTTGGGTTTGGAAGCCGGCGACGAGCTCGTGCTAGATCCCTTGCCGTTACTTGGCGCTTTTCGGTTATCGGTAACGTAGAAGCCCGGTCCCTTGAAAATGATACCTACAGATGTGATTAGCCGGCGGGCAGATGGCTCGCCGCAACTCGGACAAACCTTTATCGGATCGTCCGAAAATGATTGCTGGCGCTCAAATCTGTAATGACAAGCCTCGCACTCATACGCATACAGTGGCATAATCCTCGACTCCTCTGTTCTACATAGGCTACATCACAAGGTGCTATTATACTCAATTCCGCCCAAATCACCAAATTGACGAGCGGTCAGTAGCAACTCCTCACGGATGGAAACAAACACGGATAAAAAGAGAAGGTGAGATCCTATCCGTGTTTTCTTCCATCCGTGAGCAAAACTTGCCCTGTTCGTCAAGAATTCCCTGCCTCAAGGAGTTCAGGCATACTGACCCTTGCGCTAGTACGCTCCAGTACCCATGATGACGGTGGGGATCGTGCGCAGCATAATCTTGAAATCAAGCCATAGGGACCAGTTCTCGGCGTAGAAAAGGTCCAGCATCACCATCTCGTCAAATGTGAGTTTGCTGCGGCCGCTGACCTGCCACAGTCCGGTCACGCCGGGGGATATCAGGAGTCGCTTCCGGTGCCACGGTTGATATTGGTCAACCTCGGCCGGCACCGGTGGGCGTGGCCCCACCAGGCTCATATCGCCCTTCAATACATTCCACAACTGCGGCAGTTCGTCGATACTCAGCCGGCGCAACCATCGACCTACGCGAGTAAGTCGCGGATCGTCCCGGATCTTGAACAGCGGGCCGGACGCTTCGTTCAGGTCCCGCAGCCGATCCTTTGCCTCGTCGGCGCCCACCACCATGGACCGGAATTTGTACAGGGTGAACAGCCGGCCATCCCGCCCCACGCGCACCTGTGGAAAGAGCACCGGGCCGGGAGAGTCCCACTTGATCAGTATCGCGACCAAAGCCATGATGGGGCTTGCTATGACCAGGCTGATCGCTGCCACAACGATGTCGCTGAGCCGTTTGATGGCGCGGTTCCAACCCCGAATGGACGCGTCTCGAATGCCGATGAGTGGGATGCCGCTGATGTCGTCGATATCGACCCGGTTCAGACGCAACTGGAACAGGTCTGGCACAATCCGCGCGCGCACGCCAAGGGGCTCGCACTGGGCCATGATGTCCATAATTTGCTCGATGGAACGCCACGGCAACGCAATGATCACTTCGTCGATGTCCTGGCTGCGCAGCACGGCCGGCAATGCATCAACGGAGCCCAGGGCGCGAAACCGCCCCAGGTCCTGGTGCTGGCGCTCTGGATCGTCATCCAGGAAGCCCGCGACCTGGTAGCCCAGCTCCGGCCGGGCCATGATGCTGCCCATGACAGCCCGGCCTATCTCTCCGCAGCCCACCACCAGTACGTGCTCAACGCCGATCCCGCGTCGATAGCGCCATGCGCGGACCGCGCCGAAGACGAGCCGGCTGGTGCTGAGCACGGCAACGATGAGGATGCCGGCATATCCCAGCATGAGTCGCGAGTAGAACTGGGGCCGCACGTTGAATGTGAGCACGGTCAGCACGGCGATCCCGATGAGCGTGCCGGTGAATAGCTTGGACACATCGTCCAGCCAGCGCACCCCACGTCGCAGATCGTAAACCCCTTCGAGCTGGTACGCCAGCAACAGAATGCCGGTCAGGATCAACCCAAGGGGGAACCATACGCGGTAAGGTTGAAAGTTCTCCGGGTCGAGCGCCGCCGGCCATTCCGCCTGGTAGCGTAGCCAGTATGCCAGGGCGAATGCAATGTTGATGAGAACGATGTCGGTTAACGCCATGAACAGACCTGTGCCGGCCCAGGGGTCAGTACCTGCCTTATCTTGTGATGGCATCCTGCGCTCCTTGCGGAACCTGTGTGTCGAGGATCCGCTCATACACCGCCGCTGTACGCTCAGCGCTGGCCTTCCAGGAGAACCTGTCGGCTCTTGTCAGCCCCTGCGCTGACATTGTGGCTGCCAATTCAGGATTGCGGAGAACCTGGTGGATGGCATCGGCCAGCGCCGCCACGTCGGTTGGGTCTACCAGAAGGCCGGCCGATCCCACCACCTCCGGCAGGCTGGACGCGTTCGAGGCGATGACCGGCGTGCCGCAGGCCATCGCTTCCAGCGGCGGCAGGCCGAAGCCTTCGTAGATCGATGGGAAGACGAACGCATCGGCCGCGTTGTACCAGTGTGGCAGTTCGCTGTGGCGCACGAAGCCGGGGAACCATATCCGGTCTCGCAACCCCAGTTCATCGACCAGGGCGAAGATGCTTTCGTATTTCCAGCCACGCCCGCCACCGATGATGAGCCTGTGTTCAGTGTTGCCCAGCGTAGCGTAGGCCCGGATCAACGTTGCCAGGTTCTTGCGTGGCTCGATGGTGCTGATGCACAGGACAAATCGCTTTGGCAGTTGATGTTCTGCCCGAAATCTCTGCACCTCGTGCTCCGGGAGTGGGCGAAAAACGGAATCGATGCCGTTTGGCACGGCGTGAACGTGATCAGCCGGCACGTCAAGCAGCCGAATCACGTCCTGTCGCGTGTGCTCGGATACGGCAATCACGGCGTCGGCGCGTCGCGCGGCCAGGTACGTCATCAGCCTGAGGTACAGGCGATTCCCCCGGTTGAAGGTCTGGGGATAGAGAAAGAAGCTCAGGTCATGGATGGTCACGACTGACCGGGTTGGGCAGATTAGCGGCAGGGCATAGGCCGGCCCGTGGAGCAGATCGATGTTGTCGCGGACCAGGTGCGCCGGCTGAAACAACTGTTCCCACAGCGCGCGCGCCGGCGGGGACGCCGTGGAAAACGGTGCGAGCCGGGCGTCGATGCCCGGCCAGGTGACATCGCCGGCCCGTGGGTCGCCGAGGTAGGCGGTGAAGCGGTGTTCGCTGACCTGCGGCAGATGCTCCAGGAGTGCGGTGATGTACCGATGAATGCCGGCCCCCCGGTAGCTGTCCGCCAGGGACAACAGGTGAGCGTTGATTGCGATGTTTGCCGGTCTATTGCTGCCCATCATTGGTTTGGGTGCTTCCACAACCCTCGCGCCTGGCGAATGAATTCGCGGCAACCCTTGCGAAACCGACCTTCGTCGGTTGGGCTTCTAGTCGGCGAAGGCCGACTTCGCAGCCGTAGGCGCGGTTTCAACCGCCGGCTACGCCCCTGCATATTCCGGACCATCTCGCGATATAACGCAACGGTTCGATGGGCTACCCGGGCCTGCGTGAAGTGTTGTAAAACACGGGCCCGCCCGGTCTGCCCCAGCCGGCGGCGCAGGTCGGGGTCATCCATGAGTCCTCTGAGGTGGTCGCGCAGCGTGTTGACATCCCCTTCGGGAAAGATCAGGCCGGCCTCCCCGATAACGTTCGGAATCTCCCCACACGTCGAGCCAATCACCGGCACCTGGCACGCCATCGCCTCGATCAGCACACGCCCGAACTGCTCCTTCCAGTTGGGCTGTGTCCGCGAGGGCAGAACGAGAACGTCAAGCTGGCTCAGATATGCCGGCACCTCGCACGATGGTCTTGCTGGATCGAAGAACACGCGACCGTCGAGCCCCAGCCGGCCGGCCTGTCGCTGCAGCGTGTTGCGCTGTGGCCCGGCCCCCATGATCCTCAGTTGCCAACCGTTGCCAAGACCACGAACGGCGTCCAGAAGCAGGTCCACACCCTTTGCCGGGACCAGCCGTCCGACATATCCGATGGTGAACGCCGGCCTCTGGCACCTTGTTTGCTCATTGACCGGTCCGTAAAGCTCCGGGTCAACGCCGAACTGGGGGATGACCTCGATTGGGCCGGCGTACCCCCTGGCACGCAGCACATCGACGGCTTCCTGGTTGCCGGCGATAGCGGCATCGGCGTGCCGGAGCACGTAGCGCTCCATCCACGAGAACGGAGGTGGATACTGCCGGTGGAGGTTCTGCCACGTGAAAAAGAGCATCCTGGCACCGGCTCGCCGGCCTAGCCACATCGCCTGGAACGTGGCCAGGTTGTACGGTTCCTCGTCGATGTGGATGATGTCCGGTCTCACTTCGCGGATGTGCCGGCCCAGACCCGGGTAGAAGTGCAGGTGAAAGTTACCGTTCAGCACCATCGGTTCAACGACCAACCGATACCCCTGTGTGTACTGTCGTTCGAGGGCGATTGACCGACCGGCTTCTCGCCATGCCGGCGGCACGACGACGGTCAGGTCCACCTCCTCGTGCCGGCCAATTTCCTCCAGCTTGCGCTGGTAGGCCCCCACCACACAGGCCTTGGATACCATCAGGACGCGCATAGCCAGATCAAAATACAGACCCTAAAGGTTTTCGGAAACCTTTGGGTCTACTTGCCGGCCCGCCTCAGCGCACCCCGAATCTCCGCCAGATGGGCCGTCGTGTGCCAGATTTGGCGCTCGATGGGGTACACCGGGTTAATCTCGCCGTACACTGGATGCAGCACCACGTTCTTGAGTTGCTCTGCGTCCAGGCTGCCGGCGAACTCAATCATCTTTTGTCGGTTGGACTTCCACTGCTCCAGGATGTCTGACAGTGTCTTGCCCTTGTAACGGGCGACGCTCTGGAGGTTCAGCGCATCCCGATCGAATGGCTTGAACTCAAATGTCGGGTTCTCGGCAATGATTTCAGCCATGCGGCGGAGTTGCCACTCTGCGGCCGTCAGATGTGCTGTGACGCCCCAGATGGTCCAGTCATCCTCTCCCAGGGAGAGGCCAGCGACGTCGTCCGTCAACTGTGCTGCTGTTTTCATGAATTCGTCCCGGTTGTTCTCCAAGCGTTGTACCAGATCCTTGATCATGGTGTTCTCCTTGCCGTGTGTTACCTATTTCGTTGTTCAGACCTGACCGGTGATGAAGGACAAAACACGAACATTCGTCGTAATCATTCACATATCCCTCATGGGGTAGTTCCCCTGAGTTCCCCGAGTTCCCCCGAGTTCCCACAAGGATCTCAGGGGAACTCAGAGGAACTCACGGAGCTGATCCCAAGAGCCTGCCGGTATACCCGAAGCGTGGCCTTGGCGGTGCGCTGCCAACTGAAACGGCCGGCCTGTGCCAGACCAGCCTCCCGCATTGCCTGCCGGCGTTCGGCATCACCAAGCACGGTTGCCATCGCCTGCGCCACCGCGGTCACGTCGTGTGGATCAACCGTGACCGCTGCATCGCCGGCCACCTCCGGCAGGCTGGACGCGGTTGAGGTCACGACAGGGCTGCCGCAGGCCATGGCTTCCAGCACCGGCAGCCCGAACCCCTCGTATGCGGACGGAAAGGCGAAGAGTTCCGCGGCGCTGTACAGCGCCGGCTTTTCTCGCTCGTCGATCCAACCGGGAAACACCACCGATTTCTCGATGCCCAGTTGAGCTGCGATGCGTCGTGGATCGGGCGTGAAAGCCGTGTCGCGCGCCGGCAAACGCCCTGCGATGACCAGCCCGAGGTTCGGGCCGGCCTGCAGCCGGGCGAAAGCCTGCAGCAACGCCGGCACGTTCTTGCGTCGGTCGAACCCACCCAGGTATAACACGTATCGATCAGGTAGGTTGTGCCGTGCGCGCACGCCTGCAATCTCTTCCGGCGTGGCCGGCTGGAACTGCGGGCCGGCCGCCAGTGGGATGACGTGTACCCGCTGCGGAGCGACCTTCAGGTGGGCGATGATGTCCCGCTTCGACCATTCAGAGTCGGCGATGATGGCGTCGGCCCGCCGTGCGCCGGCAGCCACCAGCCGCGTGTACGCTCGCACCGGCGCCGAGCCGCGATACGCCGGTAGCACCATCGGAATCAGATCGTGGACAGTCACCACGGTCGGGGTGGTCGTCCGGACCGGTGCTGCAAAGTACGGCACGTGAGCCACGTCAGCCTCCTGTTCGGCGACCGCTTGCGGAAACACCACCTGTTCGAACCAGAGCTTGTAAAGGTCCGCGATTCTCGATCCAAAGCGGCCCGAAGTCGGAAACGCGGGGCCCGAAGTCTTGTGTGGAACGACGTTCGGCGCTGAGCAGTGCCACTCTGCTCCAATCGGAACAACCGGGCCAAATCGGGCTTCCGGCGCGAGAGCGGCCAGGGTCGGCAACAGGTGCCGAATGTACTGGCCGCTGCCGGTGGCCGGCTGACCCCAGAACCAGGCGTTGATGGCAACGCGCATTGGTATTGTATCTCCCAGGTCGATGACTCACCTGCTGCGGTGATCGTCGTGCCAACGGGCGTACTGCGTATTGCGTACTGCGTGACGCCTGGTCTCTCATAGAGTTCCTGGCGCGTCCAGGTTCCTCTGAGTTCCCTTTAGTTCCCCCAGGTCCCTTGCCTGGAGTGACGTCGATGAGCCCCTAGCCCGTCGGTCGTGTCCCAGACAGTCCGCGTGTAGCCCTCTGGGTGCTTCTGGCGCCATGCCCAGGCGCTGCCGATGATGTCTTCCAGATCAGGATGCCGGGGGGACCAGCCAAGCTCCCGCCGGATGCGGTCGGAACTGGCAACCAGGACGGCGGGGTCGCCAGGCCGGCGCGGAGCTTCAACGGCGGGGATGGGCCGGCCTGTCACCCGGCGCGCCGTCTCCAGAACTTCCCGGTTGGAAAATCCGCGCCCGTTGCCCAGGTTGTAGACGCGCTGTTCGCCGGGTTGCAGGGCTTCCAGCGCCAGCACGTGTGCCGATGCCAGGTCCGAAACGTGGATGTAGTCGCGGATGCACGTGCCGTCTGGCGTTGGATAGTCGGTCCCGTACAGCTCGAGATGGTCGCGCTCGCCCAGGGCGACTTGCAGGATGATGGGTATCAGGTGGGTTTCCGGCTGATGGTCTTCGCCCAGGGGCGGGGCCGCGCCGGCGGCGTTGAAATAGCGCAGCGCCGCGTAGCCCAGGCCGTGGATCTGGTTGAGCCAGGCCAGCATGCGCTCCACCATCAGTTTTGAAGCACCGTAGGCGTTGACCGGGTTCAGCGGGTGATCCTCGTCGATGGGCATGTACTCCGGGTCGCCGTAGACCGCTGCCGTCGATGAGAAGACAAATCGGTTGACGCCGTGCTCGAGCATGGTTGTGAGCAGGGATAGGGCGTTGGCCGTGTTGTTTTCGAAGTACAGTTCCGGCTTCCGCATGGATTCGCCGGCCTCAATGAAGGCGGCGAAGTGCATCACAGCATCGAACCTGCCCTCCGAGAGGGTGCGCGCGAGCGTTGCCCGGTCGCCGGTATCGCCGCGCACGAATGCTACGCTCGGATGCACCGCCTCCCGATGTCCACGAACCAGACTGTCGTAGACTGTGACCTGGTGGCCGGCTCGAACAAGCTCAGCCGTCACAATGCTCCCGATATAGCCTGCGCCGCCAGTAACCAGTACTCTCATTGCCTCGTGCTCTCGTTAGTAACCAGAAATCAGTGATCAGT
>CAZHMV010000164.1:0-12286 GCA_964532665.1 uncultured Anaerolineales bacterium
CCGAGTTCCTCCGAGTTCCTCCGAGTTCCTTTTGGTCGGGGGAACTCTGGGGAACTCCGGGGAACTCTGGGGAACTCGGAGGAACCGTTGGGGGCTTGTTGGCTGGGGGGATCGAACAGCGCCGTCAGGGCCTGGGGGACAGGGCGAGAGTAGTAGTGTTTCACCCCGTCCGTGTAGGCGGTCAGCGGGAAATCCTCGTTCAACTCCAGCGCCCCATTCAGGTTGAGGTCCGGTGTCCGGCAGCCGGTGTGCGGATCGAGCACCGTGGTGTAGTGACCGTCGCCTGTGCCGTCGAAGAAGACGGGGTGCAAGGCGTCGCCGGCATCGTATGTGAGCTGGCTGTAGTCCACCTCCAGGGTCAGCGGGCCGTAGCTTAGATAGCGCGGGTTCACCGCCAGCAGGCTCTGGCGCTGACCGGGCGTGCAGTCCAGGTTCACCCGCCCCAGGTCCACAGTGGCGATCTGGCTGGAGACGGGCGATTCCCACTGGACGATGTAGCGCAGGTGGCCGGCCAACTGGCTGCCGTGTTCAGCAGCCACAGCGACGATGATATTGCCGCCGTTGGACGTTCCCAGCAGGCCGATGTTGTCGTGCAGGACCGGCACGGGTACGACATCGTCGATGGTGTGGCCGGCGGCGTCGGTCAGCTCGCCGGCGGCGTAGCGGATGACGTCCCCCAGGGCGGCGATGCTGTCCGCGCCGCGATAGTCATAGGTGCCGTCGCTGCGGCGGCCGGTCCGGGAATCGGACCCGCCGGGGAAAAGGAAGACGATGCGGATCACATCGTCCGCCTGCTGCAATGCCGGGCGGAGGGTGCCGGCGTCGGTGCCACCGGGTACGTAAATCAGGACGGGTGCGCCGGCGGCGTAGCGGGCAGCGCCGGCGGACGCCGGGGCGAAGATGCGCAGGGCCAGTGCGCCGCCGGGCGTGCCGGTGCTGTCCGAGGGCAGGTCCACGTCGATGGTGATTGGTGTCGTGGCAGGAGAGATAGATGCACTTGCGGGTGCGCCGGCGCACGCCAGTCCGACGAGGATAGCGCAAGCCAGCAGCGCAAGGCTAAGCGTGACAGTTGTGTTGCGGTTCATGTGTTGCCCCCTCTCAATATGTTGAACGTAGTAACCGGTTGATCGTAACTCAGGGTAGAGTTGTTGTGTTAGTCAAGCGTGATGATGTTGTAACGGAAGTGTAAAACGTGGTGCGTATTGCACATTGCGTCGTTGACCTCTGCTCGCAGGCGTGCTACGATATGGTAGCCGAAGCGGAACCACTGGTGGTCTATGTCCTGTCTTCGACAAATATTGCAGGATCTGTTCTTGCTGGTGACAGACTGGCGGACTTCATCCGATTTGTGGAGCAAGAGCTGTCGTCTCACGGCGCAATCCAGATCACCTAAGACACGGGCACCTTTCAAGCGTGCCGCGACAGCGAATGATGGGGATTGAGGAAATCGTCGGGGAGCGGTCAGGAAAGCCTTTCGAAAAAATACCACAGTAGGAGGTGCTGTAATGAACTATCGGAAACTCGGGAAAACGGGACTTGAGGTCTCGGAGATCGGGTTTGGCGCTTGGGGCATAGGCAGGGGCATGTGGATTGGTGCCGAAGACGATGAGTCGCTGCGAGCGCTGCACCGCGCCATCGACCTGGGCCTCAACTTCATCGACACGGCTCTGGCCTATGGCGATGGACACAGCGAACAGCTTGTGGGTCAGGTGCTGAAGGAGCGGGACGAGCGACTCTACGTGGCGACGAAGGTGCCGCCCAAGAATCAACAGTGGCCGGCCCGCGCCGGCACGCCCTACGAGGAGGCTTTCCCCACGGACTGGGTGCTGAAATGCACTGAGCGCAGCCTGAAGAATCTGGATGTGGATCAGCTCGACTTGCAGCAGTTCCACGTCTGGCTGGATGAGTGGGCCGGCAATCCCAAGTGGCACACAACCGTCCAAATGCTGAAGGATCGCGGGTTGATCCGCCACTTCGGAATCTCGATCAACGACCACGAGCCCAGTAATGCGTTGGCCGGCATTCGAACCGGCCTGATCGATACGGTCCAGGTGATCTACAACATCTTCGATCAGACGCCGGCGGGGAAACTGTTCCCAGCGTGCCAGGAATACAGCGTGGGCGTTCTCGCTCGGGTGCCCCTGGACGAGGGTGGCCTCACCGGGAAGATCACGCCTGACACGACCTTCCCCGCAGACGACTGGCGCAACAGCTACTTCCGCGACGACCGCAAGCAGCAGGTGTACGAGCGCGCGCAGGCGCTGGAGGAACTGCTGGTGGGTGGCGGCGTGGCCGGCGATCTACCGGAGGCGGCACTGCGCTTCTGCATCAGTCATCCGGCCGTCTCAACAGTCATTCCAGGGATGCGCAAGATTCGGCACGTGGAGGCGAACTGCGCTGTTTCCGACAAGGGGCCGTTGCCGGCACACATCCTGGAAGAACTGAAGGCCCATGCCTGGCCACGCAATTTCTACGAGTGAACCCCGCTAACGGCAATAAGATACCAGAGGGAGTTACGATGTCGATCGACTATGCTGCTAACCCGCCCCACCAGGTGCGTCGCACCGAGCGCGCGGTCGAAGATGAGGGATGGATCAAAGCACTGCTGCACCGAGCTGCCTATGGTGTGTTGGCGACGGTCCATGAGGGGCAACCATTCATCAACAGCAACCTGTTTGTGTACGACGAGGCAGCGCACGCCATCTACATGCACACTGCGAACGTCGGCCGCACGCGGGCCAATGTCGAGAGGAATGACCGCGTGTGCTTCAGTGTCAGCGAGATGGGCCGGCTGCTACCCGCCGATACGGCGATGGAGTTTAGCGTGGAGTATGCCGGCGTGACCGTTTTCGGGTCTGCTGCGATCGTCACCGACGAGGACGAAGCGCGGCATGGGTTGCAACTGCTGCTCAACAAGTACTTCCCCCACCTGCAATCGGGCCGGGACTATCGCCCAATCATGCCCGAGGAGTTGGCACGCACGACGGTGTATCGAATCCAGATCGAGCAGTGGAGCGGGAAGAAGAAGGCGGAGGCGGATTTCCCGGGTGCGTTTTTCTACGGCGATACCGTTGCTCTTGGCTGTCAAGACCGGTAGTCTCAAATGTCCGAGAGAAGGGACGCGACATGCTAACATCTATCAATATTACCCAAACCGAATTCCAGGCTCGCTGCGAGCGGCTGCTGGAGCACCTGAGAGCCAAGGAACTCTCCGGTGTGGTACTGTTCGACATGCACTATGTCCTCTACTACACCGGCTTTGCCTTCATCCCGACGGAGCGTCCCATCGGGTTCGTGATGAACGCGGAGGGGCAAAGGGCTCTGTTCGTGCCTCGGTTGGAGGTGGAGCACGCCCAGGCGAACGCCTTGATCGACCGGGTGGACCACTATCTTGAGTATCCCTACGATCCCCATCCGATGGAGGTCTTCAAGACAACTCTTGCCGAGATGGGCATCGCCGGCGCGTTTGGCGTGGACACGGACGGCTACCCGTGGATTCTGGGCTATCGTGGTCCCACCCTGAGCGAGCTGACCGGTGGCCGGCCCAGCCGTGTAACGGCCTTCATCGAGGACCAGATGATGATCAAGAGCCCCGCCGAGCTGGCCCTGATCCGCGAGAGCGTGAAATGGGGGCACCTGGCTCATACGCTGCTCCAGCGGTACACCAGAGTCGGCGCAACCGAAACCGAGGTGAGCAAGCGGGCCAGCATGGAGGCGACGCTGACCATGTTGGACGCCATCGGTCCCATCTACCGGGCGCAGAGCCCGTTTTCCGACGGGGCCACTGCCGGCTACCGCGGGCAGATCGGCCGGAATGCGGCGATCCCACACGCGATGGCCAACAACGTCACCTTCCAGGCCGGCGACGTGCTGGTCACCGGGGCCGGCGCGCCGGTGTGGGGCTACCATTCCGAACTGGAGCGCACCATGATCATCGGGCCGGCCACCGACGCGCAGAAGAGCATGTTCGAGCACATGGTCGCGTTACAGGATACGGCTTTCGCCGCCATGAAGCCAGGAGTCACCTGTGCCGACGTGGACCGGGCGGTTCGTGCCTATTACGAGGAGCACGACCTGATGCCATACTGGCGACACCACACCGGCCATGCCATCGGCCTGCGCTACCACGAAGGCCCGTTCCTGGACATCGGCGATACGACTGAGCTGAAACCGGGCATGGTCTTCACCGTGGAGCCAGGTCTGTATGCTCCCAACCTCGGCGGCTTTCGTCACTCCGACACTGTCGTGATCACCGAGGCCGGCATCGAGATCATGACCTACTATCCTCGGGACCTGGAGAGCCTGACCTTGCCGGCGTGAGAGGGCTACCGGGGTAAAGTGTTCTCTACTCCAGCCGAATCGCTTTCTCGGGGCACTGCAATACGCACGCCCCACAGGCGATGCAGCGATCGAGACCGTGGAAGATGACCTTGCGGCGCTCGTAGTCAGGCGTCCAGGAGCCAACCGGGCACACCTCGTAGCACTCCCAGGCCCCGATGCACCTGGACTCGTCGTAGTGAATCTCAAGGTGGCGCAGGGTCCGCGCGATCTCCAGATGTTCTAACAGCGACTCCCACAGACTTGGGTTTTGAACGGTCATCGATTCATCCTCCCAGCGCCATCACGTGCGGCACCAACCAGTAGACCGCTGCCAGCACAGCCCCGATCACGGCTTCCCAGGTCCAGTTGGACTGCTCACCGCGCATCAGGGGCGACATGCCCTGCAACTCGGCACCGGTGAAGACTGAAAGCCCCACCAACCCCACCGTCCAGTTGAAGAGCCGGCGGGAAGGCAGGTGGCCGGAAAACGAGGAATACACAAAGAGCCCGGCAAGCGCGATGACGGCCAGTGGAACCGACTTTGCCAGACCGTCACGCCCCGGCAACCAGGGCATCGTGACGGCGTAGAAGAACGAGAGCCCGATCATACTGAAACTCACCGGCCAGAACATGTTGCGCCAGAACAACGCGACTGGGACGAGAATCAACAGCCCGTAGAAGCCCAGCGTCACCAGTACCATCTCCAGGCGGGATTTCAGCGGAAACGTGACCCAGCGCATGGCATCCGTCTTCTGCCGGCTGCTCGCCAGGTACGCCGGGATGTCCTCGGCCCGCGCCGGACCCCAGTGCACACCCCAATGCAGCTCTTTGCGGATGCGTTGACCATCCACGCCGTTAGCACACAACTGGGGCAAGATGAGCGCGTGGTGGTCAACCACCTCCTGGACCCCGCTGGCACGCACCGCCGCGATCACCTTGTCGGCGGTGAAGTAGCCGCCGCCGGCGGCGCACCACACATTGATGCCACTGGAGTCCGCCACCAGCAGCCAGCAGTCCACCTTCCCATCCAGCGCCCGCACCACCCGCCGAACTGTCAGATCGAAGTTTCCCGTCACCAGCACCGGCGATTTGCGGTCGGGCTCGCCCACGCGGTACAGCCCCGGCTCGACCTTGGGGTAGGGCGGTATGATGCGGAAGAGGACGGCCCACAGGTCCACCAGGACCGACCGCAGCGTTGTCTGGTGACGCAAACGTGGGACCTCATGCTTGATGGTAGTAACCGGCGCTTCGGATGGAGCTTTCTGTACGGTTGCTGGCTCCGGCGTCCCTGGTTCGGCCGCTACGGGCGCTACGGCCTCAGCCGGCCGCGCCACGATAAGCTGTAGGCTGCCGGCCAGGCGTGATTCGGTGACGTAGCCCCGAAGGCCGGCTTGCTCCAGGTGCTGATCCACGTGGCGCAGGGCGGTCGTGGTCGTCCGCGTCAGCAGCCAGGTCAGCAACACCAGGGGGAGCCGAATCGTGTAGAACGCCAGACGCGGCCAGAAGCCTTCGGGTACAACTTCGTCGGCCAGGATCAGCCGGCCACCGGGCTTCAGCAGGCGTTGTACAGCAGCGAGCACGTACCGCTGCTCCATCTCGTTCAACTCGCTGAACACCAGCGTGCTGACGATCACGTCGAAGGACCGTTCCTCGAAGTGCCGGTCAATCTCCGATGCGTCCATGCGGCGCAGGGTGATGCGGCCGCCCAGGCCCTCGTCCGCCACCTTCTTTTCGGCCTCGGCCAACATGGCCGGCGACACGTCGATCCCGACAACTTCGGCACCCCGCCGGGCCATCATCACCGCCAGGGTGCCGGTCCCGCAGCCAATTTCCAGCACCCGATCGCCGGGCCGCACGTGCTTCTCGGCGATTGCGCGTTTGATAGCCCCGATGCGCCCCAGGGTCAGGATCTGGATGCCCCGATCATAGTCGCCGGCCGAGGTTTCCAGCCATTTCATGAAAACAGTTGCCATAACATACCCCCTTGTTACTGAAGACCCTAAAGGGTTCCGAAACCTTTAGGTCTCAGATCGACCGTCAGTTCATGGCGAGTCCGTGCATTACTGTGTCGTAGATCGAGTGGATGACGGTCTGCAAGTCCAGTGCCTCAGGATCGGCAACGGCCTGCAATGCCAGGCCATCGTAAGCTCCGATGATGAAGGCCGCAAGGGCTTCCGGGTCTACGGATCGAAAGAGGCCCTGATCAATGCCTTCGCGGATGATACCGGCCAGTTCAGCGCGGAAGGCGGCGTAGATTTCGCGGATGGTAGCCGTCACCTCTGGCTCGCGATGCAACTGGCCCCAGAACTCCATCTCAACCCGCGGCAGATCGGGATCTTCGGTCAGAAGCTCCGCAGCGAACTCGATACACTTGTGTAGCTTCACATTGGGGGACGCGTTGGCCGGCAGCATGTCGTTCCAGCGAGCAACGACACCAGCAGCCCAATCACTCAACAAGGCCAGAAAGATGTCCCGCTTGCTATCGAAGTAGTAGTACAGCAGGCTTTTGCTGAAGGGCAGCGCCTGCGCAATCTGGTCCATGGTGGCATTCTCGTAGCCATGTTGTGCAAAGCATCGCCAGGCAGCTTCTAGAATTTGCTGCCGGCGTTCGGTTTCAACGCTTGGACGTGGGGCCATTTCATCTGTCTCCGCACCAGCATAACTGACTGACTGGTCAGTTATATTATACACTAGTAGGGCTGATGTGTCAAGGGGGTCCAGCTTCCCCTCACCTCCCCTACTCTCCACTCCCCTACCCTACCCTTTCCCTTCGACCCCCCTACCTACCGTACGCTGCCCGTAACTTCCTTCTGGTTTTCCCGACATACAACACACAACACATGCGGGGATTCGCACAAGTATGAACGATCACGCCGAACTTGTCGCCAGTTTTGCCGTTGTGCTCTTCCTGGCGTTGGTTTACGTCCTGTACGAACTGGTTGCCGAGCCCTCCGGGGGGCACCCCTTCGGACATTGGCTCGGCATCCTCGGCACCCTGCTCATGGTAATGACTGAGACGCTGTACTCGGCACGCAAGCGGCTGCGCTGGTTCCGCGTAGGCCGGCTGCGCACCTGGCTCTCTTTCCATATCTTCACCGGCATCGTCGGCCCGGCCATGGTGCTGATGCACACCGGCCTGCAATTCCGTGGCCTGGCCGGCGTGACGATGGCGCTGACCGGCCTGGTGGCCGCCAGCGGGTTCCTGGGCCGCTACATCTACACGGCTGTGCCGCGCTCTATCCACGGCGTCGTGCTGGAACGCGACGACCTGCTTGCTCAGGCTGCCGCCGTCCGGGCTGAGATCGCCGCCTGGAGCGCCGGGAGGTCCGCCCCGGTGCAGGCCCTGGCCGAAAGACAGCCCGCTGTCGCACCCGCCGGGAATGGGAGCCAGATGGACATCTTTCTGCGTCCCTTCAGCGGCTGGCGCTTCCGGCTAGAAATCTGGCGAGAAACCCGGCGCTGGCGGCAGGAAGAGCGGCGGCGTGCTCGCGAACTGCGGCACCTACTCCGCCGGCAGCACACCCTGGAGCGCCAGATCCGCACCCTGGACGCCGCGCGCCGGCTGATGAGTCTTTGGCACCTGGCGCACGTGCCGATGGGAATCACACTCTTTGGGTCAGTCATCATTCACATTGTGGCGGTCTTCTATTATGGGGCGGTGTAGACAGGAAAACGCGAGGCGCGAATTCACGCTTCATGGGACGAATTGATTGGAATGCAGCGTCAGAACCCCTTCTTTTCGCTCTTTAGCTGTTTGAGTGCGCTGGTTATGCTGGTCGGCCTGGGCCTCGCCCTGCTGTTCACGGGTGGGATGGCCTTCAGTCCGGGCCTGCTTTCGGCCGAAGCCAGACGAGGAACACCGCTGGGAGGCGCTGACAGCCATGTGACGATCGAAACCCAATGCAGTCAATGTCACGTTCCCCTCCGTGGCGTATCGGTGGACAAATGCACTGCCTGTCACACCGTGGAGGGCGACGAATTGGCCCGGGGCGAGGGCCTGCATGGCAAGCTGATCAATGGCCACGACTGCGCTGCCTGCCACAGCGACCATCGGGGCCGCGATGCCCTGATCTCGCAAACCGATCCAGTGGGCTTCGATCACCAGTGGACCGGCTACAGCCTGGCCGTGCACCAGACCACCTACGACAACCTGCCCTTCAATTGCCGGCTTTGCCACGTGAGCCAGCGCTTCATCTTCGAGCAGCACACCTGCACCGACTGTCATGCGGCGGCTGACGCCACCTTCATGGACGCTCACGTCCAGACCTACGGGGAAGACTGCCTGGCGTGCCACGACGGGGTAGACACGATGGCCAGCTTCGATCACGAGACTGTGTTCCCGCTGATTGAAGGGCACGCCGGCCCGGACTGCCAGGACTGCCACGAAGACGGCTTCTTGGAGACCAGTGCAGAGTGCACAGCCTGCCACGAGGAGCCGGAGTTGCACGCCGGCAAGTTTGGCCCAGATTGCGCTGTCTGCCATACGCTCGCGGCCTGGACACCGGCACGTCTGGTCGATCACCCCTTCCCACTCGATCACGGCAGCGAGGGAGACAGCGACTGTGTCACCTGTCACGAAACCGATTACGTGACCTACACGTGCTACGGTTGCCACGACCACGAGCTGGAAGCGACCCGGATCGCGCACCTGAAGGTAGACATTCGCGACATTCGAGACTGCGCTGAATGCCACCCAACCGGACTGAAAGACGAGATTGAAGACAGGGAGATGACGGTTGGGGACTAGCGGTTCAGGATTGTCGATCTCAAATCGCCAGTCTCCAGTCCCTGATCATTGAGATATGCTCAAGAAGCTTACCGACTTCCTCACAGACGTTGTCAGCGGTGTCAACCCCCTGCCTGAGATCTACCAGGTTCACACTGACGGCACTCGTTGCGTGCAGTGCGGCGTCTGCTGCTTCAACTGCCCGGTGGACATCCCGGTACGCGACTACGCCCGGCAGAACCTGACCATGACGGACACACGCTGTATCGGCTGCGGCATGTGCATCCAGCGTTGCCCGCGCGGGACCCTGCGATTTGAACCTGCCCTGTACCCGCTCGAGGGGGGTGCGATCCCGCTCGACTCGGTTCGGGATGACCTCGACCTGGTGGACATGGCGCGGAGGGCTTCCCACGTCCCCCTGCAGCCACCTGCGGTCGTGTCGTCCGGCTCCCCGGCCCTGACCCGTTACCTGGTCCTGGGTAACGGTGCAGCCGGCATCTCCGCCGCCGAAGAGATTCGCCGCCGTGACCCTCGTGGCCAGATCACCATCCTGACCCACGAACCGTACCCGGCCTATTCCCGCCCCGGCATCGCCTACCTGATCCTGGATCAGGTTTCCGAACACCACTTGATTTCCCGCCTGCCGGAGCACTATGAACGCCTAGGCCTGCAGTTGGTCTACGGCCGGGCCACCCGCCTGGACCCACCTGCCCGCCGAGTCCACCTGGACGACGGCCGTTCGATCGACAATGACCGCCTGCTGCTGGCCGTTGGCAGCCGGCCCGTGCCTGCCAGGATGCCTGGCAACGACCTCGACGGCGTGATCACCTTCGACACCCTTGACAGCGCCCGCGATCTAATGCGCCGCGCCAGAAAAGCGTGCGCTGCTGTGGTGATCGGTGGTGGCATTACCGCCATGGAAATGGTCGAAGGTCTGCACCACCTGGGAGTCCACACACACTACCTGCTCCGCCGTGACCAGCTCTGGTCTTCGGTCTTCAACCGGCAGGAGTCGCGCATGATGGCGGAGCACATCACCAACATGGGCATCACGCTGCACTTCAACGAGGAAATCGCCGAGATTCTTGGGCATAAGGGGAAGGTGGCCGGCGTGCGGCTGAAAAGCGGTAAAATACTCGAGTGCCAGATCGTCGGTGTCGGCATCGGCGTCCGGCCCCGTCTGGAACTGACCCAGGGCACCGATATTGAAACGGATCGTGGCATTCTCACCGACGAGTACCTGCAAACGAGTGTGCCCGGCATCTTCGCCGCCGGCGACTGCGCTCAAATCTATGACCGCTGGACCGGCCAGCACAAACTGGACAGCCTGTGGCCGGGCGCCGTTGCCAGTGGGCGGACCGCCGGGGCCAACATGGCCGGGGCAGGGCAACCGTACCAGAAAGGCTCCCCCTTCAACGCGGCCCAGCTCTTCGGCACCCACCTGACGGCCATCGGGCAGTTGAGGACATCTAGCGGCGAAGAGAACCCCGTCGAGACTCATTTCCTCACGCGCGGCTCATCCGAGGTCTGGACCACGGAAACTGGCCGGGCCTACATCTCTGCCTTCGATGAGCGGCCGGGCAGTTCTGTCCGCCTGGTGATGCGCGTCAATGGGCGCGGGACTCACTTGGTGGGTGCACTGCTGTTGGGCAACCAGGCCCTGGCCGACCCTCTGCGTGATCTGATCGAACATGAGGTGCCGGTGGATTCCATCTTGAGCGACATCCACGCCGGTGGCGAGACGGCCGTGCACGCCATCCGACGTTTCTGGACAAACTGGCGCGAAGGTCTGGAGCAGGACCGGGTAGGTTTCCGGGAACCTGTCAGGTCTTGAGATAAGCGGAGAGACAACAATGCGGAGATTGCTGTTGCTCTACGGTTCGACCATCCTGCTCGTGTTGGCGACCTTGCTGGGTGTGGGGGAATTGGTGGTGGAAGTCCACCCGTTTGCACCCGGCCAGACGCTCTATCCTCTGCAAGAAATCCTTGAAAATGCGCGCCTGGCCATTACTCGCAGTCCGGCCTCCCGCGCGGACCTGACCCTCAACCTGGCCGAGAAACACCTGCAGGATTTGAACGCCGTCGCCGGCACAGACCTGGAGATGCTGGCTCTGGCCGCCTTCAATAGATCCCTGGACGACGTGCTGCGCGCACTGGCTGCCATGCCGCAAGAGGAGAGCACCACTTCCCGCGCCCGCCTGCTGGCTCTCACTAACGAGGCTCTAGACGTGCTCGGGAGACTGGAACAGGGGGCAGAGATCGAACGCACGATCGCCAGGTTGACCGCGATTCGCCGGTTGACACTACTGAAGCGGAGCACTGGCGCGGATTTTCTGGCTCTTATTGAGTCGGACCTTCAGGGTGTTCGCCAGGTCGCGCACGCGCAGACCGAGAGAGGAGACAGCACAATTGACCCCCGCGCTATCCCCTTCCCGGCGCAGAGTCTGGAAAGTCACAACTTCTTTCCACTGCAGGGCGCGCACGCCGCGACTGGTTGCGAGTCGTGCCACATCAGCGGTGTATATCGGGGCACGCCCCGCGAGTGCCAGGATTGTCACCTGAACCCTCATCCAGACCGGTTCGGTGCCCTGGAGGCATTCTGCACCATCTGCCACAGCACCACTGACTTTCGAGTGGTCAATTTTGATCACGTCGCCTTCGGCGCGACTGTTGCCTGCGAGAGCTGTCACGCGCCCGATGTGCCGGCGGATCACTACTCGGGCCGGTGCACCAACTGTCACCTCGCCACGGGGAGCTGGACCGAGGTCGAGATGAACCACAACGGCCTGACGGACTGCCAGAGCTGCCACGCGTCCGACGCGCCGGCGAATCACTACGCCGGTCAGTGTTCCAATTGCCACGTCACCACCGAGACCTGGACCGAAGTCCAGATGGACCACAGCGGCCTGACGGACTGCCAGAGCTGCCACGCCTCTGACGCGCCAGCGAATCACTACGCCGGTCAGTGCTCCGACTGCCACACATCCATCGTAACCTGGAGGTCGGTGAGTTTCGACCACACCGGTTTGACCGATTGCATATCCTGCCACACCAGCGATGCGCCGGCGAATCACTACCCCGGCCAGTGCTCTCAGTGCCACAAGAGCACGGGCTGGAAGCCGGCCAGCTTCGACCACAAGGGGTTCACCGACTGCCAGGGTTGCCACAAGCCGCCGGCGAATCATTACCCCGGCCAGTGCTCTCAGTGCCACAAGAGCACGGGCTGGAAGCCGGCCAGCT
>CAZHMV010000164.1:12386-12746 GCA_964532665.1 uncultured Anaerolineales bacterium
TCGACCACAAGGGGTTCACCGACTGCCAGGGTTGCCACAAGCCGCCGGCGGGCCACTACCCCGGCCAATGCTCCCAGTGCCACAGCCCCGACTCCTGGAAGAACGTCAGCTTCAACCACAGAGGAGTCACCGACTGCCAGTCCTGTCACGCCAATGACAGACCCGGCAACCACTACGCCGGCCAGTGCTCCCAGTGTCACAGCACCGACCACTGGAAGCCGGCCAACTTCAACCACGCCGACTTCACCGACTGTCAATCTTGCCACAGGCGGCCGGAGAACCACTACGCCGGCCAGTGCTCCAACTGCCACAGCACCGACCGCTGGAAGCCGGCCAACTTCAACCACAGCGACACCGCCG
>CAZHMV010000165.1:0-10342 GCA_964532665.1 uncultured Anaerolineales bacterium
ATCCGCGAAGGGGGGCGCACCGTCGGAGCCGGCGTTCTCACCAAGATTGTGGAGTGATCGGATGGCGAAGAAAGGTCCACGCATCGTTATCACGCTCGCCTGCACTGAATGTCAGGAGCGAAACTACACAACGGAGAAGAACCGACGAAACGACCAACACCGGTTGGAACTGAATAAGTTCTGTCCCCGGTGTCGCTCACACACACTGCACCGAGAAACCAAGTGAGCGGTGGTGCAGAGGAGCAAGGGAGCAGCAGCGCACTCAGTGCCCCCGCTCCTCTGCACCCGTGCACAGACTGGTTGAGACACCGCAGCAAGCGGTGTCTCGTATTGTGGGCTCATTCTCGCCGCATCGCGGACAAGTGACTACCGGAAGAATCCGTAGTAACAATCTTTCGGCCGGGCTCAGGACAGGCTTCAGGCATGCTCAAAGCGACTGAAGCTTGCCCTGAGCCCGGCCGAAGGGCCACCACTACGAACATCTTTCGGATAGACTCTGAGTAGAGGAGATCTATTGTGGCTAAAGCAGCAAAAGTGTCGCGAAAAGACCAGGAGAATCGAGTTGTTCGCTACTTCAAGGCGACACGCTCTGAGCTGCGGAAGGTTGTATGGCCGACGCGGGACGAGACAATCAATCTCACCATCCTCGTTCTTATTGTCACCATCGGGATGAGCGCATTCCTCGGCATCATCGACTTTCTCTTCGCACAAGCCTTTGGGCTGATTATTCGGTAGGGAAAATCCATGGAACAGGAAGAGCTCCTGGTCGGGGAAGAATCGCCGGAAGAGGAGATCATCGCGTCGGCCACCGAGCCGGAGACCGAGGCAGAAGCTCTCGAAAACGGGGCAGAAACAACGGGGGATTCTCCTGAAACGCCCGAGGTCGAAGGGGAGCTTGAAGGCGAGTCGGAAGAGTTCGAGGGATTAGTTCCGCCTGAGCAAATCCCTGAAGGGGCCGCCTGGTACGTTGTGCACACCTATTCAGGCTATGAGAACAAGGTGAAGCAGACTCTGGAGTATCGGGTGGAGTCAACGGGGATGCAGGATCATATCTTCCGGGTAGTCGTCCCCGTTGAAGAAGAAGTAGATATCAAAGAGGGACAGCGCCGGGTAATTGAACGCCGGATTTTTCCAGGCTATGTCTTCGTCCAGATGCTCATGAATGATGAGGCGTGGTACATGGTACAGAACACGCCTGGCGTGACCGGGTTTGTCGGGTCCGGGACCAAGCCAACCCCGCTGCGAGATGAGGAGGTCGAGCGCATCCTCAGGCGCATCGAGGCAGAGGAGCCAACGGTGCGCGTAAGCTTCCGGGAGGGACAGCGCGTGCGAATTGTCGATGGGCCGTTCACCGACTTCCACGGCACCGTAGATGAGATCGACATGCAACGTGGGAAGGTTCGCCTTCTGGTTTCGTTCTTTGGGCGTGAGACCCCGGTGGAGCTGGACCTGTTGCAAGTAGAAAAAGGATAACCGTTAGATCGCCGAAGGTCTCCTGACCGAGGCGAAAGGGCTCGGTCAGGAGACCTTCGCCGAACGAAGAAGATAACTTCGGCGGACGAAGATGAGCTGGAGGAGTTTTCAGTGCCACAGAAAGTGAAAGCTGTCGTAAAATTGCAGATTCAGGCCGGCAAAGCCGGCCCGCAGCCGCCGGTAGCCACGGCCCTGGGCCCGCACGGCGTCAACATCATGCAGTTCTGCAAGGAGTACAACGCCCGCACAGCCAACCAGATCGGCATGGTTGTCCCGGTCGAGATCACGATCTATCAGGATCAGTCCTTCACATTCATCACCAAGACCCCGCCGGCGGCGACCCTGCTGAAGCAAGCAGCCAGCGTTGATAAGGGATCAGGTGAACCCAACCGGGAGAAAGTGGGAACTGTGACGCGTCAACAGGTTCGCGACATTGCAGAAATCAAGATGAAGGACCTGAACGCGAACAATATTGAGGCCGCGATGCGCATGATCGAAGGCACCGCCCGCAGCATGGGAATCGTTGTTGAGGAGTAAGGGGCATGGCACGGAACAAACACGGAAAGCGTTATCGGGAAGTGGCGGAACTGGTCGATCGAGCGCAGGCTTATCCACCAGCCGAGGCCCTGGCGCTGGCCAGGAAGGCTTCGTTCGCGAAGTTCGACGAGACCGTTGAGGTCCACATGCGTCTGGGCGTCGATCCCCGCCACGCAGATCAACAGGTTCGCGGTGTAGTGCTCTTGCCTCACGGAACAGGTCGGGAAGTCAGAGTGCTCGTATTCGCTGAAGGTGAAGATGCCAGGATCGCTGAAGAAGCTGGGGCAGACTTTGTCGGCAGCGACGATCTGGCTCAGAAGATCCAGGGCGGGTGGTTGGATTTCGACGTTGCACTGGCAACCCCGCCAATGATGCGCATCGCCGGCCGGCTGGGTAAGATCCTGGGACCCAGAGGCCTGATGCCTAATCCCAAGGCCGGCACGGTCGTCGCCGGCGAGGACATGCCACGAATCATTGATGAAATGAAGAAGGGCCGGATCGAGTTCCGGGTGGACAAGACTGGCAATCTGCATATTCCGATTGGGAAACTCAGCTTTGATGATCAACAGTTGCTGGACAACCTGGGCGCGCTGATTGACGAGGTTGTCCGCGCACGACCGCCAGGGGCGAAAGGTCAGTTTGTTCGGAACATCGTTCTCACGACGACGATGGGGCCTGGCATCAAGCTCGACCTGTCACAGGCCCTGACGTTGAGGCCGGCAGCGTAGCCGTAAAAAATCTTCATATTCAGTTCTGTACGCCAGAGACAGCAGGTGCGCTGATACTCATCAGCGCTTAATGGGTTGCCTGCCGAGGCAAGGACACAACGTACACAACGAACCGGGCCGGCTGTTGCCTGGCCTGGTCATCACCTGCGTTGCGCCTTCGTGTCGGCCGGCACGAAGGCATTTTTTGTTTGACCGGCCGGAAGGAGGTGATATCGCTTGGCCATCAGTCGAGAGAAGAAAGAGCAAATCGTCGAAGATCTGAAAGAGAAACTTGGCGCCACGGATGTGATCATTCTCACGGACTTTCGGGGGCTGTCCGTACCCGATCAGCAGGAACTGCGCCGCAGACTCCGGGATACCACGGCTGAATTCAAGGTCGTCAAGAACACGCTCACAAAGCTTGCCCTTGAGGAAATCAACCGCCCGGTGCCCGACGACTACCTGACCGGGCCGACAGCGCTCGCCCTGGTGCGGGACGACATCGCTAGTCCGACCAAGGCGCTGCTGGATTTCGCCAGGCAGACAGGAACGCTGGTGATCAAGGGCGGCATCGCTGGCAATCAAGTCATCGGGGCCGACGAGGTCAAGAAACTGGCCAACCTGCCACCACGCGAGGTCCTTCTCGCCCAGTTGCTCGGTGCCGTTCAGGGCCCCGCCGCGAGTGTTGTCCGGACGTTGGAAGCGCCGGCCAGTGAGCTGGTGCGCACATTGCAGGCTCCTATGCGCGAGCTGGCAATGACGATACAGGCATACGCGGAACAGTAATCAGTGAGCAGTGATCAGTGATCAGTCTCTGACTACTGACCACCAACCACTGACCACTTCAGCGTGTAAACGCATGAACAGGAGGAATCACGACAATGGCTGATAATGACAAACTTGCTCAGGTGAAGGAGTTGCTGAACTCGCTGACGGTTCTCGAGGCGGCTCAACTCGCCAAGGAGTTGCAGGACGAGTGGGGTGTGACGGCTGCAGCGCCGGTCATGGGCGCTATGCCGGGCATGATGGTCCCCGGCGCCGCCGCTGAAGCAGCCGCCGAAGAGGAGGAGCAGACCGAATTCGACGTGTTTATCACGGATATCGGACCACAGAAGATTCAGGTCATCAAGGCCGTGCGCGAGCTGACAGCACTTGGCCTGCGGGAATCGAAGGAGGCTGTGGAAGCCGGAGCCGATACCCCGATTCGCCAGGGCATCACCAAGGAAGAAGCAGAGGAAACGAAGGCGCGCCTGGAAGAGGCCGGCGCTACGGTGGAGATCCGGTAAGTCCGGACATCGAACAATAGAATTCAGCGAACGAAAAGGGGCCATATTCCGGAATATGGCCTCTTTTTGTATCTTCTCAAGACGTAGGGGCGGACCCTTGCGGTCGCCCCGCTGGGCAGGCGCAAGGCCCGCCCCTACCCCAGCTTATTGAGAAGATACTCCGAGGGCAATGAAAATCACCTCAAGAGTGGGACGGCAAACTTGGCACAAGCAGCCTAACAGTGGTATAATCCTTCTTCGGGAGGAACGAGATGGCCTTTACCGTGACGGATTTCGCAGACCTGGTTCGTCTTTTAGACAAGCGCCCGGAGTGGCAGGCGGAGTTGCGTCGCCTGATCCTGAGCGAGGATTTTCTGGCACTGCCGCGGATTGTGCAGGAGTTGGCGGAAGCTCAGAAACGCACCGAGCAGCGCGTCGAGGAACTCGCGCAGGCTCAGAAACGCACCGAGCAGCGCGTCGAGGAACTTGCGCAGGCCCAGAAACGCACCGAGGCGCAGATGCAGGTGTTGACTGTGCGCGTCGAGGAACTCGCGCAGGCTCAGAAACGCACCGAGCAGCGCGTGGAAGAACTCGCACAGGCTCAGCAGCGCACCGAGCAGCGCGTGGACGATTTGGCACAATCTTACCAGGGGCTGGCGACCGCCGTTGGTCAGCTCCAGAGAGCCTTTGGCTCTACCATCGAAGAGGAGGCGGAAAGCTTCGTCCAGACATTGCTGGAAGAGAAAGGCTACCGCCTGTTGGCGGAGCCCTACTCCCTGGCTCTGGACGGCGAAATCGATGTGGTGATGGAACTGGAGGCTCCGACCGGCGAAAGGGTGTGGGCCGTGGTGGAGGCCAAAGCGCGGCTGGGCCACCGCCAGGTGAGCAGGTGGGGCCGGCAGATCAGGTCCAGCGGCTGGCAGCAGCGGTTGGCAGCCCAGGGAGTGACGGGGCCGTACCTGGTCTACGCGTATGGCATCCGGGTGGACCCAGGCGCTGTGCGGGCGGCAGAAGAGCAGGGGATTGGGCTGATGACCGGGCGTGGGGAGCGCGTTCCTCCCAAAGGATTGATCGGATAGGGCTCTAATGGGCCACCCTCCCGCAGGTTGCAACGAGCAGCGGTTTTGCCCTCCAAACAGGAACTGAGAGCGGCGATGCTTGGCCAGAGAAGGTCTAAACCTGCGGGAGGGTGAGTATTGCGGCGGCGCTAACGCGCAACGTCTATCGTGGGGGAGGAAGCCGGCAATAGCTCGTGGCGAAAGCCAAGCAGGGTCGAGACACCCAGCGCAACCCCGAACCAGAGGGTGGCCAATCGAATGATGAGGGTGGCGGCGACGGCTGTCTCGGCACCGGTGCCTGTCAGGAATAACAGCAGGCCGGCCAGACTGCCATCGACGATGCCGAGACCGCCTGGCAGAAATGTGACGGCGCCGAGGATCGTGGACAGCGCCAGGGCCGAGATGGCCTGAACCAGCAACGCCGGCGTCGCCACAAAGTCCAGCCCCAGCAGCACAAGAAAGAGCGCGATGCCTTCAGCCGCCCACGAGATCACGCCCAGGCTCACAGCGAAGAGCAAGTTCTTGACACCAAGGAGCCGGTAGGCACTCTCGTAGAACTGGCGCAGGCTGTGAGCGAAGCGCGACAGGATGGGTATCCGCTCCCCCTGGCGCAGGAACCACAGGGCCAGTGGTCGGATCTGGACGACGACCACAAAGCCTCCCATCGTCAACACGACGGCCAATAGAACGGCCGCGCCGAAGCGGTACAGGAGCAGGCCGGCCGACGCGAGAATCACCATCGCCAGGCCATCGGTGATGCGCTCCGCCAGGACAATGGGCGCTGCACGGCTGATGGCAACCCCATTCGTCTCCTTCAGCGCCCAGGCCTTGTACAGCTCCCCCACTTTGCCGGGCGTCATCACCATGGTGAAGCCGGCCACGAAGATCTTGATGCTGTCACTCAGGCTGACATGGCCGGCGTCGATCTGGCCCAGGTAGTAGTGCCATTTCACAAAGCGCAGCACGTAGTTGACCAGCGTGAGACCGAGGATCAGCGGAAGGTATCGCCAGGTGAAGCCTCGCAGCGCCGCCAGCGTGCGCGGAAGATCGGCCGACATCGCCAGAACAGCGACAATGGCCATACCGAAGACAATCGAAATGATTATTTTGCTCTTGAGGTCAGACCACGCAAGCATAAATACACCGTTTGCGCGCCGGGCGCTTGATGAAGACTGAGAAATCAGTCAAGGCAGTATGTCTGCCAAGCGCGCCCGCCGATGAAGCGTCATCCTGAGCCCCCTCCCGAGGCCCCCCTCCTGCCGAAGGGCCAGTCAAGAGACCTGTCGAAGGAACAGATGTCATTCCAAACGGGCCGCCAATGTCATTCCGAACGGAGCGCCAGCGGAGTGAGGAATCCCTGGAGCCGTGAATAAAAGGCCAGGTCCGCTGGCTCATGCGTCAACAGATGTGCGGAAGATAAGAAGCTGTTTCCCCAATGCAGCCCACTTATCCGGGTATGGTCTCAGGGATTCCTCACTCCGCTGGCGCTCCGTTCGGAATGACATGAGGGTAGGGGCGCACGACGAGTTCGCGGTCGAATTGCGTTTCGTACAGTTCGGCGTACAGACCGCCTTGATCTAACAGTTCCGCGTGCGTGCCCTGTTCCACCAGCCGACCACGATCCATCACCAGAATCTTGTCAGCCGCCAGGATCGTGGACAGGCGGTGAGCGATCACCAGGCTGGTGCGGCCCTCCATGATGCGCTCCAGCGCTTCCTGGATCAACGCCTCGGCCTGTGAGTCGAGGTGCGAGGTCGCTTCGTCCAGAATGAGAATGCGCGGGTCCTTCAGGATGACCCGCGCGATGGCCAGCCGCTGCTTCTCCCCGCCAGACAGCCGATAGCCGCGCTCACCCACGACCGTGTCGTAGCCATCGGGCAGGCCGGCGATGAACTCGTGGATGTTGGCTGCCCGACAGGCGGCTTCGAGTTCAGCGTCGGTCGCATGGGGGTTGGCATACAGCAGGTTGGCCCGAACCGTGTCATGGAACAGATAGGTCTCCTGTGTGACCATGCCGATCTGGTGCGCCAGTGATTCCTGGGTGACATCCCGGAGGTCATACCCATCCAGCAGGATGCGACCATCGGTGGGATCGTAGAGTCGCGGCAACAGATAGGTGACGGTAGTCTTGCCGGCCCCGCTCGGGCCCACCAGCGCCACCAGTTGTCCCGGCTCGATCTCAAAGGAGACGTGATCCAGCGCCCACCAGCGTGCCTGAGACTCATCAAGCGCGTCATCCATCTCCCCGCGCCGGCCATTCCCGGTGTCGGCCCGCTGTTGGGCCAGCTCCTGCTGTTGGGCCAGCTCCTGCTGTTGGGCCAGGTCTCCTGACCGCAGCCCTGGCTGGTAGCTGAAACACACATCCTCGAAGCAAATGCGTCCCTCGACAGCCCCCAGCTCGATAGCGTTCGGCTTGTCCCGGATTTCCTGCGGAAGGTCCAGGTACTCGAATACGCGCTCGAAGCTGACCATGGAGCTGGCAAACTCCACCTGGACGTTGGAGAGAGCCGAGATGGGCTGGTAGAGGCGGTTGAGGTAAGCCGCAAAGGCAACGATGGTCCCGATAGTGATGGATTCGCGCAGCACCAGGTAGCCGCCGGCCCAGTAGATGAGCGCGGTGCCAATAGCGCCAGCAATGCCCAATCCCAGGAAGAACCACCGCCCCACCATCGCCCGCCGTACGCCGATGTCGCGCACGTTGCGATTCACCTCGCGGAAGCGTTGGACTTCATCTCGCTGCCGGCCAAAGGTCTTCACCAGCAAAGCCCCATTGATGCCCAGCGTCTCACTGATCATGCTGCTCATCTGAGCGTTGTATTCCATGGCCCGCCGGCGGATGTCGCGCAGAATGCGACCAACGCGCCGGGTCGGGACCAGGAACAAGGGGAGCACGGCCACCGACAGGACCGCCAGCCGCCATTCGATGGAGAGCATGATGGCAAAGGTTGTGACCAGGGTGATGACATTGGTGAGGATGTTCGGCAGGGTACCGGTGATGGCATTCTGGGCCCCGATCACGTCGTTGTTGAAGCGGGAGATGATCTCGCCCGATTTGGTGTGGGTGAAGAAGCGAATGGACATGTGTTGCAGATGATCGTACATCTGCTGCCGCAGATCGAAGATCACGCCTTCGCCGACCCGTGCGCTGAGGTAGCGCTGCCCAACATCGATGAGCCCGCCAATGAGGGGGATGGCGATCATCGCGATGGCGAGGTAATTGAGCCGCACCACGTCGCGGTTGGGCAACACGTTGTCGATCAAGTCGCGGTAGAGAAGCGGGGGAATCAGTTGAATCAATGAGCTGGCAATGATAGCCACCAGCATGAGGCCGGCTTGCCACCAATAGGGCCGGGCATAGCCGAAGACGCGCCCCAGCAGCGCCCGATCGACCTGCGGCTTGCCTTTGCTCTCATCATACGTCAGAAAAGCCCACCAACCACCACCATGGAATCCCATACAGCTCCTCTCGCTGATCCGCTTCCCAACGCCGGCGTGCGGTAGCCCGATAAACCGCCATTGCTTCTGGCGTCAATTCCGACGTTACCGACATTGGTCTATCGCTCCTCGTCTCTGCTATCCGCTACATCCTCACACCCTGGATTATATCCGTGCCGCCAGGAACAGTCAACCAGGACATTCAGCGCTTCGACAAACGAAAAGGGCGCTGTGCCACCCAAATCCTGGGTGGCACGGCGCCCTTCTCACGGACGACGTTTTCTGCGTTAGATCGTTACTACCCGGCCACCCTCCCGCAGGTTGCGATGCGCAATGGTTTTGCATCCGAGAAATGGCCTTGAGGCACCGATTCTCGGCCAGAAAGGCTTCAAACCTGCGGGAGGGTGAGTAGCTACGTTAGATCAGAGTTTGGGCATCGCCGGCCCGCCCTGCTCTACCGCCCGGCCAGGGCGAGCACCCGACCGAAGGTGCGGAGCAGGATCACGACATCGAGGAAGATCGATTGATGTTTGATGTAGTAGAGATCGTATTGCAGTTTGACCAGCGCATCCTCCACGGAGCTGCTGTAGCCGTAGTGGATGAGGGCCCAGCCGGCCATGCCCGGCTTGACAGCGTGGCGCAGCCGATAGAAGGGGATCTCCTCAGCCAGTTTGTCGGCAAATACCGGACGCTCCGGGCGCGGCCCAACGATGCTCATTTCCCCCCGCAAAACGTTGAGGAGTTGAGGCAGCTCATCCAGGCTGGCCCGGCGCAGAAACCGGCCAACCCGGGTGACACGGGGGTCATCTTCCTCCGCCCAGACCGCGCCGTTTTTCTCCGCGTCGGGAACCATGCTCCGGAGCTTCAGGATGCGAAACGGCTTCCCGCCCTTGCCAATGCGCTCCTGGGTGTAGAACAGGGGGCCGGGGGAGTCCAGGTACAGCGCGACGGCAATGAAGGGCAGCATCACCGCCAGAACGACCAGGCCGGCCGTGGCAACCAGGACATCGAAGGCCCGCTTGAGGCCCGGATAAATGTTTCCCGTGCCCGGGTGATCCAGGGGTAGCATGATGTGCCAGTGACTACCCACATGCTCCACCGCGATGCGACCGGTCAGTTCTTCGTACAGTTGTGCCATGGGGATGACGCGGACCCCGTGCTCCTGAAACGTCATGAGCGTGTGGATCAGATCGGCGTGCATTTCGCCGGTAATCGCCAGGATAATATCGGAGACGCCACGACCGTCGATAAGTTCCCACATATCGTCACGCGAGCCAAGCACCGGGAGGCCATGAATCACGCGGCGCTGTTTGGCCGGGTCGTCGTCGATGAAGCCGACGAGCTGGTAGCCGGCGTTGAGGTTTTCGCGGATGACTTCGGCGATGGTCGTGCCGGCCCAGCCGGCGCCCACCACCAGCGTGCGCCGCTGGAACGCGCCGCGGTGGAACACCAGGCTGTAAGTGAGCCGCCAGGCGGTCAACGACGCGAAGGCCAGCCCGGTGAAGTACAACATGAAGAGCCGGGGCAGCGCACCGCGAGGTGAGGCAAAGTAGATGAACACATAGATGAGCAGGCTCAGGCCCATGGCCCACACCAGGCTGTGCAGGCTGGTCATGGGATCCATGGCGATGCCCAGATCATACAGGTTGGTGATGGTCGCCACAATCAGCCACAGCCCCGTCAGCAGGATGAACCAGTGGACCTGGGACAGGACGAAGCGGGTTGACATGACGTCGGAGGAGCGCCAGGTCCACAAGGCGAGGGCCACCAGAACAGAGAAGTTGACCAGGAGCAGGTCAACAGCAATGAGCAGCGTTCGGCGCTCTGAGATTTGGAGAGGAAACGCCGGACGTTTTGCGACGCGGTC
>CAZHMV010000165.1:10442-12677 GCA_964532665.1 uncultured Anaerolineales bacterium
CTTGATCAGAATGGCCGTTTGCAGGCCGGCGATGAGGGTGGTGATAGCAAAGAAGGCGATCCGTAAGATGCTTAGCTGCTTTTCCAGCCCGTCCAGACGAATGTCCAGGTCCTCCCTGGTGGCCATGCGGGCCAGGTCCTCCCTGGTGGCCATGCGGGCCAGGCCGGCCTGCAGGTCCTCTTTACTGGCCATGCGGGCCAGGCCGGCCTGCAGGTCCTCTTTACTGGCCATGCGGGCCAGGCCGGCCTGCAGGTCCTCTTTCGTGGCCATGTGGGCCAGGTCCTCCCTCGTGGCCATGCGGGCCAGGCCGGCCTGCAATTCGTCCCTGGTGGCCATGCGGGCCAAATCGTCCTTGGTAGCCATGCCGGCCAGGTCCTCTTTGGTCGCCAGTGTCCTAATCCTGGCGCTCAGCTCGTCTCTGGTAACCATGCGAGCCGCTATCTGATCGAGGGTTTCCTCCAGGTCGGTGAATCGCTCCGTCAGGTGATCAACTTTTCCCTCCAGCCGAATGATCGTCCCGGCCGGCGAGCGTCTCAATTCGTCTACATCCTGCACGAACGGCGCAGGAAGAAAGACTGCGCGCTCTTCGCGGATCACCGAGGAGATCATTTCCCGCAGCCCCTCGATATCTTCAGCTTTCACTTTCCGTTCTTCATCCATTGGATCGTTTCCCCCGCGTGTGCATCATTGGCAAAGCGTAGTAAACGAGAAGTAGCCACCATGACAATGGAGGAGAAACACTCGCCTGAGTAGATTATACTCTCAAAGTGAGCAACCGTCCAATGACGGCAATCTGCTCTCAAGTCTGCTCGGCTGCCGGCGCTCGTTCGATGAGCTTGCGTTGGAGAACGCCGGCGGCCAGGCCGGAGGCGGCCGCTACTGCGCTGGCAAACAGGAAGATCGGCGAAAGGAGGGCGATGAGGGGATCGGTCTGCCAGGCGCGGCGCATGAAAGCGGCGGCGGTTGCCAGGAAGGCGCCGGCAGCAACGCCGGCCACCAACAGCAAGGGACGCCACGCGAGCGCACCCACCAAGCTCAGCCCGATGATGGGGGCCAGCATGATCTGCAGTTTCTGCGTTTGAGGCGTTCGGGAGTCGGCAGCCACCTTACTGGGGTGCCGGCCATACAGCGCAGCACGCCAGAATGCGTATTTAGATTTGCGCCGGACGTAAGCCCATAGAGATTCGGGATGTGTGTGATAGACGACGGCGTCGGGGGCAAACACGAGCTTGTGGCCGGTCTCGGCCAGGCGAAAGGACAGGTCCACGTCTTCCGCGCCCAGCATCGCTGTATCGAAGCCGCCGATTTCCTGGAATACCTTCCGCCGGTAGCCGGCCGTGGCGGAGCTGATGAAGTCAATGTAGCGGCGCCGGGCCACGCGCTCGTACCGCTCATCGTACTCCAGTTGGACGAAGCGCGGGATAAGGCCCCGCTGCTGTGTGCTGACCCGGCCGCCGGCTCCCGCAACGGCGTCGCCGGACAGCGACGCCGCCAGGCGCTCGAGCCAGTCGGATGCCGGCACGCAGTCAGCGTCGAGGAAGACGATGATGTCGCCGCGCGCGGCCTGCGCGCCGGCGTTGCGCGCAGCGGCAGCGCCCCAGTGCGGTTGGCGGAGTAGTTTCGCGACAGCCGGCAGTTCATCGCTGAGGCTCCCTGCAGGTTGTCGGGCTTCAGTGGTCAATGCGTGGGATTGGATGAACTGTTCGACTACTTCCGAGGTGCCATCAGTAGAGCCGTCATCGACTACGATGACTTCGTATCGGAGACGGGGCACCGTCTGGTTCTCCAGCGCGCGGAGACCGGCGGTGATGGTGCCGGCGGCGTTATAGGCCGGGATGACGATGGAGTAGGTGGTCAACGGACTGCCTGCGGCATAGCGGATTAGCGGAATCGGATAGCGGATGGGTGGTCAACGGATAGTTAACGGATTAACGGAATCGGATGCAAGATGAGCATTCCTGCTTATACGACCAATACCCAATATCCAATCTCCATTCTCTAATCCCCAATCTCCGCTCCCCAATCCCCAATCTCCAATCTCCAATCTCCAATCTCCAACCACAAGCCCGCTGCGCCCAGAACCACCGGCGGCAGGAAGACGATGGCGTAGAGCAGGAAACTGTATCCCAGGGCAGTGGCGCGATCGATGCCGAAGAAGCCCAGGGCCAGGACGCATAGGAGCTGGAAGACGCCCAGTTTGCCTGGGGCGGAGGGGACGGCGACGCCCACCTGGAG
>CAZHMV010000166.1:0-12541 GCA_964532665.1 uncultured Anaerolineales bacterium
GGGGCCGGCGTCGTCGAAGCCGTGGGCGAGGGCGTCACGCGTGTCCAGCCCGGCGACCACGTCATTCTGAATTGGGCGCCCGACTGCGGCGCGTGCTTCTACTGTGTGCGCGGACAGCCCAACCTGTGCGAGACCTTTCTCAGGCCGATCTGGGCTGGCACGCTGTTGGATGGCACCACCCGCCTGCGCATCGACGGGGAGCCGGTCTACCACTTTGCCGGCCTGGCCACCTTCGCCGAGCGGACCGTCGTCCTCCAGGAAGCGTGTGTCCCCATTCGCAAGGACGTACCCCTCACCGTTGCGGCCCTTGTTGGCTGTGCGGTGACGACCGGCGTGGGGGCTGCCATGAACACGGTTCAGGTTCGGCCCGGCGACAGTGTTGTCGTCTACGGCTGCGGCGGTACGGGATTGAACATCCTGCAGGGTGCTGCGCTGTGCGGTGCGGAAACCATCATCGCCGTGGATCGCGTGCCGGCCAAGATGGAGCTCGCCCACGCTTTCGGTGCGACGCACACCTTGATGGCCGGCGACGACACGGTGCAGCACGTCCGGGACCTGACCGATGGGCGTGGGGCGGACTACGTGTTCGAAGCCATCGGTATTCCAGCGGTGCAGGAGGAGGCCCTGAGGGCGGTGCGGCCTGGTGGGACGCTGGTTCTGGTCGGGTTGGCACCCATGGGAACGTCCACCAACTTCCCCAGCGCGCTTCTGACGCGGCAGGAGAAGCGCGTTGTGGGGTCGTATTACGGCACCGCCAACACCCGGCGCGACTTCCCGATGATTCTGGATTTGTATGTGGCCGGCAAGCTCAAGTTGGACGAACTGATCTCACGCGAGTATACTCTGGACGAGATCAACGAGGCTTACGAAGCCATGCTCAGTGGCGAGGTAGCGCGTGGGGTGATTGTTTTCGAGCAATGAGTTGGAGGCTAGCTAGAGATATCGATGGAACTCAAACACGTTCTGACAAGCACTGCGGTCATAGAAGGTCCAACAGACGAGCCGGTGGAACAACAGCAGGTGATCACCAGCATGTGCGGCATCTGCGATGCCGGCTGCGGTGTCAACGTGTACCTGGAAGACGGCATGATCCAGCGCATCGAGCCGTTGCCCGACCACCCGAGGGGGAGCTGTTGCCCTCGGGGCATGCGGTCCAGGGAGATCGTTTACTCAAAGGACCGGCTGCTGTACCCGCTGAAGCGGGTCGGGCCGAAGGGAACGGATGCGTTTGAGCGCATCTCCTGGGATGAGGCCATGGATACGATCGTCAGCCGGCTGCGCCAGGTGGCAGACCGCTATGGTCCCGAGGCCGTTTGTATGTACACCGGCCGCGGCAACTTTGAGCAGTCCTTGTGCGACATCTTTGCGCCGGCTGGCACCCGCGAGTCCTCTGCCTCCAGCCTGTTCTTCCCCTTCGGCTCACCCAACACCACCGGCGTCGGCGCTATCTGCTACGTAGCCCACGGCAAGATCGCTCCCCAGGCCACCTTTGGCGCGTACACGCTGGACATGTTCAACGACGTGGATCAGGCTGACCTCATCGTGGTGTGGGGGGCCAATCCGGCCACCGACTCGCCACCTATCATGCTCAAACGGATCAGGCAGGCCCAGCGGAGAGGGGCGCAGGTCGTTGTCATCGATCATCGTCGCACCAGAACAGCCAAAGCAACCGATGCCCGCTGGGTCGGCATCCGACCTGGCACCGACGGGGCGCTGGCGCTGAGCATGATCCATGTTCTCATCGAGGAGAACCTGTACGACCGCGAATTCGTTGAAAACTGGACTCTGGGTTTCGATGAGCTGCGGGACTACGTGCGGCAATTCCCGCCGGAGGCGGCGGAGACGATCACCTGGGTGCCGGCCCAGACCATCCGCCAGGTGGCACGCGACATCGCCACGGCCCACGGCGCGGCGCAGGTGATGTACACCGGCCTGGAGTACACGAATAGCGGCGTACAAAACATCCGCGCCGCCCTGATTCTATGGGCGCTGGCCGGCCAGTTGGACGTGCCCGGTGGCATGGTCTTCAAAATGCCGGGGACCGACTTCGAGCCCAACCGAACCCTCATCGCTCCGCCCAACCACGTCGATCCCATCGGCAAGGAGAAGTATCCGCTGTACCACCATTTCCGCAATGAGGCCCATGCCATGGAGTTGCCACGGGCCATCCTGGAAGATGACCCCTATCCCGTTCGAGCGATGTTCATCGGCGGATCTTCGATCATCACGGCTTACCCGCAGCCCGATCTATGGCGTCGATGCTTTGAGGCACTGGATTTCCTGGTGGTGGTGGATCGCTTCCTCACGGCTGATGCCCTCTACGCCGACGTTGTGCTGCCGGCCACCACCATGTTCGAAATCGAGTCTTACATGACTTACGAATCACACATCCAACTGCGCCGGCGGGTCATCGAGCCACTCGGCGAAGCCCGCAACGACTACCTGATCCGAGCGGAGTTGGCGCGGCGACTGGGGTACGGGCACGTGTGCCCGCAGAGTGAGGGGGAGGTTCTGGAATTTGCGTTGCGAGGGACGGGTGTCGATGTAGACATGCTGCGGGCACACCCGGAGGGGGTTTCTAAGCCAGCACCTGCAATGGTGTACAAGAAGTGGGAACATGGCTTGCTACGGCAAGATGGCCGGCCAGGCTTCGAGACACCTTCCGGCAAACTTGAGATCACGTCCAGCCTGCTGGCCGGCTACGGCTACGAGGCCCTGCCGGCCTACACCGAGCCTGTCGAGGGCCCCATCGCTGCGCCGGATGTCGCCAAAGCTTACCCGCTGGTGTTCAATTCCGGCGCGCGAGTCCAGTCCGATTTTCGATCGCAGCTCCACAACATCCCAGGGCTGTTGAAGCTGCGGCCGGAGCCGCTGGTGGTGCTGCACCCCAGGGACGCCGCCGCCCGAGGCATCGCCGACAGCGACGATGTGTTCGTGGTGTCACCGCGCGGGCGCGTGCCGTTCAAGGCCCACGTGACGGACGACATCGTACCAGGCGTCGTCGAAGTCAGCATGGGAGGCGGAGGCCCCATCGCCGCCGAAGCGTGGCGTCGGGCGAACGTAAACGATCTCACCGATTCAGAGAACCGCGACCCGATCTCCGGTTTCCCGGTCTACAAGGCGTTGCTGTGCGATGTGGTGAAGGCATGAGGCTGACCTGAGGAGGGAGACTGTTGCGACAAATAGTCGAGTGCGTACCCGACTTCAGCGGGGGGGTGCCGCCAGGAGATTGTCGATCAGGTCGCCGGCATAGCCTTTGCGTTGGACGCTGATCTTCAGGTCGGTGGATTTGCAGAAAGGCGTAGATTACGCAATTCAGGTATACGCCTGCAGGCGGATTACCCCACTTCGACCTGACACCCCATCGGAAATCTGCCTTGAGCGCCTGGGCAGAACGTGAAGCGCGGCGCATTGGAAAAGCGCGCACCCTACTCCAACCCGGGGTGGAGAAGGCCGGCGGCACCTGGGCCGACCTGGGCTGTGGCGACGGCATCTTCACCTCGGCATTGTACACCCTGCTCCGGCCGGGCAGCGAAATCTACGCCATCGACAGAAGCCGGCGCGCCCTGCAAGCCCTCGCCCGAAACTTCGCCGAGAGCTACCCCGAGGCCGTCGTTCATCCGATCCTCGCCGATTTCACGCACCCCCTGTCGCTGCCCCCGCTGGATGGCCTGATCATGGCCAACTCGCTCCACTTCGTCAGGCAGAAAAAGCCGGTCCTGATCCGGCTTGCCGGCCTGCTGAGGCCGGGTGGCCGGCTGATCATCGTGGAATACAACGCGACCCGAGGCAACTACGCCGTCCCGTACCCACTGGACGAGGCGGGGTTCCTGCAATTGGCTAGCGAGGTCGGACTGTCGGAGCCACGGATAATCGCGAAGATTCCGTCCACATTTCTCGGTGAAATGTATGCCGGCATGGGGCTGGCGGGGAACAGTGATCAGTAATCAGTGATCGGGTTATGACTACTGATCACTGACAGGGGTTACGCGGTGAAGGTGACCGGCACCTCTCTGCACACGATGGAGCCGCTGGCCGGCGCGTTTTCAGTCCAGATCAGCGCTGTCAAGCCACATTGTCAGGTGCCGGTCACCTGAACTCAGACGGACCGCGTAAGTCCTGTCAGTGATTACTGATCACTGATCACTGATCACCGGTTACTCTCTACCACACTTCCATCTGTTTGAACGACTCAGCGTAGGGCACGTCGATCACCTGGCCCTGCTTCCGGTCCAGCTCTTTCATCCACCCCAGGCTCTCTTCACCCTTCGGGAACTGGCTGCGGTGTGCCATGCAAGCGGCAAACTTGGTCTCGTAGACGGCGGTGATGTCTACGAAAACGTCGGGTTCGCGGGCGGTGGAGAAGAGGAAAACGCGCTCCAGGCAGCCCAGGCAAGCGCCCGGCTCGCTGAGCTGCTCTGGCCGGTAGAGGGGCATCTTGGCCGGCATGTAGGCATCCAGCGCCGCCTGGCCGGCGGCCCGGTGATCGGGGTGAATCTGGCCGGCCCAGAAGGGGTCAAAAGTCCACAGCGTGTCCGCCTGGGTAATGCGATACAGGCGCGCGATTTGAGCCCGCACTTCCAGGTTGGCCTCCAGTTCACCGTCATGGTGACCCAGATTGTAGCACTGCTCGATGCCGAGAATGCGCGCCGCGTCTTCCGTCTCCGCCAGGCGAGTCGTGGCCAGCGCCGGCCGGGTGATGGCGGCGTCCTGGCTCCCGATGTCACCCAGCGTGCAATTGACGGAAAAGACCTTGACGCCACGCTGAGTCAGCATGGCAACTGTTCCGCCGCAGATCGTCTCCAGGTCGTCTGGATGAGCAGCAACCACGATCAGTCGCTGCACATCCTGGAATGCTTCTAATCCTCTCAAAGTAAGCTCACCTATACCCAAAGTCGCTATTCTCGTCCAGGCTGCCCGGCACGGGTATCCTCCACATCGAGCTACGCAGCAGGCAAAACAGGATGAGGAAGCATCAGTCGTGGAGAATGTGATCCAGCCCCTGGCGGAAGAGGTCCTGGATGTGCTCGTCGTTCAGGGAGTAGTAGATATGCCGGCCTTCACGACGGAACTTGACCAGACGTAGTTCCCGCAGGGTGCGCAACTGATGCGAAATGGCAGAGTGGGTCATTCCCAGGGTTGCTGCGATGTCGTGAACGCACAGCTCAATACCTGACAGAGCGGATATGATGCGAACGCGGGTCGGGTCGCTAAGGGCCTTGAAGGTCTCAGCTAGCCTCGTCGCCGTCACGCCGTCGATCACGTGGGGCTCAGCATCACGCACCCGATCCTCGCGAACGGGTGACGCGCCTCGCTTGTCGGGTGCCTGCTCCGCCATGGTCTGTCAGACCCCTTGATATAAGGTAGTTATATTCAGTCTCAGTAGATCCAAGAATGCTCTAGCTGGACCACAGTCCAGCGGCTAAGACGCGGACTGTGGTCCGCTTTGAGCTTAGAATTTGGATCTACTGAGTCTAGCTTTCGCTGCCTTTGGCAATCGGGTACTGCCGGGACAGCCACTCGAAGTAGCCTTCGTAGAACACTTTGACTTTCTTGAAGCCCTTTTGCTTCAGGGTGTTAGCTGCTTCCTGTGCTTCAGCCCTCGGGCATGCACAGTAGGTGACGATCCACGTGTCGCGTGGCAGCTCTTTGTACCGCTGTTCCACTTCGAAGAAGGGCATGGAGATGGCGCCGGCAATGTGGTCCATGTCATAGTCCTGCTTCGGCCGCGCGTCAACGATGATCATCTTGGCGCCACGATCAAACTCTTGCTTAAGCGCATCAATACTCACGTATGGGCTGTCGGTGCTGAAATTTGGCTCCGGGCCGGCCTTCGCTGGCTGGGCCGGCTGTCCACCGCCGCACCCAATGGTCGCCACCAGCAACGGAGCCAGCACACCGAAGACCACGATTGGCATCAGATGTTGTCGTTTCATCAACACACTCCCTAGATTTGTCGGATTTGGCGCCAGAATGCTATCACGATGCGGTGTAACTGTCAAATAGGGGGTTTAGATCGTCGCGGTCACCGAGTGGTAGCCCGTGGCACCGTTGGGCGCGGGGCGGGACCCTTCTTCGATCTGCAGGGCGCCGGTGCCGTCGGTGGCGCGGACGCGGAAGGTGTGCCGGCCAGGTTGCATAGGCCAGTCGTAGCGCCACTGCACCCAGGTCAGCGGGCTGAGTGGCGGCGTGCGCAGGATCGCCTCCACCCACGCTCCGCCGTCCACCTGCACTTCGACTTTCTGGATGCCTCGATCGCCGGCCCACGCGATCCCGCCGATGGGGGTCCTGCCATCTACGACATGTTCCTTCGCCACCATGTCGATGACTGAGACAATCTGGGGACGCGCCTCTGCACTCCAGCCACGCACAACCCAGTAACCCGGCCCCTCGTAATCGATAGCCTCGATGCGGGTGATCCACTTGGGCTGCTTCATGCCGTATCGGTTGGGGATGTAAATGCGCAAGGGAAAGCCATGCTCCACCGGCAGGGTCTCGCCGCTCATGCCGTACACCAGCAACGTGCGCGGGTCCATCAGGTCTTCCATCGCCACGCTTTCGAAAAAGCCATCAGCGGCTTCGATGTACAATTCCTCGACCTCGGGGCGCAGGCCCAGGTCTTTCAGGACGTCACGCAGGCGGACGCCGGTCCAGTTGCTGGTCCCGATCAGGTCCCCGCCGATGCGATTGGAGATGCAGCTCAGCGTGATCGGCTGGGTAATGGCAGGGTAGGCCATAAGGTCCTGAAGGGTGAGGGGCCGCGGATTGTCGAACAGCCCGTCTACCTGGAGCACCCACGACTGCCCCTCGATGATCACAGGGCGGGTGTTAATATCGATGCGGTAGAAATCTTCGTCGGGTGTCAGTTCCGGACGGGTGCCAGGCGCTGCCGCGACCCGTTCGCGCATGGTGGCGGTCGCCGTTGCCTGTGGTAACGGTGTCGGGGACATGCCCGGGGTTGGCGAGTCGCCCGGCGTGGCGGTGGTGGCCGGCGTCGCCGACGGGCGAGGCGTTGCACTCGGCGGCGGGGTGGCGGTCCGGAGGTTGGCCAGGGGCTGGCCTGCGCCCGTGCTCGCTCGCTGGGATGCTGGCACGCGACCGATTCCCCAGGCGGCCAGGGCTACACCCACTGAGCCGCCGGCAATCTTGACCAGGGCGGCGCGACGGGCGGCGTCCACCTCGCGTGCCACGGGCGGTGTGGCAAACGTGCCCAGGAGGTTGCCCAGCCAGGCCCCCCAACCGATGATCAGCACGGCCAGCCAGAGTAGCGCCAGGGAAGGATCGCCGGCCATCCCCAGGTCGAGCTCGATGGCGGCTGCCGGAATGAACGCGACAAGCCCGCCGAGGGCGCCGAACTGCCAGCCCGGTCGGGTGCTGCACCCTACAGCCCAGGCGATGATCGCACCCAGCAGGATGCCGCCCCCGACGAACAGGCCGACGCCCATCAGTTGCTCCATGCGCTTGGCCATGTCGCTCGTGGAACCCAGGTTCAGCGTGGGGACGGTGCGTACCATGGCATCGATGCCCACCGTCACCACGTCGCCGGGCAGCACACGGGCCAGCCAGTCAAACAGATCGAAGGGCAGGAAGGGCAGGCCGGCGAACTGCTCACCGAGGAAAAAGACGGCTGTCAGCGCCAGGCTGGTCAGCGCGCCCACGAGGGCTCCGCCTGCTATGGACGACTGTCGCATGAGTTCGCTCCTTTTCAACTCAACCGGCTGCTTTCGGGCTCCAGGGCAGAGAGAATTGTATCCTGTGCCGGATTATTTTGCAAAAAGCTTGCTTTATCGCCATTTCGGCGTGCATCGTGTAGCCGGGTGGCCGGCCATCCCCCAGGTCGCCGACCACCCGGCAGACACGCATAGTCGATTTAGTGCCGGCGTGGCCGCAGCACAGCGGCGCCTGCCAGGAGTGCCAGGCCGGTGGCCAGCGTTGCCAGCGGCAGCACAGGGATGCCGCCGGCCTCGCCGGTCTGCGGCATCATCTCTGGCATCATCATCTGGTCCACACGTTCCACAACGACTTCCGCGACCGGATCGGTCCAGCCGTGAACCATCGGGGCGAGGTCGTGACCACCCTGAATGCCGGGGTGGAGTCGGATGACGTCGCCTTCAGCCAGCGCCGGCTTACTCTCCCCCGAGCCCTCAACCATCGACTCCACGCCGGTCAATGCCGGGCAAGGGGGCACCAGGTCGGCGAAGTCCTCGCTGTTGATCTCCGTTCCCGCGTCGTAGCCGGCCGTGGTGACGGTGATGCCTCCGTCCATCTCCTCCGGAAGTCGGAGGGAGTCAAGCCCGGTGAAGCCGTCGTTGGTACAGATCAGCATGCTCACAAAGGACAGGAACTGCGCGCCATCGCCGGCCTCGATCATGAAGGTTATCGACTTGCCTGGCAGCAGCGGTGGGGGCTCGCCGGCGACGGCGACCAACACGTCGGACACCTCCATGTTGTTGGTCAGGGCCTTCACCAGTGGATCGAGGTTGCCGTTTTCCGCAACCTCCTTCAATTCGGAGCTGGCAGTCTGGCCTACGGCGAAGATGTCGGTGCCCTCTCGATGAGTTGCGACCGCCGGTGGGGTCAGTGGTTGGCCCTTCGTCAGATTCTTGATGGTGACCTTGTAGGTAGCGGGCGAAGAATCGCCATAGGCCACCCCGACTGTCAGAATCATGCATAACGTGATTGCTATGGCGACATTGACTAACCGCCTGTGTTGAATTTTCATCTCAGATCGTCTCCTTTCTGATCCCTCTTATGCTCCCGACTTGTGGAATTGCACTGGTCGGGGTACACTTGAACGACGCGATCAGCCAGGCGTCGTCCTATTCTGGGGTTCAGTGTACGACCAGGTGGTTACGGTTTTCCAACAGAAGGGTTACGGATTTCTTACAGGAATGGCTGCTCCTCGTGATGGCTTCGTAAGCATTTTGTGCCATACTAATCTGAACTTCTACATGAAAGGAAGCAGTCAGGATGGATGGCGGGACGATTCTGATCGTTGAGGATGAGCCCAGCATCGCGGAGGTGGTTAGCCTCTACCTGCGGCGCGCGGGTTACCAGGTGACCGTGGTGGGAGACGGGGAGGCGGCGCTGGCCGTGTTGGCGAAGCAGGTGCCAGATCTGGTGGTGCTCGACTTAATGCTGCCGAAGGTGGATGGGCTGGAGATCACACGGTGGCTGCGTGCTCGGGGCGATACGCCTATCATCATGCTCACTGCCCGGCGGGACGAACCGGATCGCATCGCCGGCCTTGAGATGGGCGCCGACGACTACGTCGTGAAGCCGTTCAGCCCGCAAGAGCTGGTCAGTCGCGTGCGGGCGGTCTTGCGCCGGACGCGGGGCTCGCTTGCGCGAAGCAGTGAGCAGCCAGTGGTGTTCGCCGGCCTGCGAATTGACCCTCAGACGCGCCTGGTTGAAGTGCATGGCGAGGAAAAATCGCTGACTGCAACGGAGTTCGATCTCCTGTGGGTGCTGGCGCGACACCCGCGCCAGGTATTCACGCGTGATCAGTTGCTCGATCTTGTCTGGGGCCTGGCAGACTACATTGATCCCAGCACGGTGACGGTGCATGTGCGCCGTCTGCGCGAAAAGATCGAGCCCGATCCATCAAACCCGCGTTACATTCAAACCGTCTGGGGCATCGGGTACAAGCTTGAACCGTGAGGCGTAAAGTGATAGGGCTTTCTGCACAGCGATATCTGAAACTGCCGGCACTCTTTGCCGGCGGCGTCGTCCTGGCCGTTGTGCTGGCGCTGGCCATCTTCTACCTGCTGATGCATCCGCCCATGAGCGAGTTCGGGGCGATGGCCGCGTTCCTGTCCATCACAGCCGTGATATCCGTGGCAGCGGGCTATGGGGCCTATCGCCTGGGCTGGATTAGCCGTTCTCCCCATGTCAGTTGGACCCTGCTGGGCGGTTACGCCCTCTCCAGCCTCCTCACGTTCCTGAACGTGTGGGTGACGGCCCGGCTGATGTTCGCCAGCCGGCACGATTTGCTGCTGGCGACTGTGTTGCTGCTGTTCGCAGGCGGCATCGCCATGTCGCTGGGGTACTTCGTGTCCGCGGCCCTCACCAACAGTATCGTCGCGTTGAACCGGGGGGCTCGCGAGATCGCGCAGGGGCGCCTGGATGTTCGGGTCCCGGTGGTGGGGCGCGACGAAATGGCCGAGCTGGCACGCTCGTTCAACAAGATGGCGGCCCAGCTTGAGGAGGCAGCGCAGAGACAACGCGAGCTGGATGTGCTGCGGCGCGATCTGATCACCTGGGTGGGACATGACCTGCGCACGCCCCTGGCATCGATGCGCGTGATTGTCGAGGCGCTGGCCGATGGGGTGGTTGAGGACCCTGCCACGATTGAACGCTATCTCCGCACGGCACAGAGGGACATTGGTTCGCTGTCGCTGTTGGTCGATGACCTGTTCGAGCTGGCGCAGCTCGATGCCGGCGGCCTGCAGTTGGGCCGGCGCCCCAATTCGATCTCTGACCTCATCTCGGATACGCTCGAGAGCTTCTCGGCGCTGGCGGCGCGTCGCCGCGTGGCGTTGGAGGGCAGCGTTTCGCCCAACGTCGATCCAGTGCTCATCGACGCCCAGCAGATCGGGCGGGTGCTGGCGAACCTGGTGGACAACGCCGTGCACCACACGCCGGCGGGTGGCACGGTCCGGGTGCATGCCTCACTGACAGCAGAAGGTGTGTTGGTCGATGTGCGCGACACGGGCGAAGGCATCAGCCCCGACGACTTGCCGCACGTGTTCGACCAGTTCTACCGGGGCGAGAAATCGCGGAGCCGGGCCACAGGCGGATCGGGGCTCGGGCTGGCGATTGCCAGGGCGATTGTGGAAGCCCACGGCGGCCAAATCGGCGTCGAGAGCGAGGTGGGCGCCGGCACGCGCTTCTTCTTCACGCTGCCACGGCCCGTGAAGGTGGAGTAGGCGCATGCTGGAGCAGCTTCCGGAGGGGTTCCTGGCGCGAATGGAACGCCTGCTCGGCGCAGAATACGACGAGCTTCTACGCAGTTATCAGGAGCCGCCTAGGGTCGGTCTGCGGGTTAACACGCTGAAACTCTCGTCGGCAGCATTTCGTGCGCTTGCTCCGTTTGATCTGACGCCGCTCGCGTGGTCGCCGTCCGCCTTCCTGGTGACCAGCGACGCCCAGCCAGGCCGCCATCTGTACCACGCCGCCGGCCTCTACTACCTTCAGGACCCTTCCGCTACGGTAGTGGCGGAACTGCTGGACCCACAACCGGGAGAACGTGTGCTCGACCTGGCAGCCGCTCCTGGCGGCAAGGCGACCCAGATCGCCTCGTTGATGCGAAATGAAGGGTTGCTGGTGGCGAACGAAATTCACCCGAAGCGCGTCTGGGACCTGGCCGGCAACCTGGAGCGATGGGGGGCGCGAAATGCGGTGATCACCAACGAGACGCCGGACCGCCTGGCCGATCCGTTCGAGGGCTTTTTTGACCGCGTCCTGGTGGACGCTCCCTGTTCCGGCGAGGGCATGTTCCGCAAGAGCCAGACAGCGCGCGCCGACTGGTCGCCCGGGCTGATCCGAGGGTGCTCGGTGCGACAGACGGCGATTCTGAACGAAGCCGCGCGCATGGTGCGGCCAGGGGGGCTGTTGGGCTACTCAACCTGCACGTTCGCCCCCGAAGAGAATGAGGAAGTCGTCGCGCGCTTTCTATGCGAGCATTCCGAGTTCGAAGTGGTGGAGCCACCGCGTGTGCCCGGATTCGCGCATGGCCGGCCCGACTGGGTGGGCGAGGGGCTTCGCCGGCCAGAGCTTCGACATGCGGTTCGGCTCTGGCCCCACCGGACTACCGGAGAAGGGCACTTTGTGGCGCTGTTGCGCCGAGCCGATTCCGTGACAGTCGAAGTACCTGGCTCGCGGCAGCCGGCAGAGGTCCCAGGGCAGGTTCGTCAGCTCTACGAGGCTTTCTGTCGAGAGCATCTGGTTGCCATGCCGGCCATGGATCGGCTGGTGCTGGTAGGTTCGTATTTGTATCAGGTGCCGGCCGGTCTCCCGAACTTGGATGGCTTGCGGGTCATTCATCCTGGCTGGTGGCTCGGGACGGTAAAGAAGAACCGCTTCGAGCCAGGCCATGCCCTGGCGATGGGCCTGACGCCGGGCGACGCTTGCCAGGTCATCGATCTCGCGGCGGACAGCGCGGAGGTTTCGGCCTATCTGCGGGGGGAGACGCTGCGGGTGGCCGGCGATGATGGATGGGTGATGGTGGCGGTCGATGGATTTCCACTGGGATGGGGCAAGCGCGTGCGGGGGATCGTGAAGAACCATTATCCGAGGGGGCTGCGGTGGTCGTGAGACAACTCAAGCCCTCAGAGAATGACAGCCAAATCCCCAACGGAAATCTCGGAGGCATTCGAGCTCATTCCTCTCGACGGCGTGGTGCGTACGTAGGTATTTCGTCCGAGATTTGCCGAAGGTTTCCGTCTCCATCTGGACACTTATGAAATATAAGTTGGAACAACACGATGACGCTGCGAAACCTCATTTCGGATAGTGCCAGTCACACGAAGTGTTACGTTGA
>CAZHMV010000167.1:0-12538 GCA_964532665.1 uncultured Anaerolineales bacterium
ACAGTGGTCAAGAGCTGGCTAACGATGACGCATACCTTCCGGTTGTGATGCGGAACTTCGGAACTTACTGGAGTCTCTTTGGGAATGCCGGCACCAACCCGGTCACTCACTTCCTGGGTACTACTGATAACCAGCCTCTCATCATCAAGACCAACGGTGCAGAGGCAATGCGGGTCGATACCACAGGCAATGTCGGTATCGGAACAGCCAACCCGAGCCATAAACTCGAGGTTGTTAGCGGTGGCAACAGCTTCAGGGTTGGAACCGCGAATTCGTGGCTAAAGGTTTGGACCGGCGGGAACTCGCGGTTAAGCCTCGGGGATGGTAACGGCAATGAAGCCGGCTTCATTGCCGGGGGTGAAAATGGCTCAGGCGCAAACGTTTTGCAGATAGCCGGATGTGATGATCCCGGCAACTGCCCCACCTACACCACATTTCACCAAAGCGGCAACGTTGGTATCGGAACGGACAATCCCACAGCCAGGCTGAAAGTGGTAGTCGGCCCGGACATCAGCGGGACGCCCTCCGGCCATGCAGGCATCGTTGTGTCAGCAGACACTGGAAATGGACTATTCGCAATCAGCCGCGACGCTAACGGTGTCGTGGGAGAATCGGTCAACGGGGATGGGGTAATTGCCGAGAGTGGCGCCGGGACTTCTCTTCGCGTCCAGGGCGGTTGCGCTCGCCCCTGCGTGTCCGGCACCGACTTGATCCGAGGCATCGACCTGAACGCGGGCGACTTGCGTTTCGTGGTAGAGCGGGCCACCGGGAATGTCAAGGCCGACGGTGCCTTTACAAGTCCCGCTGACTTTGCCGAGATGATGGCCGTCGCCGGTGTCGAGACCGACTACCAACCCGGAGATGTCCTGGTCATCGGGTCCGACGGTAAGGTCACCCGTTCCACGACGCCCTATGCGTCCAATCTGGCGGGAGTTTATTCCACGAAGCCCGGTTTCGTCGGCGATGTGCTCATTGGCGAAGGGGGCTTGGAAGCTCTCGATTCTCAGCAAGCCAAGAACCGGGCACCTGTTGCGCTTTTGGGAATCGTGCCGGTGAAAGTGACTGCCGAGAGCGGCCCGATTCTGCCGGGTGACCTGCTGACGACGTCGAGCACACCGGGTCATGCGATGAAGGCCAACCCCGTGACGATTAACGGGATCGAAATCTACCCCACAGGAGCGATCTTGGGCAAGGCACTGGAGCCTTTCGAGAAAGGCGCTGGCATGATCAAGGTGCTGGTGACACTGAGGTGAGGCTGGCTTCGCCACCGGTCTATACAAAAAGCAGGGCCTTGGTGCCCTGCTTTTTTCCGCTGCTGGCCGGCAAGTCTCGCCGACTCACAGCCTCGGTGATTCTCTTCGGCCTGGGTCTGGTGGCCCTGGGCGCAGCTCTGATCATCGCCCTGCTGACGGTGGCATAACCACGGCTCAGCCCGTCCCCCCTGGTGAAAACTGACTCAGGTTGCGCCATGCTCCGGTTCCACCTCAGAAAGATCCTACTCCTGCCTGAGTGCTTCCCATCTGAGTGCCCCGGCCCTGTTTGGCCCCTCTCGCAAACGGGGCAAAGCTTCCTTCACAAGTGCTCGATCTTCAACATTCTCCAGCCAATCCAACAGCGACTCCCAGGCTTCGATCCCTATCTGCACTGCAGATGGCCGGCCTTCATGATCCACTACAAGTGGTGCGTTTATGCAAACAGGATGGGACGATGTGAAGAAACCTTAACACAAACTTAATCGGCTGTTAAAGCCGACATGAACGGCTCTTAATCCATCCCTGATACAATCCCTCCTGAATGATCAACAGAGAATCGAACAGGAGGAAAAGAAACGTGATAGGTATTTCAAAACGTGGTTGGCTGGTCGGTCTCATCATCATGCTGGCGCTCGTCGCTGTTGCCTGCGGCGGAGGGCAGCAAGCCCAGCCGGCCTCTGCACAACAGCCGGCCCAACAGCAAGCCGCTGGAGCGGCTCCAGCAAAGGCAGCCGGCTCTATCCAGCTCACCGGTGCCGGCGCTACCTTCCCCTTCCCTCTCTACTCACGCTGGTTCTACGAGTACGCTTTCGTTGATCCGGAAGTTCGCTTCAACTACCAATCCATCGGCTCCGGCGGCGGTATCCGCCAGATCACGGCCAGGACGGTGGATTTTGGCGCCTCTGATGCCATCCTCAACGACGAGCAGAAGACAGCAGCACCTGGCCTGGAGATGTTCCCCACAGTGGCCGGCGCTGTGGTCATTGCCTACAACGTGAACGATGCCGATGGTAACGCCATTCCCGGTGGGCTCAAACTTACTCCGGACATCATTGCCGATATCTTCCTGGGCAAGATTACGAGGTGGAATGACCCTCGCCTGACAGAACTGAATCCGGATGTGAAGCTGCCGGATCAGGATATCATCGTCGCTCGCCGCTCGGATGGGTCCGGGACAACGTTTCTCTTCACCAGCTACTTGAGCCAGATCAGCCAGGAGTGGAAGACCAGGGTCGGAGCCGGCACTTCGGTGGAGTGGCCGGTGGGCCTGGGTGGCAAGGGTAACGAAGGCGTGGCCGGCGTCGTGCGCCAGCAGTCCGGCGGCCTGGGCTACATCGAACTTGCCTACGCTGTGCAAAACAAGATCCCGTATGCCACGGTTCAGAATAAGGCAGGCCAGTTCATTGAGCCTTCGCTGGACAGCATCACCGCCGCATCGGATGCTTTTGGCAGCGACATGCCGGCGGACATGGCCCAGCTTCTTGTGAATGCTCCGGGCGACAAGTCCTATCCCATCGCTGGCTACACCTTTTTGCTGATCTACAAGGACATGCCGGACTGCATCAAGGCGGAAAAGCTGGCCGAATTCGTCCGATGGGCCATGAAGGATGGCGACAGGTACGCCACCGAGCTCTTGTATGCTCCGCTGGGTGCGAGCGTGAAGCAACAGGTGCTGGAGCGGCTCAACGGTTTGACCTGTGAAGGCGGCAAGTCGGTACCGGGTCGGTGAGAATGACGAGCAAAGTGGGAAGCCAACAAGGGGATGGGAGGCCGTCTCCCGTCCCCTTGTCTGGTCTTCTCGGAGGCAAGTGTAAATGGTATCGGATAGAACAGTTTCGCGCCGGGCATTGAGTGCTCCGCGCAACCTGGGAGATGCCCTGTTTCAGGGCTGGGCATGGCTGATGGCAGCCATCGTCGCAGCCCTGATTATCTTACTGGGATACGAACTCTTCGCCGGTGCACGACCGGGCCTGAGCCGCTTTGGGTTGCACTTCCTGGTGGATGTGATGTGGGACCCCGTATTCGAGGAGTTTGGGGCTCTGCCGGCCATTTACGGCACGCTGGTTTCCTCTCTCCTGGCCCTGGCCATCGCCGGCCCGTTGGGGCTGTTCTCGGCCATCTTCCTGGCCGAGTTGGCGCCCCGCTGGCTGGACCGGCCGCTCTCTTTCCTGATTGAATTGCTGGCATCCATTCCCAGTGTGGTGTACGGGTTATGGGGGTTGTACGTGCTGATCCCTGTTCTCCGCGATCCGGTTGAAACAGGACTGCGTGGCCATCTGGGTTTTCTGCCTCTGTTCAGTTGCCCCCCGTTGGGCTTGGGAATGTTGGCTGCTGTTGCCATCCTGGCCATCATGATTCTGCCCTATGCGACAGCGGTGGCCCGCGATGTGCTGCGAGCGGTACCGGATGATCAGCGAGAGGCGATGCTGGCACTCGGTGCAACGCGCTGGGAAACGATCTGGCAGGTGGTGGTCCCTTACGCCCGTTCAGGTATCGTCGGTGGATTGATGCTGGCGCTAGGCCGTGCCGTTGGAGAGACGATGGCCGTGACCATGCTCATTGGAAACCGGCCGGATGTTTCGGCCTGTTTGTTCAATCCGGCCTACACGTTGGCCAGCCAGATTGCCAACGAGTTCACAGAAGCAACGACTGACATACACGTGTCGGTCTTGATCGAATTGGGATTGATCCTTTTCGTCATCACGCTCATCTTAAACGCATTGGCTCAGCTTTTGGTGTGGCGGATGAACCGTGGTACGAGGGAGAGGCGGGTATGAGAAAGTCATATCTCTGGCGCAAAAGTGTGAACTATTTGATGGTTGGGGTTGCGGCTCTCAGCGCCGGCCTGGCAGTCCTGGCGCTGCTGGCCGTGTTGAGCTACGTGGCAATCAACGGCTTCTCAGCCCTGAATGCCGGCTTTTTCCTTCATCTTCCTACACCTGTGGGTGTGCCCGGGGGCGGAGTCGCCAATGCGATCGTTGGTAGCTTTATCGTTGTGGGCCTGGCAATCCTCTTCGCGGTGCCCATCGGGCTGGGGGCCGGCATCTACCTCAGCGAATTCGGCGACAACCGCTTCGGGGATGCGGTGCGCTACCTGGCCGACGTCCTTGCCGGCGTGCCGTCCATCGTGATGGGTATCTTTGCCTACACCTTGATTGTCGCTCGCCAGGGGCATTTCTCGGCTCTTTCGGGGGGTTTTGCCCTGGGCGTAATGATGTTGCCGGCCATCACACGCACCACGGAGGAGATGTTGCGATTGGTGCCCACTGCTCTACGGGAGGCCGCTCTGGCCCTGGGTCTGCCCCGCTGGCGGTCTGTGATCAGTGTGGTGCTCCCCACGGCCCTCGGCGGCGTGATCACCGGGGTTATGCTGGCGATTGCTCGCGTGGCCGGCGAGACAGCACCTCTCCTCTTTACCGCCTTCGGCAACCCCTTCTGGAACCTGAACATCAACGAACCCATCGCCACACTCCCTCTCACCCTGTTCACCTATGCTATCTCACCCTACGACGACTGGCGAACCAAGGCCTGGGGGACAGGGCTGGTGCTGGTGGCCCTGGTGCTGATAGCCAGCCTGCTGGCTCGACGCTTTGGCCGGCCACCCGGAGAAGTATGATAGAAATCGGGAGACGTGAAAATGATGAATGAAATAGTGCACCCCAAACCCATGCTCTGGGGCTCAGCAGTCGAAACCGTGTCTACAGCAGAGAGGGCGGGGATGGTTGCTGAGGACCTGGATGCGGGCTTCGGCACTTTCACCGCCATTCGGGGTATTACTCTGCCTATCGAGCGCAATAAAATCACGGCCATCATCGGCCCGTCCGGATGCGGCAAGTCCACCTTTCTACGCTGCTTGAACCGAATGCACGAGGAGGTGCGCGGAACCTGGATTCGTGGACAGGTGCTGCTGGATGAGGAGGACATCTATGCATCCGGCGTTGATCCGGTCCAGATTCGCCGGCGTGTAGGAATGGTCTTCCAGAAACCCAACCCCTTCCCGAGCATGTCCATCTTCGACAATGTGGCAGCCGGCCTCCGGCTCAACCATTGGGGCCGTGTACCTGAGCTGGACGAGCGAGTGGAGCAGGCCTTGCGCCAGGCGGCTCTGTGGGAAGAGGTCCAGGGCAAGTTGGACCAACCCGGCACTGCTCTATCTGGTGGGCAGCAACAGCGCCTTTGCATTGCTCGTGCCCTGGCGGTGGAGCCAGAAATCCTCCTGATGGATGAGCCGGCCTCGGCGCTAGACCCCATGGCAACACTCAAAATTGAAGACCTGATGCAGGAGTTGAAAGAAGAATATACGATCGTCATCGTAACCCACAACATGCAACAGGCAGCTCGGGTCTCAGACTATACGGCTTTCTTTATGATGGGTGAGGACCGGGCAGGTCGGCTGGTGGAGTATGGACCGACCAACAGGTTATTCACCAACCCGAGAGAGAAAAGCACGGAGGACTACATCACGGGGCGGTTCGGATAATCACGCCGGCGAGATGGTGGGGATGGACGGGGAGGAAGATGATCTGAGCGGTATTAGCAAGGTGAATTAGACAAAAATGGCTTCCTGGTGTAAACTGGAGTGAGCGTACGGATGACTGAATTTCAGGATCGCACATGGGTACTGATTCTATGTACCGGTAACTCGTGCCGGTCCCAGATGGCCGAAGGGCTGCTCCGACAACTCGGCGGCGACCGTTTTGAGGTGTACAGCGCTGGCAGCGACCCTGCCGGCTACGTCCACCCCGTGGCCATCAAGGTCATGGCCGAAATCGGCATCGACATCAGCCGGCACCGCTCCAAGCACATGAACCAGTTCATCGACGAACCCTTCGACTACGTGATCACGGTGTGCGACGCGGCGGCTGAGGCCTGTCCGCTGTTCCCGGGGCCGGCGCAACGGCTCCACTGGCCATTCGACGACCCGGCCAAAGCAGAGGGTTCCGAAGATCAGCGCCTGCCTGTCTTCCGTCGGGTGAGGGACGAGATACGAGACCAAGTGAAGGTTTTCGTAGCTCTACAGAAAGTAAGTTAGCATGAGAAGCACGAGAAAGGATGTATCCTGGATCGGGGAACTCCCCGCTGCCGGCAACGAGAAATTGCAGATGTTGCTGGATCACGTGGGGCGGGACAACAAACTTCACCAACTGTGGCGCGTGGCCAACGTCATGGTCCCTTTCTACAGCATGGCGTGATCCAACTTCACCTCAAACCGACGAGGGATCAACAGCTTCTCACGGACGGGAAAGGACACGGGCAAAGGAATCTTTCAACACACTATGCTGAACCTGGAGACACTTTCGACACTTCTCAATGAATTCGGCGGGGCGCCCGTCTCGGTGCAAGGCGAGCATTGCCTGAACGAACGGCACAAAGACGCCGGCTGCCGGCTCTGCGTGGATGCCTGCCCCACCGACGCCATCGAGTTGCGCAGCTCCATATCGCCTCCTCCTGGTGGCGCGGCGGCTGCCGGCGACGGCTCCCCGGTCGGTCCCCAACGGCCGCATCTGGCCCCCGATCGCTGTGTGAATTGCGGGCTCTGTCTGCACTGGTGCCCGACAGACGTGTTCAGCCAACGCGGCGTCCCCGAAACCAACCTGGTGCAGACCGTCTCCCTGCTGTCCGAAGAGGCAGTCTCTTTGACCTGTCCACAGAACAGTGATGCAGCAACCACACGGGCACCGGTGAGCGCCGTCGTGCGGCATAATCGCTGTCTGGCTTCCTTCTCGGTGTCTCATCTTCTTGAACTCAGCGACGGTGGCCGGCAGACCATCTGGCTGGACGACAGCCCATGTGCCGAATGCCCCATCGGTCGCGCGCAGCCGGCCATCGCCCGGACCGCCGAAACGACAAACCTCTTGCTCCAGGCCTTCGATTGTCGGTCGGCAATCCGGACTTATGTCAGCAATTCGGAAGATCTGGAGGTCGCGCCGACCTCTCGGACCGTCATCGACGGGGATCAGCCGGAGGTGTCACGGAGAAGCTTTTTCAGCGCGCTGGGTCAGTTGACTCGTCGCACGGCGGCCACGGTGATTTCTGAAGCACTGCCGGTACCAGAAGCCGGTGCTCCGGTGCCGGTTGACCAGCGGCTGCCGCATCGGATACCAGCCTCCCGAGGACGTCTGTACAGCCAATTAAAGCGCCTGGGGACGCCGTCCGAGGTGCCCGTTGAGGCGGCCGGCATTCCCTTTGCAGACGTCAACGTGGACACCAATGCTTGTTCGGCCTGTGGGTTATGCGCCCGCTTCTGCCCTACCGGCGCACTGCGCTTCGTAGCCGATGCTGAGAGCTTTGTGCTGTATTTCCGATCCAGCATCTGTATCGACTGTGGCATCTGCGCCGCGGCCTGTCCGGAGGATGCTGTCAGCTTTGGCCCACGCCTGTCAGCTTCTGCGTTGATCGATACCGAGCCACAGCCACTGGTAGCCGGCCACCTGATACCCTGCGCCGGCTGTGGCGCGCCAACAGCCCTTCGAGGTGACGAGGCTGACCAACCTGAGGGGGGTCCACGCTGCTACGTCTGCCGGCAGGGCCCAGATCCTACGTCACCGCTCAGGGGCACCGCTGGTCTGATTGCCGACCTGGTGACCCACTTGCCCAATGGTGATGAATAGCTCCCCGATGAGCGAGGCCATATCTTTCAAGGCAGCGCTGTCCCACATCGAGGTTGAGCTTGCGCCATGTGAGGGAGAGATCGTGGAGCTGGACGCCGCCCTCGACCGGGTGTTGGCGCAGGCCGTTGAACTTCACGGTGGCCGGCTGCCGGCCGGCTCGCGGCTAGACGTCGGCGACATCAGTCGGCTGGCAGGGAGTGGTCGGACCTCGGTGGCGGTGGTGCGCCGGCCCCGCGTGGGGGTCGTCGCCACTGGAGATGAGCTGGTCCCGCCTGGCAGCGCGTTGCGGTATGGGCAGATTCCCAACAGCAGCACACCGCTGGTGTCGGCCTGTGTGCGTTCCTGGGGTGGCCGGCCGTCAAGCCTGGGTGTGGCCGCTGATCGGGTGGAGAGCCTGCGGCGGTGTCTCGAACGAGTTCGGGAACTGTCCATTGACCTGATTGTCACCGTTGGCGGCACCGGTCGCGGCGATCGCGACTTCCTGCGCCCTCTGCTGAAAGCTGAGGGGACCACCATCTTCGATGGTGTGGCGATTCGTGGTGGACACACCACGATGTTGGGTCGGTATCGCGGCTGTCCCCTGTTTGCGTTGCCGGGGACACCCAGTGCCTGCCGTCTCACCCTCGAGGAATTTGTGCGGCCGGCGGTGCTGCGGCTGGGTGGCCGGCCTATGGTGCCGGTGACGGTGCCGGCCCGCGTCGTGAACGGCTTCCATGCTCATCCAGTCCTGTCTTTCGAATGGGCGCGGCTGACTCGCACCGAGGCCGGATTCGAGGCTCGCCGCATCCGTGGTCCGGGCGTTGGCGTTTGGACATCAATGATAGCGGCAAATGCGTTGCTGGTGGTGCCGGCGGGAGTGAGTGAGGTCGAGAGGGGGGACATGCTTGAAGCTCAACTGCTTGATGCAAGAGAATCTTCAATCGCCAGGGAAGGGCGTGAGACATGATCGACGGAGTCCACCGGGCGGGCCATAAGCCAGTGCCTATCCTCTCCGTGGTTGGACGTTCAGACTCAGGGAAGACGACCTTGCTTGAGAAGCTGATTCCCGAGTTGAAGCGGCGCGGCTATCGGGTGGCCACGGTGAAGCACCACGTCCACCCCGGCTTCGAGATCGATCAGCCAGGTAAGGATACGTGGCGGCACGCGCAGGCCGGCAGCGACCACGTGATCATCGCTGCCCCCGATAAGGTGGCCTCCATCCGCCGCGTGGATCGCGAGCCGACGCTGGACGAGATCGCCGCCGGCATCACCGACGTGGACATCATCCTGACTGAGGGCTACAAGCGGGCCGGCAAGCCCAAGGTCGAGGTGGTGCGATCTGACCGCAGCCGCGAGCCCATCTGCACTCCTGACGAACTTCTTGGCCTTGCTACTGACACGCAGCTTGATCTGGATGTCCCGCAGTTTGGTCTGGATGACGTGGCCGGCCTGGTCGATCTGATTGAGCAACGTCTTCTTGGGTAGTTGATGGAGGGTCCATAATCTCATAATGAGCCTGCAAACTCTCATCTTCCAGGGCTTGGTGGGGCTGAGCAACGCCATGTTTCTGTGGCTGGTCGCCGCCGGCCTGACCATCGCTTTCGGTGTGCTGGGGGTGCTGAACTTCGCCCATGGCAGCCTGTACATGCTTGGCGCATACATGGCCTTCACCTTCTACGCCCACCTGGGCTGGAACTTCTGGTTGTCTCTGGTTCTGGCGACGGTCTCCATCGGCCTCGTTGGTCTGGTGATGGAACGGTTCTTCCTCAAACGGATGTATGACGTTGACATCGCCTATCAGCTCATCTTGACCTTCGGATTCATTCTGATTTTCTCTGATCTCGCCAGGTTGGTCTGGGGTGATGTGTTCCTGATTCCGCCTGTGCCCGAGGTCTTCGACCGCTCAGTGAAGATCATCGGCAGAGCCTTCCCGCTGTACAACCTGTTTGTCATCGCGGCCGGCGTTGCCGTGGCCCTGCTGGTGTGGCTGCTGCTGGAGAGAACCTGGTGGGGCCGGATGGTGCGCGCCGCTGCCTCCGACCAGGAGATGGCCGGCGCCCTTGGCGTGAACACGCCACGGCTATTCACCACCGTGTTCATCTTCGCCACCATGCTGGCTGCGCTTGGTGGGGCGCTGAGCATCCCAATGCAGGTGGTGACCCCTGGCGAGGGGACCGCCAAGATCATTCTGGCCTTCATCATCGTCGTCATCGGCGGCCTGGGCGACCTGAAGGGGGCGTTCGTCGGCTCATTGATCGTCGGTGTAGTCGGTGCCTACGGCATTCTGCTGCTGCCTGGGTTCAACGAGGTGCTCCCCTACCTGCTGATGGCGCTGGTGCTTTTGTTCAAGCCGGAGGGCCTGCTGGCAAAGGGGTGAGGACAGAGCAAGTTTTCCTCACGGATGGAAAAGAACACGGATAAACGATGACAGACCGAACTCACACACCATTCAACTGGCAAACAGCCGGCGTCATCTTGCTGCTGATCTTCCTGGCTGTCTTGCCATTGCGTCCGGGTCGGGCGGAGTACGACTACTTCAGTTTTACCGTGATGCGCATGCTGCTGCTGGCCCTGTTCGCCATGGGGTTCAACCTGCTGTTTGGCTACACTGGCCTGCTGTCGTTTGGGCACGCTGGCTTCTACGCCGTCGGCGCTTACGTGTGCGCCAAAATCCTGGTGAGCATGGAACACCCGTCGTTGCTGGCGGGCGTGATCCCGGGCATCCTGGCCGCCGGCCTGGCCGCCCTCATCATCGGTTACCTGTGCGTCCGCAGTACACGCATCTACTTCTCGATGCTCACCCTGTCCTTCGGCATGATGATCTGGGCCGTCGTCTACTCGTGGGACGCGGTCACGGGCGGCGCCGACGGGCTGACCGGTGTGCCGCGCGCGCCGCTGCTCGGCATCGACATGAAGGGGCTGAATCGGTACTACTACTTTGTGCTGATCGTCTGTATTGTGGCCATCTGGCTGTTGTACCGCCTGGTGAACTCGCCGCTTGGTCTGACCCTGCGCGGCATTCGCGATAGCGAGGACCGCGTGGCGTTCACCGGCGTCTCGGTCCGGAAGTACCGGCTCATATCATTCACGATTTCGGGGCTGTACGCCGGCCTGGCCGGCGCGCTGGCGGCGCCGCTGTTCCGGTCGGTGACGCCGGGGGCCTACGCCCACTGGACGAAATCGGCCGAACCGGTGCTGGCCAGCCTGCTGGGGGGCGTCCACGCCTTCGCCGGCCCAATCGTGGGCGCTTTTGTGCTCGAAATCGTCCAGGACCGCATCATCGGCATCAGCACAACGGTCACCCTGCCCTGGCGGGGGGAGGTGGTGATTGGCGAGTATTGGTCGTTGGTCTTCGGCATCATCGTGGTCGCCCTGACTCTGGGCTTCCGGGGTGGTGTCGTCAGTGTTTTTCAGGATCAGTTGCTGCCGTGGCTGCGGCGGCGGTTTGCGGGGGTGGCTCGGTCAGGAGACCAGCCACAACAAGTCTCATGAGCATCATTTTGCGCGCAGAGAGCGTGAGTAAGCACTTCGGCAAGTTCACTGCCGTGAATCAGGTGACGCTGGAGATCGAGGCCGGCGTGCTGACCTCCATCATCGGCCCCAACGGTGCCGGCAAGACCACGCTGATCAACGTACTGACCGGCAGCCTCCCGTGTGACGGCGGGCGTATCTTCCTGAACGGGGAGGACATCACCCGCCTGCCAACCGATCAGCGCGTGCGGAAAGGGCTCAGTCGCTCGTTCCAGATCACAAACATCTTCCCACAGATGAGCGTGGAGCAAAACATCCTGCTGCCGCTCCTGGCACGTCAGGGGCGAACCGGACAGCCTTTCGCCCGCTACGACAGCTATGCCGACACGCTGGCCGAAGCAGAGAGCCTGCTGCGCGGTCTCGGCCTGTGGGAGATGCGAGATGCATCGGCCAGCGAGCTATCGCACGGGGATCAGCGCCGGCTAGAAATCGGTATGGCTCTCGCGCCGCATCCTCGCCTGTGCTTCCTGGACGAACCCACCTCGGGGATGAATCCGCTGGAGCGCGCCGAGGTGTTGGAGGCAATCAGAGGGCTGGCTGCTGAGCGCGACGTGACGTTCGTCGTCGTGGAGCACGACATGGACATGGTGTTCTCGATCTCCGAGCGGATTGTGGTGATGCACCGGGGCGAGATTCTGGCTGATGGGACGCCGGCGGAGATCCGCGACAACCGCGAGGTGCGAGAAGTCTACCTGGGCGAGGCATTCGACTAGAGTGTTCACCCTTCCGCAGGCTTGGCGATAGATCCCGGTACAGAAATGGCATTGCGAGGCAATTTGGCCCTCTGAGCTGGCGATCCTCGAAGCCTGCGGGAGGGTAGGGGAACAGATACATGTTGCAAGTTGAGAACATCGTCACCCTGTACGGCCCGAGCATGGTCCTCCAGGGCCTGTCCCTGAGTGTAGAAGCGGGCGATGTCGTGGCCCTGCTGGGCCGCAACGGGGCCGGCAAGACTACCACGCTGCGCAGCATCATGGGCCTGACCCCGCCTCGCTCCGGCTACATCCGTCTGGAGGGGGTAGAGATCGCCGGTGAGCCACCGCACCAGATCGCCCGGCTGGGGATCGGCTACGTGCCGGACGACCGGCGCATCTTCCCTGATCTGACGGTGGAGGAGAACCTGGAGCTGGCGCGGCGAGTCTCACCCCGGAAGCAGGGACCGTG
>CAZHMV010000168.1:0-12367 GCA_964532665.1 uncultured Anaerolineales bacterium
GGATTCGAACCCGCGACCCTCAGCTTGGGAAGCTGATGCTCTACCAACTGAGCTACACCCGCTGGCAGGCGGGACAGGACTCGAACCCGCAACCTGCGGTTTTGGAGACCGCTGCTCTACCAATTGAGCTACCCGCCTGTATCTACATGGAGCCACCCGTCGGACTCGAACCGACGACCTGCTCATTACGAGTGAGCTGCTCTACCGACTGAGCTAGGGTGGCGCAACAAGCTGGCGCCTCCACGCTGACCAATGGAGCTGAGGGGACTCGAACCCCTGGCCTCTACAATGCCATTGTAGCGCTCTCCCATCTGAGCTACAGCCCCCTGGGTCTGACTACCGCCAGATGCCCGAGGCAGGATTTGAACCTGCACGGGCGTAAAGCCCACTACGCCCTGAACGTAGCGCGTCTGCCTGTTCCGCCACTCGGGCTGAGGCGGGAGCGACGGGATTCGAACCCGCGATTTCTGGCTTGACAGGCCAGCGTGTTAACCACTACACTACGCCCCCTGGCTCCGCGGGCAGGACTCGAACCTGCAACCATCCGGTTAACAGCCGGACGCTCTACCGGTTGAGCTACCGCGGATCGGTGAGGAGCGGGCGATCGGATTCGAACCGACGACCTTCTCCTTGGCAAGGAGACGTTCTACCACTGAACTACGCCCGCTGGTGCCGAGGCCCAGATTTGAACTGGGGACACCTTGATTTTCAGTCAAGTGCTCTACCAGGCTGAGCTACCTCGGCGCCTCGGTTACGAAAGAAACCTGGTTTCTGATCAATTGTTAAGGAGCGGGCGATCGGATTCGAACCGACGACCTTCTCCTTGGCAAGGAGACGTTCTACCACTGAACTACGCCCGCAAGTCTGTTTGGCGGAGCGGGTGGGATTCGAACCCACGACGGAGTTGCCCCCGCAACGGCTTAGCAGGCCGCTCCCTTACCAGGCTAGGGTAACCGCTCCTGGTCGAAAAGTTGCTCGTGGCACCGGCTTCAGCCGCTTTGCAAACGGCTAAAGTGGTTACTACGGCCTCCAATTGACACCAAGCAAAACACTTCAGGCTGAGGGGCCAGGACTCGAACCTGGACCGGCAGGGCCAGAACCTGCTGTCCTACCATTAGACGACCCCTCAGAGTTCAGTATTCAGTAATCAGTATTCAGTAATCAGTATTCAGTCCCCGATGGCTCGTTCTGCTCACTGTTTACTGTTTACTGATCACTGGTCACTGGCTACCGGCGCGAGTACCTCCGGAAGGACTCGAACCTTCAACCAACGGATTAAGAGTCCGCTGCTCTGCCAAATTGAGCTACGGAGGCACACAGTCAGGTAGCGGGGGCGGGACTCGAACCCGCGACCTCCAGGTTATGAGCCTGGCGAGCTGCCACTGCTCCACCCCGCATCAATCAGGTGGCGACGGCTGGACTCGAACCAGCGACCTAGGGCTTATGAGTCCCCCGCTCTGCCAACTGAGCTACGTCGCCGACTGGCATTCACTTGTTTAAGTATACAGCAATTGGGCTCAAAGTGCAACCTCTCGCCATGAAAATGCCCAGCCTCCTATCCGGTTGCTTTGCAGACTCAGTAGATCCAAATCTCGTTCAAAGGGGATCGTCAAGATCCCCCTCTGGACCTGGATGGTTCGGCTACGCTCACCACAGGTTCGACAATCCAGGCCGAGCAAAATCGGATCTACTGAGTCTTGAGTCAGGTAGCGGGGACGGGACTCGAACCCGCGACCTCCAGGTTATGAGCCTGGCGAGCTGCCACTGCTCCACCCCGCATCGTTTATTTGCCGCCATCTGTCCGTTGAGCAGGCAGGTCATACCCCCGATTCTGTGTATTCCGCCATCTGTCTCAGGATTGTGATCCTGGCGGCTCCTGGCTTACCGGGTGTTACCCGGTCTCGCCGTCGCCGCTGCGACGGGAATGAACTATCCATCAAATGGAGGGAGCCCATCCCACCCGCCTCGCTGCCGTGGTTGCTCTCGCCTGCGTGCACCGGTTACCCGGTCACACCCTCGCCTTCCCGGCGAGCTTTCACCCTTGCCCCCACCGACAGGCTCGGAAGCCGGCATCAGATGCCGACCTCGGTCGTGCTGCCCGCGTGGAGACAGGTCTTCTCTCTGTTGCGGCTGTTGTCACAGACCGTCGCCGGCCTGCGCCCTCACTTGCTGTTTCGTGAGGCCCACATTTCGCCAGTCACCAAAACCGGCTGTGGCAGTCGGGAAGTTCCTCTAGCACCTTGCCGGCTCCCAATGAGTGACCGATCATTTGTGCCCCACATCCGTGCGACACAGATCCGTCTGGAAGTCCACAAGCTACCAGCGGCGGATCGCTGCCTGCGATTTAGGTTGTTCAAGTACACTGCTGCTCGATGGATTCAGAAGTGCGGAAGGAGAGATTTGAACTCTCAAGGGCCAATAGGCCCACTAGGCCCTCAACCTAGCGCGTCTGCCAATTCCGCCACTTCCGCATGCACGAACCTGGCTACCTGTTACCAGGTACCCCCGGAGGGACTCGAACCCCCAACCTTCTGATTCGAAGTCAGACGCTCTGTCCAGTTGAGCTACGGGGGCGTATGGCCTCCCCGGCAGGACTCGAACCTGCGACCTTTGGGTCCGCAACCCAACGCTCTTTCCACTGAGCTACGGGGAGATTCGGTCAGGGCAGGATTGAACCAACACCCTCACGTCGTTGATTGGAAAAGAACAAAAGCGTGAAACCACCTGGTCTCACGCCTCGAAGGATTCCTGGCACACCTGGGATTCAGTTGGCCACTAATCCCCCTTGGCGTGAGCGCCGCGCGGCTGATCACGCGTAAAGTCGCGTCGCAGCGGATTAGACCACGCGGTATGGCCCCGCATGGTCCACTGCAAACCGCTACCAATACGCTGATTCTTCAAACGACAGTTCCTCACGACTTTCCCAGGGTCTGATTTCACGGCAGTGAGGCGTTTATAGATCCCCTCAACTGGGTCGTATTATACCATAGGCCGGCCCTGACGTCAAGTTCACGCCGGCGATGAAGCGTCTGGACAACCGGGCAAGACGGGAATACAATAATGCCCAACTGGTACCTGGACCTGTACGTGGCCGGCCAGCCCAAGCTGGACGAATTGATCTCATACGAGTATACTCTGCATGAGATCAACACGGTATATAAGGCTATGTTGAGCGGGGAGGTGGCCGGCAGTGGGATTGTTCTCGAACAGAGGAGGAGAACTCAATTGCGACAGATAGTCGAATGCGTGCCCAATTTCAGTGAGGGGCGCCGTACCGAGATCGTCGATCAGATCGCCGGCGCTATCCGGCAGGCCGGCGGCGTGAAACTCCTGGACGTGGAGATGGATCCCGACCATAATCGGTCGGTGATTAGCTTTGTGGGACCGCCGGCAGCGGTGGAGAAGGCAGCGTTTGCAGCCGTCCAGCGTGCCGCCGAGTTGATCGACATGGAACAGCACGAGGGCGAGCACCCGCGCATGGGGGCCACGGATGTGGTACCCTTCGTGCCCATCGCCGGCATCACCATGGACGACTGCGTCGCCATGGCCAAACGGGTGGGGCAGCGCATCGGCGAGGAGTTGGGCATTCCTGTCTACCTCTACGAGGCCGCTGCGACCCGGCCGGACCGCCAGAACCTGGCCAATATCCGCCGGGGCGAGTATGAGGGCCTCAAGGAGGCCATCCAAACCGACCCGGACCGCGCACCCGACTTCGGGCCGCGCCGGCTGGGCCGGGCCGGCGCTACGGCCGTCGGCGCCCGCCCGCCCCTGATCGCCTTCAACGTAAACCTGGGCACCGACGACATCGGGATCGCGAAGCGCATCGCGCGGGCTGTGCGCCACTCCAGCGGCGGATTACGTTATGTCAAGGCTCTGGGCTTCGAGCTGGCCGAGCGGGGCATCGTGCAGGTCTCGATGAACATGACGAACTACCAGAAGACGCCCCTGTTCCGCGTCTTCGAGATGATCCGCCGGGAGGCCCGGCGCTACGGCGTTCCGGTCGTCGGCAGCGAGGTTGTAGGGCTCACTCCGGCCGCCGCCCTCATCGACACCGCCGACTTCTTCCTGCAGCTCGAAGACTTCGACCCCGAACAGCAGATCCTGGAAAACCGGCTGGCCGAAGAACCGTCCATCCTGCCCCAGCCCTTCCTGGACGCCCTGGCAGCGAAGACGGCGACGCCGGGGGGTGGGAGCGCGGCGGCGGTAGCCGGCGCGATGGGCGCAGCGCTGGTCCAGATGGTCGCCGGGCTTACCATCGGCCGCAAACGGTACGCCGACGTGGAAGCCGAGATGATGGGGGTCCGCGAGCAGGCCGCCGGCCTGCAGACACGCCTTTCGAGCCTGGCCGAAGAGGACATGGCCGCCTTCGATCAGGTCATGGCCGCCTACCGCCTACCGAAGGAGACGGACGAGGAAAAGCAGGCGCGCCAGTCAGCCATCCAGGAAGCTTTACGGGGGGCCATCCGGTCACCTATGGAAACGGCCCGGGCCGGCGTTGAAGTGCTACGCCTGGCTCGTCAGGCGGCAGAGCACGGCAACGTGAATGCGCACAGCGACGCAGTGACCGCCGGCTACCTGGCCCATGCGGCCGTGCACAGCGCGGCCCAGAACGTCCTCATCAATGCTGATAGCCTTCGGGACGAAGCTGAAGCCGACGGCTATCGGGTACAAATCGCGGAACTGGCGAACGAGGCCGACCGGCTGATTGGCGAGATTGGGGAACTTTGATGAGTCTGAACTACCCTGATGCAGCCGGCTACATCGCCAATTTTCTCAAGGTCCAGGGGGTCCAGCGCGTCTTCGGACTGCCGGGCGGCGACAACCTGCGCGTCATTGAGGCACTGCGACAGGTCGGCATAGACTACATCCTGGTTCACCACGAAGCGGCCGCCGCCTTCATGGCCGATGCGGACGGTCAGCTTCATGGCCGGCCCGGCGTGTGCATGGCGACATTGGGACCGGGGGCCGTCAACCTGCTCGATGGCGTGGCCAACAGCTTTCGCGAGCGCGCACCGGTCCTGGCCATCACTGCCGACATCAACGCAGCCGAGCGACCGCAGCGAACGCACCAGGAGATCGACATCAACGGCCTCTACCGGCCGGCCACCAAACTTAGCCTGTCACCCACCGCCGATGCTATACCGGAAATCTTGCCAGCAGTCTGGCGACTGGCAACAACGCCGCCGTGGGGACCGGTACACCTCACGCTGTCGCCTGTGGAGGCAGCACAGCCGGTACCAACGCCTGCGCCGGAGCCTCATCGTCAGCAAAACGAACTGACCGAACGGGCTCCGAACCTGAAGGAAGCGGTACAGCGTATCGGGGCGGCTGAGCACATCTTCATCGCGGCCGGCATCGGGGTTGAGCAGGCCGGCGCTCAGGCCGAACTCGTGACGTTGGCAGAAGCATGGGGAGCACCGGTAATGGTGACGCCCAAGGCCAAGGGGCACTTCCCCGAAGATCACCGGCTGTTTGCCGGCACCTACGGAGCCTACGGCGACGAGTCGCTCCGAGACGCCCTCGACGCGGCGGACCTGATCCTGGCGGTCGGGCTGGACGGGATCGACTTCATCAAGCCATGGACGTTCCCGGCCCCTGTCATCAGCCTGGCTGAGGCTGGCGCCGATGATCCGACGTTTCGCCCCGTTCTGGCCTACGACGGCGACCTGCGTCTGATGCTGGGGGAGCTAACGCCGGCTCGACAGAGTAACGACGTGGCCCGGGCAGCAGAAATCCGCGCTGGCATCGCCGCTCGCATAGCGCCTGCGGGGCAATCAGCCGACGGGACGGTCGCACCGCAGGTCCTTTTCCACGTGCTGCGGGAGGCGCTGCCGGCCAACGGCATGGTGACTGTCGATGTCGGATCTCACAAGCTGCTCATCTTGCAAACCTGGGTGGCAACTCAACCCAAGACCTTCTTCGTGTCCAACGGGCTGTCGGCCATGGGGTACGCGTTGCCGGCGGCGACCGCGCTCAAACTGGCCCGCCCGGATGTGCCCGTGGCGGCAGTCACCGGCGACGGCGGCCTGCTAATGTATGCCGGCGAGTTGGAGACCCTGGCGCGCCTCGGGACCGCCGTTGTGGTGGTCGTTCTGGTAGATGCGTCGCTGGCGCTGATTCGCATGAAGCAAGTCGCGGCCGGCCAGGCGGCGGGCTACGGCGTCGATTTTGGCGCAGTGGACTACCGGGCGCTGGCCGGCGCCTTCGGCCTGGCGTACCGCTGCATTGATGATGCGGAATCCGCCAGCGCTGTCCTGGCGGAAGCGATCGTGCTGGAACGCCCTGTGCTCGTTGAAGCGCGTATCGACAAGCAGCAATATCGGCGATTTCACGTCGCAATCGCGAGCGATTCAATCGAGACAGGAGTGGGAAGATGACTGGCAAACCAGAAAGTGACCGCTGCTATTCTTGTGGTGGCAGGCTAGCACCTGGCCTGGCAACACTCCCCTTTGTAGTGGGCTCCAGTGTTGTGGTCATCAAGGATGTCCCCGCCGAGGTGTGTGCGCAGTGCGGTGAAGCAATCCTTGCCAGTGAGGTGGCTGCGGTAGTGGACACACTGCTCAAGCAGGTACAACGCTCAGGATTCGAAGTCTCTATCGTCACGTATGAACAACTGGCTTTAACACCAGCGTAATCCGGTTGCAACAGAAAGAGACAAAGATCATCAGCAGCAAGTCCCCCGGTTGATCCCCGGACACGGCCGATGCTATTCATGTGCTGAGCGATAGAGTCGGACGCCATGGCCCAGAATGACAAGCACTCCCTTGACCGGTCCGATTCCCCCCGCGTCCGGTTCGTCGGCGGGACGCTGGTGCTGGAAGGGGTGGCGCGCTCGGTCAAGCCGCCGGCCCCGTTCCAGTGGATCAACGCCAAATGGCGCTGCCCGGCTGTTCACTACCGCACCCTGCGCCCCTGGCTCAAGCAGGAGGGCATTCGGAACAGCATCCCCCGTTGGCGTAGCCTCGCCCTCACCCTCCACGACAACCGGCAGCCGCACCCGTATCAGACGGAGGCGCTCCAGGCCTGGCTGGCCGCCGGCTGCTGGGGGAGTGTCGTTTTACCCACCGGTGCCGGCAAAACCTTCCTGGCCCTGCACGCCATTGCCCACAGCGCCGTGAGCACCCTGGTGGTCGTGCCCACGCTCGACCTGCTGCACCAGTGGTATGCCCGCCTGGAAAATGCTTTCCGGGTGTCCATCGGTGTCTGGTACGGACTGGAGAAGCAGATCGAGCCCATCACGGTGACTACCTATCCCAGCGCCTGGACTCACGCCGAGACCCTGGGCAACCAGTTCAAGCTGCTCATTTTCGACGAGATCCACCACCTACCGGCCCCCTCCTGGCACGAGATCGCCCTGATGTGCGCCGGCCCCTACCGCCTCGGCCTGACCGCCACCTACCCCGACCCCGGAGCAGAGAGGAAGCGAGGTGAGAAACCTGGTTTTTCCAGGAAAACCGGGGGGCTGGTTGACAAAGACCCGACTACCCTGCTGGACGAACTGGTCGGGCCGGTGATCTACCGCAAACACATCGACGACCTGACGGGCGAGCAGTTGGCCGAGTACCGCACCGAGCGGATCCGGGTCGATCTGACGCCGGAGGAGCGGGCCGCCTACGACGAGGCGTATGCCATCTACACCGGTTACGTGCGCGAAGCCGGCCTGCGGGAGCGGCACGGCCCCGCCTGGTGGGGCGAATTTACGCGGCGCAGTGCCTACCAGGCTGAAGCGCGCCGGGCCAAGGTGGCCGAAGTGAAGCTGAAAGAGATCATCCACCAGGCACGGGGCAAGCTGGAGGTTCTGGATCAGTTGCTGCGCGAACACCGCGACCAACAGATGCTGATCTTCACTGCGCACAACCGCTTCGCATACGAGATCGCCCGCCGGCATCTCATCCCTGCTATCACTCACCAAACCAAAGCCGCCGAGCGGAAAGCCATTCTGGATGGCTTTCGGGCCGGCACGTACCGGGCCATCGTCACCTCGAAAGTGCTCAACGAAGGGGTTGACGTGCCTGAAGCGAAGATCGCGGTGATCCTGGGAGGCAGCTCCAGCGCCCGTGAGTACATCCAGCGTCTGGGCCGGGTGCTGCGCAAGCGGGGCAACGCACAGGCAGTGTTGTACGAAGTCATCGCCCGGAAGACGGTGGATGAAGGAATGGCGCAACGGCGGAGACCGCGCAAGTAATTGTCAATTGTCAATTGCTAATTGTCAAGGGTCTACACAAATTAGTGGGGCGCTCCGAGCGGACAACAGTCCGCGACACCAGATGTCGTGGGTCTGCAGCGTTGATTCCGCTAGATACGGGGACTGTTGTCCCCTTCGAGCGGGTTAACCCCACTATTCTGCGTAGAGCCATTGTCAATTGTCAATTCTTAACTGTCAGTCATTGACAATTGACAATTAGCAATTGACAATTGACAATTAGCAAGAGGGATGCTCCGATGCTTAAGGCAGAGTTGATCCGGGCGAGGTTGGTGGCACAGGATAATCAGGTCTGGACCCGGTCCCTGCCGGCCAACTACCGCTACCTGACCATGGCCGGCGAGCTGACAGCGCTGTTTCGGCGTCACGTCGGGCACAGCCGGGGCGCGCTGGCCCAGGCGCTGCGGGAGTACGAAGGAGACAGCCTGGACTACCCGGTCATCCGAGGCCTGGCAGCAGTGCTTGAGGGTCGCTGCACGTTTGGCAACGACCCGCCGGCCAACCCCGCTGCCCTGCGCGCTGCTCTGTTCCGCCGGGGACCGGTGACGCGCCGGCCAGATTTGTTCAGCCAGACCACGCGGACACAGGTACTCACTGAGGTCGGTGATCAGCTCGGACTGACTGCCGAACAGGTCGCAACGGCCATCTTCGCCGACCTGGTTGAAGAGCAGATTCTCCTCGATGCCGGCGAGTCCCTCACCCCCGGCGAACTCATCGCGCGCTACAACCTGGAACTGGCACGCGGCCTTCTCTACTGGGCGCGCGAGGTCCGGATCCAGGTGTACGATAACTACAAGGACCTGTTCAAATACATTAAGCTCTTCAAACTGATGTACACTATCCGCCCGCTTGCTGGTGACGAGCCGCCTGGCGGCTACCACATCACCCTGCACGGCCCCATCTCGCCGTTTGTGAAATCGACGATACGGTACGGCGTGCAGTTCGCGAAATTCATGCCGGCCCTGCTGCTGTGCCGGCGCTGGCAGATGGAGGCCGATGTCCAGCCACCCGGCGTGTCCGGCCGTGAGCCGCTGCGTTACACCCTGGACGACCAGACCGACCTGCGCACCCATTTCAAAGCCTCCGGTCCCTTCGACAGCCAACTGGAGGCCGACTTTGCGGCTGAGTTCGAGGCCAAGTACGGCGGCGCAAAGCGAAAGTGGGAACTGGCCCGCGAGGACGAGCTGATCGTAGTGGGAGACACAGTGATGATTCCCGACTTCTCGTTCACTCACCGGAAAGATGGCCGGCGGGCTCTGCTGGAGATTGTCGGGTTCTGGCATCCGAACTACCTTCGGCGCAAGCTGGCCAAGGTACGCCAGGCGGGACGACGGGACCTGATCCTGCTGGTTTACAAGAGCACCAACGTGGCCGAAGAAGAGTTTGAGGCAGCCTCAGCCGGCGAAGTTCTGACTTTCGTGCGCAAACCCATTCTCAAGGATGTGCTGGCAGCCGTCGAGCGGTGTGCGGTGCCGCCGGCTGCAACTGGTCCTGAAGAATGATCTCCTTGCCCGCCCTACTGCCGGCTCAACCACAGCACCGGCTTGCCGGCAGCGAGGTACTTGGCCATGATGTCGCGCGCATCGTCAGCCGGCACCTCATTGAACCCCGCGTCGATCCTGACGCCACCCAGGCTGCTGACCAGCCAGTCCCCCATAGCAACGAGCTGGTCATCCCCCTGCGGGACCAGCAATGTCACTCCGAACCCGTCGGGGTAGCCGGCTTCGGCCAGCATTTGCAGGGCGAGGTCTGGATTGTGCTCCATCTTGCGGGCATCGACCTCCTGGCCATCCAGTTCGGTCAGAACCGGAAGGTTGGGATCGCCGAAGACCTTGGCGACCATGTCGGCCCATGGCGCGGCGTGGAGGACGGCCGTCTGCACACGCGAGTCCTTCAAGGCACCTCCACCACCTCGCAGAACCACGCCTCCACCCAATGACACTGTGATCGACTGGGAATCGTTGTTGTCCTCCCGACTTTCTTCGATCCGACAATACTCAGGCATGAACTCATCGCCTGAACAACTATCCGCTATTGCCCTCAAGGAGATGGTTGTGCCCCGCGCTGAAGCGAGGAAAGTTACTCTGCCGGCGAAGGTCACAGAACTGCCCGGGGCGAGAGGAGCATTCGTGTGCGGATACCAGATATCACCCTGGCCGGGAACTGTGAAGGCAGCGGCGAAAGTGCCCTGGGGCCCAGTGTACTCTGTCGCCACCTTGAAAACACCCGCCTCGGCGCTGCCCTGGTTCCGGACGACGACACGGACCGGTACCTCGATGTTCCCGTCCTCGCTCACTGTTGCAGTACCCGTGGTCTCCAGGCCCGTGACTACAAGGTCCGGTTGGCCAGCAGACACGGCGGATACGGTGAAGGAGTCTGCATGCGATGCCTGGTTGCCGGCCCGATCGTAGGCGCGCACCTCGTATTGCACAGTGCCGGCGCCGGTGAAGGGTCCAAGCGTCACGGAACAGCGCGCGCTCGCGCATCGCTGCACCAACTTCCGGTTGGCGGAGATCTCAATGCGGTCCAGGCCCGACTCAGCGTCGCGGGCGGCGACCGTGATCGCCACCCTGTCGCCGGCCTGGGGCTCGGCCGGCGAGACATCCGGCCGGCTGATGGCCGGCGGGGTTTCGTCCTGAATCACCGTGACGGTCTCCCCGTACTCCGTGATGTCTCCATTGAGATGCTCAACACGCAGCGTGTAGGTGATCGTCTCGCCGGGGCAGTCCTCGGTTTCGCCACTCTCAGGCATAAGCTGCCCGTTCAGTGAGACGGCTGAGGCATTCTGGACTTCCCAGCGCAGTGTGGTACATCCCGGGTCTTGGTAGGAGTAAAGCGTGTTGGGATCGGCGCGAAAGCTCGCGACGGGCGTTGGGAGCGTGAGGTCAACATCGAGGAACTCGCGGCCCAACCATAAGACCGCACCGCCATCGAGGACGATGTCGCGCATCATGCCCTGTGCTTCGGTGGCCGGCACCGCGTCGCGCTTCACTTCGATGCCAAGTTGGCCCAGACTATCGGCTATCACCTCCGTTATGCCGGCGAGCGGTTCGTCATCCGGCGGGAACAACAACAGAAGTTCAACGGGCGCGAAGAATCTCGGCATCAGCTCGTGTGCCACATCTGGATCATATGTAATCTTGCGGGCATCGATCTCCCAGTCTGGCAGTTCCACCGCGACCGCGACATCCTGACCAGGAAACGCCTCTTCGGTCAATGCTTCCCACGGCACAATGTGCAGGATAGCCTCTTGCACCGACTCGTTCTCCAATGAGCCACCTCCACCCTGCAGGACCACGTGCCCCAGAGCGACCACCGGCAGCTCTGGGAATGGGACGTCGTCCGTGTCGGCCCGGGCCTGAATCCTGTCCATCCATGGCCAAAGATCCAACGCATCGAGCAATGGCGGCAATCGATCAAACGGGTGCGATTCTCGCGCATCGAGGCCGGCAACGCGGTCTGCGCGATCGCCAGGCGTGCTGAACCAGAAGTGTCCTTCCTCAACATTGCGGCGACCGCCCAGAGTGCGGGCGTCGAAGTCCAGCACCGGTCGTACCGTCGCATCACCTTCGAATACCATGATGAGGGACAACTGCTGATCCGGCAGGTAGGTTACCGACAACCACGTGCCCTGCAACTCCACCTCGGCGCTGAGTGTCTGGATGATGACCTGGCCGGCACAGGAGTTGTTATACACACTTGTACCTTCAATGGCGCAAGTCACGTTGCCGCCGATGTAGTCCGACTTAGGGCAGGCTGCCTTCGCGAGCCCGCTGTTCTGGAAGATGTAGATCAACATGCAATCGCTGATGTTTACCCAGCCCTCACCGCTGTCGTCGGTGGTGACCAGACTGCCGGCAGGCAGACTATGCCAGTCTTGGTCATCGAGCCCTGGCAAGACGCTCACGTCACCCGGCCCGGCCCACACCACCGCCATCTCACGCCGCACCTGGGAATCGGTTTCTAGTTCAGCCACTTCTGTCGGTGGGGTCTGCGGCGTGCGACCGCCGCGAGTGCAGCCCATGAGAAGCATTCCAGCCGCGAGTATGCCTACTGTGACTCGCAGAACCCTTGCACGATACCATCTGATCTGCATCTTGTCTCCTCCATCAATCGCCGGCCCGGTTGACCAGGGCACGCCACCTGGCCAGCCAATCGGCGGCA
>CAZHMV010000169.1:0-12273 GCA_964532665.1 uncultured Anaerolineales bacterium
TCAAGCGGAAAATCACTACTCTGCGAACCCTTGCGAAGGTTGGTGAGCAGGTTCTGGGCTGGTAACGCTTCACAAGCGAAGAATGGCTCCGCCGGCAGGGTTGTCCGCGACCTTCGCAAGGGTGGCTGAGTAGCCACCACGACCGGCTGGGCCGGTCCGAATCATGGACGAAAACGCACGTAACGCGAGATAGCATCTCGCGCAACGCCTATTTTCACAGAGGCTCTCTCACACCTGGGATGGAAAATCCGCTGTATTCCAAATCCGTGTAGTGTTCCCGAAGAAACACAGATGGAGAGATTAGTCCCATATCGAGCCTACCTGCTCCGCGTGTGGTCAACCCAGCGTGGCGGCGTGGCTGGCTACCGGGCCTCGCTGGAGAGTGTCACCACCGGCGAACGACAGGATTTTCCCAATCTCGAGGACTTGGTCGCCTACCTGCGCGCGCAAGGCGATGCGTGGAGAAAGCAGCAGGACCTGTATGGCTCTGCAGACGAATAGGCCAAAGAATTCTGTGTCCATCCACACGGCCCATTTTGACTGAACTCGTACCAGGGTCGGACTCAATCTCAATCGCGCCGGTGTAGAATATCCAGGGGTGAGTTTATCCTCCGGTATGCACGCAACAGACGTGTGCCACCATCCTCCAACAGCACCCCGGTATGGCGCTGATCGGCCTTGATCCGAACAGCAACAAGGCGCTGGTGCTGTCGGGTCGAGAACACACGGTTCTGGCGGCGGACGAGCTGGTGCAGGTCATCCAGGCCCTGGCGAGATGATAAATGTCTGTCGTCTGATTCAGTCACCCGAAAGGAGGAGATCATGCTAACGCAACATATCAGATTCACAAAGGCAGTTTGTCTCTTGGCGGTCGCCGCGCTGCTGGCGGCCACCCTCGCCGCGCTGGCCCCACCCCCCGTGGCGCACGCAGCCACCACGCTGGGCGCAGCCCTGGACGTTAACGGTGACCTGGTCATCAACAGTGGCACGCTGGCCCAACCCCAGACCGAAGGCTACTGGAAGCTGGACGACGGCTCCGGCACGACGGCAACCGATTCCTCCGGCAACGGCTACGACGGGACACTGACCAACACTCCCACCTGGAGCACCGACACCCCCAGCACCCATTTCAGCAATCCCCACAGCCTGAGTTTTGACCGCGCCGATGCCGATTACGTAAACACCCCCTCCACGGCCAATATCCAATATCCAATCTCTCCTCCACCTGGGTCAACTTCTACGGCATCACGACGCTGTCCGTAGGAGCCGGCGTGCAGGCGGTGGACCCCGATGGCGTGGTGTGCGGTGCAGCGGTGGTGACAACCGAGGGGCAGTACGGCCTGCTGCCATGCTACGGCGACGATCCGACGACGCCGGAGGATGAGGGGGCGCAGGCCGGCGACACGGTGCGGCTGGTGGTGGGTGGTCAGGAGTTGGGCACGGGGACGTGGATGGAGCACGGTGGCCGGCAGTGGGTGCCGTTGGGTCCGGTGGAGTTGTGGCGGGTGTGGTTGCCGTTGGTGGAGAAGTAGGTTGGCAGGCTGGAGGGCTTAGGAAAACGACAAGCCAGGTTCAGGAGACGTGAGTGAAATGACGCAGGTGTTCTTTCAACAGGCGGTTGACGAGCGTATCCAGGGTCACACCCTGAACCTGTGCCTGTTGGGCCAGTTGTGCACCAAGAGGGGCGTCCAAAGTCACACCGTAGTAGCGCCGCCGCTCCACGCGGACTTCACCCTCAACCTCCCGAAAGGCTTCAGGATAATCGGCAGTGCTGTGTGTGTCCCAGAATTCGACAAATTCATCAATCGTCTCGAAAGATTCGGGGAGAGGATCACGGCTCTCTTTACTTCCTGGCATACCGTCTGCGCTCCTTTGCATCCATCTCACGGGCGCTGAGATGACCAGCGCCACTCGATTCTGTTTGTAGATAAAGAACACGGCCAGGTAACGTCCTGCATCCGTTTGTCCAAGTGCCAGGTAGACATCTTCGCCTTCGATACGGCCTTTCTCGACGAAGTAAACACGAGGCTTGCTCAGTAAGACCTGTTCAGCTTCAAAGGCGTGCACGTGGTGCTTGCTTTCCAGTTTGTCTTCGTCGAGAATGTCCACCCAGGCAATGTCCATCTATCATGCTCCAATGAAAATCTTACCACGGAGGACGCACAAGGTCAAACTGAACTCAATTTGCACGGTTCTACCCGCCGATAGACACACGACGCAAGACGTAAGACGTAAGACGGAATAATCCCATGCATCGCTTTTGGATCCTGTTCGCCTTCCTCACCCTGCTCCTCATCGCCGGCCGCTCCCCCGATGAACTGTACCCCACCCCCTGGTCGGTGGATTTCGTAGGCCAGGGCGGATCCACGCTGGACGGCCAACCCCTGCCGGCAGGGGCCGTGGTGCGCGCCTACGACCCCACGGGCACACTGGCCGGCCGTGTCGAGGTCTCCCTGGCCGGCTGGTGCCTCCTCGCCGTCTACGCTGACGACCCGGCAACGACTGACCTGGACGAGGGGGCCGTGGCCGGCGATCCCATCGCCTTCACGGTGGACGGTCATCAGGCGGTGCCTCTGGGTCCGGACTCGCCCGTATGGACGCAGTCGGGCAGCCGGCTACACGTGGAGCTGAGAGCCTGCACGCTGGCCGGCGACTTCGACTGCGACTGTCGTGTGACGGTGGCGGACCTGATGCGCCAGGCGCGGAGGTTCGGAGTGTCGCGGGGAGAGGCCGGCTACTACCCGCCCTTTGATCGGGATGGGGACGGGGATGTTGACAGTGGGGACTTGCAGGCGGTGGCCGGCGAATGGCGGGCGATCTGCCAGGAGTAGGTGTTCGTGCAACATATCGGCCCATAGAAAAGTGACCTCCGCTTCGGCCAGACTCAAGCGGCTGGGCTGGCCTTCTCCAATTAGCTCAGCAGCAAGCAACTCGAATGATCACGCGCGAAGAGCCCGCTATCGCCGTTGATAGCAGGCCCTCCTATTTCGGTGCGCTATTCGGTTTTTCTCACCGAGATGAAAGCAATAGGCTAGGTTGCGTGTTACGCGCGTTGCAGCACGAGCTTGTCCAGAGAAAGCGGGCCACCACCCTGGAGAATCAGGGCTACAGCGCCGGCCAGCAGCGCCAGGTCCAGCTCAGCGCCCGGTAGTGGTGCGCCCATCGGCGCAATCAGCCCAACCTTGGACTTTACCATGACGATGGCAACCAACATGACGATGGACAGGAACACCGCGGCAACGCGGGTGCCGATCCCGAGGATCAGCGCAACGCCACCAATGGCCTCAATTGCAGCCACCATCGCAGCCATCAGGCCGGCGGCCGGCATGCCCATGCCAGCAAACATCTGGGAAATCCCATTCAAATCCCCGAACTTGCTCAGACCGTGGGCCAGGAAAACCACGCCCAAAGCCAGTCGCAATATCAATGGCGCATACTTGCCATATCGATTCAATCCCTCATTTGACATTCAAAATACCTCCCACAGTGAGATTAAGTAGACCCTAAAGGTTTCTAAAACCTTTAGGGTCTGGTCTGTCGGAAACCCGTTTCTGAACAGACTGTTCGTTATCTATTGACCACTGTAGAGATGGGCCCGAGGGGGAGAATCTTACGTCGTTAGTTACTACTCAGTCTGCTCGGCCTGGATTGTCAAATCCAGGCCACAGGTTGACGGCATCGGCTTGAATCGGCCACTTGCCGCCGGATCTGGCGATCCGGCGGGAGCGGCTGAGCAGTAACCGTCGTCAAGTGTTATGCATCTCGGCATCAAGGGAGGTTCGTCGATCCCATCAAGTACCGATCGCATTCACGGGCAGCGCCGCGCCCTTCCCGGATGGCCCATACCACCAGGCTCTGGCCTCGACGCATGTCGCCGGCAGCGAAAACGCCCTCCACGCTGGAGGCAAACCGACCAAACTCCGCCCGGACGTTGGAGCGGGGGTCGCGCTCGACACCAAGACCGTCCAGGATGGTGTCTTCCGGTCCCAGAAAGCCCATGGCCAGAAGCACCAACTGGGCCGGCCACACCTTCTCGGTGCCGGGGATCGCCTTGGGGACGGGCCGGCCATTGTTGCCAACGTCCCATTCGACCTGAACGGTGTGTAGCTCCTTGACGTGCCCGTTTTCGTCACCGACGAACTTCTGGGTCATGATGCAGAATATGCGGGGGTCGCGCCCGAAGATGGTGGCTGCCTCCTCCTGGCCATAGTCAACCCGAAAGATGTTCGGCCACTGTGGCCACGGGTTATCCGGCGCGCGTTCAAGGGGAGGCTGCGGCAAGATCTCGAACTGCGTCACGCTCCTACACCCGTGGCGAACGGAGGTGGCGACACAGTCTGTGCCCGTATCGCCGGCACCGATGACAATAACGTCCTTGTCTTTGGCGGAAATGTACTTCCCGTCCCGATGATCAGAATCAAGCAGGCTCCTGGTGTTCGCGTGAAGGAAGTCCACGGCGAAGTGGATGCCCTCGAGCTCCCGCCCTTCGATGGGCAGGTCGCGCGGTTTCGTGGCCCCTCCGCAGAGGACAACCGCGTCGAACTCTTTGAGCAACCTGTCGGCCGGATAGTCCTTGCCGACTTCGGTGTTGGTCACAAACTCGATGCCCTCGGCCGCCATGAGGTCGATGCGACGTTGGACGATCCTCTTGTCGAGTTTCATATTGGGGATGCCGTAGATCAACAGGCCGCCGATGCGGTCCGCACGCTCGAAGACGGTGACCCAGTGGCCGGCCTTGTTGAGTTGGTCGGCGCAGGCCAGGCCGGCGGGACCAGAACCGACCACCGCAACCTTCTTGCCCGTGCGCCTGGCGGGAGGTTCGGGAACGACCCAGCCCTCCTCAAACGCCCGCTCGATAATGGCGTACTCGATGTTCTTGATGGTGACCGGCGGTTCATTGATGCCCAGCGTACAGGACCCTTCACATGGGGCAGGACAGACCCGGCCCGTAAACTCGGGAAAGTTGTTGGTTTTGCTCAGGCGGTAATACGCCTCTCGCCACAGGCCACGGTAGACCAGGTCATTCCACTCGGGGATCAGGTTGTTGATCGGACAACCCGTGGCCATCCCTTTGACCAGTATGCCCGGATGGCAGAACGGAATGCCGCAGTCCATGCAGCGTGCTCCCTGGGTCCGTAGCTTCTCCTCCGGGAAGTGGAGGTGGAACTCCTGCCAATCGTGAATCCGCTCCTCCGGCGGGCGATCCGCCGGCAGTTCGCGTGGGTATTCAATGAATCCAGTCGGTTTGCCCATTTATACATCCTCCAACCACTCACGCTGGGTACTCATTCGGCGACGGTCTCGTGACTGAGCCGGGCAGAGATTCGAGATTGGAGATTAGAGATTGGAGATTTATCACCAATCTCTAATCTCCAATCTCTCGATTAGTTGCCGCTCACCCGCGCCAGGTCGCGCTTGTTCTCTTCAAAGGCGATCATGATGGCTTCTTCACCACTGAGGCCGGCCGCTCTAACGCGCTCGATCGCTTCCAGCATCCGCTTATAGTCCTTGGGGAAGACCTTGACAAACTTTGGTACCAGCTCGTCCCAGAGGGCGAGGACGCGCCAGGCGACATCGCTGTCGGTGTAGCGGGCATGTTGCAGAATCATGCTCTCTACCTCTTTGATCTCCTCCTCGTCCTCCAGTCGTTCCAGGTGAACCATGTCCTGATTGCAACGGGTGTGGAAGTCGCCGGCCTCGTCCAGCACGTAGGCGATGCCACCCGACATGCCGGCAGCGAAGTTGCGCCCCGTCGGGCCAATGACGACCACACGCCCACCCGTCATGTACTCGCAACCGTGATCGCCCACGGCCTCGACGACGGCGTGCACGCCGCTGTTCCGAACGCAGAAGCGCTCGCCGGCCATGCCCCGGATGTAGGCCTCGCCGCTCGTCGCGCCGTAGAACGCCACGTTGCCGATGATGATGTTTTCCTCGGGCACGAAGGTCGAGCCTTCGGGCGGGTAGACAATGATCTTGCCGCCTGAAAGCCCCTTGCCGATGTAGTCGTTCGAGTCGCCCTCCAGGATCAGCGTGATGCCTCGCGGGACGAAGGCCCCGAAACTCTGGCCGGCTGAACCCTTGAAGTGGAGGCGGATCGTATCCTCCGGCAGGCCCTCGCCGCCATAGCGCCGGCTGACCTCGCTGCCCAAAATCGTCCCCACCACACGGTGGATGTTCCGGATGGGCAGTGTGGCCCGCACCGGCTCGCCCCGCTCGAGGGCCGGCTTGCAGAGGTCCAACAGCACCTGCTTGTCAAACGTCTTGTCGATCCCATGATCCTGAGGGACCTGGCAATACCGGCCCACGTCCGGCGGGACGTCTGGCTGATACAGAATATTCGAGTAATCCAGCCCCTTCGCCTTCCAGTGATCTGCGGCTTTGCGCACGTCGAGTTTGTCAACGCGCCCGATCATCTCATCGACGGTGCGGAACCCCAGCTTCGCCATCCACTCGCGCATCTCCTGGGCGACGAAGTGCATGAAATTGACGACGTATTCCGGTTTCCCGGTGAACTTCTTGCGCAGTTCGGGGTTCTGCGTCGCCACGCCGACCGGGCACGTATCCAGATGACAGACCCGCATCATGACGCAACCCAGTGTGACGAGCGGGGCCGTCGCGAATCCGAACTCCTCTGCGCCGAGCAGCGCAGCAATGACGACATCGCGGCCGGTCTTCATCTGCCCGTCGGTTTCCACCACAATCCGGCTGCGCAGGTTGTTCAACAGGAGGGTCTGGTGGGTTTCGGCCACACCCAACTCCCAGGGGAGGCCGGCATGCTTGATGCTGCTCTGCGGCGACGCACCCGTACCGCCATCATATCCGCTGATGAGCACCACGTCGGCATGTCCTTTGGCGACGCCGGCGGCGATGGTGCCCACACCCACCTCCGACACCAGCTTGACGTTGATCCGGGCGTGCTCGTTGGCATTCTTCAGGTCGTGGATCAGCTCCGCCAGATCCTCGATGGAGTAAATGTCATGGTGGGGGGGCGGCGAGATCAGTCCCACGCCGGGTGTCGAGTGTCGCACCTTGGCGATCCACGGATAGACCTTGCGGCCGGGCAACTGCCCGCCCTCACCGGGCTTGGCCCCCTGGGCCATCTTGATCTGGAGTTCCTGCGCATTGACCAGATATTCGCTGGTGACGCCGAATCGCCCCGAGGCGACCTGCTTGATGGCGCTGGAAAGGGAGTCGCCGTTGGGGAGGGGGATGTAGCGGACCGGGTCCTCGCCACCTTCGCCCGAATTGCTCTTGCCGCCGATTCGATTCATGGCGATGGCCAGGCTTTCGTGGGTCTCCTGGCTGATGGAGCCATAGGACATCGCTCCGGTCTTGAACCGCCGGCAGATGGACTCCACCGGCTCGACTTCCTCCAGCGGGATAGGCTCAGGTGCCAGCTTCAACTCCAGGAGCCCGCGCAGCGTGGCGAGATGTTTGGACTGGTTGTTGATCAGCTCCGCATATTCCTTGTAGACCTCGTAGTCGTTGGTGCGGCAGGCAACCTGGAGTTTGTGGATGGTCTCCGGGTTGAACAGGTGATACTCCCCGTCCCGGCGCCACTGGTACTGGCCACCAACGTCCAGCGTCCGGCCATTCGTCTGGCGGTCCGGGAAAGCGCGGGCGTGCCGCATCTGCGCCTCTTTGGCGATTACGTCGATTCCCACACCGCCGACCCGCGATGGCGTCCAGGTGAAGTACCTGTCAATCACATCCTGGTTGAGGCCGAGGGCCTCGAAGATCTGAGCTCCCCGGTAACTTTGGATCGTGGAGATGCCCATTTTCGACATCGTTTTGACGACGCCCTTGACAGCAGCCTTGATGTAGTTTTTCAGTGCCTTCTCAGGGGTGATGTCCGTCAGCATCCCCTGCCAGATCATGTCTTCCAGCGTTTCGTACGCCAGGTAAGGATTGATGGCATCGGCTCCATAGCCGATCAGGAGTGAGAAGTGGTGTACTTCGCGCGGTTCCCCGGATTCGAGCACCAGGCTCACTTTCGTGCGCGTGCCTTCTCGAATGAGGTGATGGTGAAGGCCGGCCACTGCCAGCAGAGCCGGTATCGGCGCATTCTCGGGGTCCACATCCCGGTCCGACAGGATCAGGATGTTGGTCCCATCGGAGATGGCGCGGCTGGCCTGCCGGCACAGTTCGTCCATAGCGCGTTCCAGGCCCGGCCCATCCTCGCCGGGTTCGAAGAGAATCGGTAGCGTCGCCGGTTTGAACCCGGGGAGATCGACGTGCCGGATTTTCTCCAATTCGTCGTTGGTCAGAATGGGGTGCTGAAGCTTGATCTGCCGGCAATCCTCGGGCTCCGGCACCAGGAGGTTCCGTTCGGACCCGAGCATCGTTTCCGTGGCCGTGATGATCTCCTCGCGGATGGAGTCGATGGGTGGATTGGTGACCTGGGCGAACAGTTGTTTGAAGTAGTTGTAGAGCAGTTGTGGCCGGTCGGACAGCACCGCCAGCGGAGTGTCGTTCCCCATGGAGCCAACCGGTTCAACGCCGTTCTTAGCCATCGGCCCCAGAATAATGCGCAACTCCTCGAAGGTGTAGCCGAAGGCCTGTTGGCGCTGGAGCAGGGTTTGGTACGCCGGCTCCCGTTCCCAGGTCGGCGGCGGCTCGGGCAGATCCTCCAGCGGCACCAGATGCTCATCCAGCCACAGGCGATACGGATGCTCGGTCGCCATCCGGTGCTTCAGCTCTTCGTCCCCCACAATGCGCCCTTCTGCGGTGTCCACCAGGAACATTCGGCCTGGTTGGAGCCGGCCCTTATGCAACACACGGTCCGGCGGAATGTCCAGCACGCCGACCTCGGAGGCCATGACGACCAGGTCGTCTCTGGTCACGTAGTAGCGCGAAGGGCGCAGGCCGTTCCGGTCGAGCACCGCGCCGACCACGGTGCCGTCGGTGAAGGCGATAGACGCCGGGCCATCCCACGGCTCCATGAGGCAACTGTGATACTCGTAGAACGCCTTTTTCTCGTCGCTCATGCTCTCGTGGTTCGACCAGGGCTCCGGGATCATCATCATGACCGCGTGAGGCAGGGAGCGGCCGCCCAGGGTCAGGAATTCCAGGCAGTTGTCGAACATCGCTGAGTCGCTTCCGTCGGCGTGGATGATGGGCAGAAGCTTAGGCAGGTCATCCCCGAAGAGCTCGGAGACCAACATCGACTCCCGGGCGTGCATCCAGTTGATGTTGCCTCGAAGGGTGTTGATCTCGCCGTTGTGGATCATGTACCGATACGGATGGGCACGCTCCCAACTGGGGAAGGTATTGGTGCTGAATCGCGAATGGAACAGGGCAATGGCAGCTTCCATGGCCGGGTCCAGCAGGTCTGGGTAGTATTCCTCGAGTTGCTCCGCCGTGAGCATCCCTTTGTAGACAACGGTCCTGTAAGAGAGGCTGGCGAGGTAGAAGGAATCACACCCCTTTATCCCCGAGTACCGAACAGCGTTTTCGGCACGCTTGCGGATGACGTACAGCTTGCGCTCGAAGGCCATGTCGTCCTGGATTGTGGGATTGCGCCCGATGAAGACCTGGCGCACGAAAGGTTCACAAGACAACGCTGTCTTCCCCAATGAGGCGTTGTTCGTGGGAACGGTTCGCCACCCGAGCAGACGCTGTCCCTCCTCCCGGATAATTTCCTCGAAGCGTTGCTCGCAGTTCTGGCGCAGGTCGGGATCGGGAGGCAGGAAGACCATGCCGACACCGTACTCACCAAAAGGCGGGAGGTCGATGCCGGCCTCATCACACGCCCGCTGGAGGAAGGCATGAGGCGTCTGTAGCAGGATACCGGCCCCGTCTCCCGTGTTGGGTTCGGCCCCACGGGCACCCCGGTGGGTCAGGTTCTTGACAGCGGTGAGGGCCTGACGCACGATTGCGTTAGACTTTTCACCCTTGACATTTGCGACAAAGCCGATGCCGCAAGCGTCATGCTCAAACTGTGGATCGTACAAACCCTGCTTCCTGGGGAATCCGACGGGCTTCATGGCAAATCCCTCCTCGAAATCACTATCCTGCGTCTCTTCACCTGTAACCGATCCAGGCAACTATTCACCCTCCCGCAGGTTTGAGCCTTCTCCCGCCGATAACCGCTGCCAAAGGCCTTATCTCACGGGCAGAAGCACCGATCATCGCAACCTGCGGGAGGGTGGCTGAGTAGTTACCGATATAGCAAAAAAGGGCCACACTTTGACGGTCGGCATCAAAGGTGGCCTCTTCGTTGAGTGCCGGGCAGAAACAAAGAAGGTCGCCCCAACGCAGGGAAATCCCCGCGTCACGCGACCTCACCTTCGAATCGAGTGCCTCGGCCTAGAGGCAGGCGGGCAAGCGCACTGACCGCCGCCGGCCAATTCCAGCCGGCTTATTCAGTTCCAGGGCGTCAGGAACGTCCATTTCTTCAGTCCATGCGATTTTTGAGTGCTGCACTAGTATAGCAGAAAGAACCGCATCTGTCAAAAATGTCGCTCATGCATGCAGAATGCAACTGAAGCGAGCGGTGAGAGCGCCCCCGGGCGGATGTTAGAGCTCGAAAAGGGGATATGGGCAATCACAGGCTAACCCCCTTGACGTGGATTGACGCTTTATGTTATACTAATAACACACCCGCACGTGAGGGCACCCGCACATTGCTCTCCCGCGCAATATGGTGACCCCCTTCGGTCCGGGCTAGAGCTGGTCGTTGCAGGCTGACCAGTCAGGCGAGGTTTCCATCTCCCCAGGGGTGCCCATCCAGGATACTGTGTGTTGCAGCCGGGCCGGCATCCGAGATCGGATGACAGGAGGACCCCCTCTGGTGTCTCGTGAGGTTAGTCCGCAACTACTGAGCCTGGCCGGCATCGCTCACCGATGCGCCCAGGAGACCGATCTGTTTTTCCGCCGCCAGAGTTATGACCCCCGCTATTGCTTCGAGTTATTCCGGCGCGCGTTCCTACACCGCAATCAGCACGCCTGGGAGCTTGTTTACACTCAGTATCGCCCTCTGGTAGCCGGCTGGGTGGAACGCCACGCAGCGTTCCCTGCCACTGGCGAGGAGACGCAGTACTTCGTTAACCGGGCCTTCGAGAAGATGTGGTCCGCTGTGTCACCCGACGGGTTTGACCGCTTCCCCGAGCTGAAATCCCTGCTGAGTTACCTGCAGATGTGCGTGCACAGTGCCATCGTTGACGAGGTCCGTTCCTCTGAGCGCCTTACTGTGGACGTTGATGTGAACATGTCGGCTGCCACGAGCAGGACAGAGGGCGGCCCTTCCGTCGAGGATCAGGCCCTGACCCAGGCACAGCGTGAAGGGCTCTGGCAATTCATAGACGAGCGACTCAATGATGAGAAGGAGCGTCTGGTGGTGTATGGCTCGTTTGCTCTGGCGCTCAAGCCTCGAGAGCTTTACGCCGAGTTCGAGGACGCGTTTCGTGACGTGAACGAGATTTACCGCATCAAGCAAAATATCCTGGCTCGCCTGCGCCGGGACCCCGAGTTGAAGAAATTGCTTGGCGAAGATGCTTGAAAACGGGGGATTCTCTCGTTTAATTTGTAGAGGGAAAGAAACTCATGGCTTGCGCACACCCACCAGAGCTGGATGACGTACAACTCTTGGCCTACGTGGACGGTGAGGCCGATCGTCAGGTCGCGGCACATGTAGCGCAGTGTTCATACTGCCGTGAGCGAGCCGATCGCCTGGCCCGCCTGCAGCACCGCCTGACTGCCATACTGTACCGGGTCACATGCCCCCCACCGGAGGAATTGGGGGAGTATCATCTTGGAATGTTACCACGTGAACAGATGGCGGCGGTGACCCGACACCTGGACGCATGTCCTTACTGCACCCAGGAAGTTGCCCAGTTGAAAGAGTACCTCTCCGAACCGGCGCTAGCCCTGGAACTGCGCCCGCTTGAACGGGCCAGGGAGCGCGTGAAGGTGCTGGTGGCCCGGCTTGCCGATAGAGGCCAGGGTCCTGACCTGCCGGGGCAGCCAGCTCTGGCGCCGGCCTATGCCGGCGTACGCGGCGACGAAGAGGAGCCATACATTTATCAGGCCGGCGATTTCCAGGTCGTGGTTGAAGTTCAGGAGGATACGGAACAGCCGGACCGCAGGATGATCCTCGGCCTGCTGGTAGGGCTTGAGGACACTCAGGGTACGCAGGTCCACGTGTGGCAGGCTGATGCGTTTCTCACGACAGTGGCCATCGACGAACTCGGCAACTTCGTTATCCCCGACCTGGAGCCGGATACCTACGAGTTGATTTTGAGCGGTCCTGAGGTAGAAATACACATTCAA
>CAZHMV010000170.1:0-12172 GCA_964532665.1 uncultured Anaerolineales bacterium
TCCCCTCGGCGATGGGATCAAACACCAGGGCCGGCACGGGCTCGTTCGTCTCATTCTGCACGTAGAGCCTGAACCCGATCTCTTCGCCGAACGCGACCGAAGAGACATCGGAGGTCTTGACAATAATGAGAGGAGAGGATGATGTTGAGACGCTATCGACAGAGGAGGGAAGCGGGTCAGCGGAAGCACCAAAGGCGGGAGCAGCGGTTTCTATGCTGGCAGCACTGGTACTGGCACTGACTGTCGCCAACGTCGCAAGAAGCGCTACCAGAAGAGCTACAGCCATCACTGCTGCCAGGCCAGAGAGGGTAAGACGGCGACGCATTGAACTTTCTCCTTTTTTTCTCATGGGTCACAGACTCGACTTTGGCCATTTTGAGCAGTCACAAGATACGGCACGTGGGCGTGCCTTACTCCTCAACATACTGTGGTATCAGTAAAATGGCCAAAGTCGAGACAGAGTGACAGGGTCCGAATACGCGGCATAGCTCAGCCAACCCTCGGCAACCTCAAGCCGTCGCTTGGCCTACCGGAAGCCGCTTTCCTCCCACAGATTCTGGTTTCACGTAAAAGGTGTGACTTTTGCCCCCACTTTTTGGGAAGACACGCCAGCCCCCTTCGCCAGGCTCAGGAGTGGGCGCAGGGCGGCGCGTACTGCGTGAAATGGTAATACCAATTCCTGACTCCCTTCATTATAGCAATCTGGTGTGGTTTTGAGTGGGCCTTCTCCTGAAAAATGTGTGAATCTTGGAGATGGCCCTCTTTGACCCATTCACCCACCTGTGTATACTTGTCCTGGTACTCTGCGAGAAGCCCTATGTCTGACGACACCCTATCCGTCGCACAACTCATCGCTGCCTGCCAGGCCGGCGACGCCGCCGCCTGGGACGCCCTGGTGTCGCGCTACGAACGCCTGGTGTATACCATCCCTCTGCGCTACGGTCTCACCCCGGCCGAAGCTGACGACGTCTTCCAGGCCGTCTGGCTGAAGCTGGTACAACACCTGCCCACCCTGCGCCAACCCGGTCGCGTCGCGGCCTGGCTCGTCACCACCGCCCGCCGTGAATGCTGGGATCGCCGGCGCGGCGCCGAACACGAGCGCGTGGACCTGATGGCACCCGAGTCGCTGCCGGAAGACAGTTGGGTCGAAGAACTCACGCCGGAGGAGATCGTGATCCGATACGAGCAGCATCAGGCTGTCCGCGATGCCATTGAACGCCTGAACGAACGCTGCCGGCAGTTGCTTTGGTCTCTCTACTACGACGCCACCCACCCTTCCTATGTCGAGATTGCTGCAAGACTCAAAGTAGCTGTGGGGTCCATTGGCCCCACACGCGCCCGATGTTTGCAGAAGCTGCGCCAGGTGATGGGCACATGATCGATTCGTCGGGCTGGCATGTATCAATAAGCGGCGTTGTCCCTCTGTATGAGTGAGAAGCGTGACTCGCAATGAGGAATCAGACACAGCACCTGCCCACTGAGCAACTGGCCGATTTCGTCGAAGGCCGCCTGGCCCCAGCCGATGTTCGCCGTGTAGAAGAACATCTGGCAAGCGGGTGCCCGACCTGTCAGGTCGACCTGGCGTGGCTGCGGGAAACCCTGGCCCTCATGGCCGGCGACGACTGGGTTCAGCCGCCGGCCACGGTGCGGGCGGCCGTGCAACAGGCTTACCGCCAGCAGTACCGGCCAGCGGCACCGACTTCCACCCTCGGCGAATGGCTGCGCGGCCTGTTCCCCCGGCCTGTCCAGTTGGCCATGGCATTTGCCACTGCCCTGGTCCTGCTTGTCGCCGGCGGGCTCATCTTCCAGAGATGGCGCGGGGGTGGTGTCGTTCAAACCGCCACCCTGACCTATGTCTCCGAGCTTGGAGAGGTTCAGCCGGCTGGCAGTGACGTCTGGAAGCCGGCATCCAGTGGCACGCTCATCCGGTCGGGAGATCGCATCCGCACCGGCGAATCCTCCAATGCCGTTCTGGTTTTCCCCGATAGAAGCGCTATCTGGCTTGGTTCTGAAACGGACATCAGCCTCGCCGCGTTGACTTATCGACATGATGATGGACGCAAGGTGATCGCTCTGCACCAGGCTATAGGCGAGACCTACAACCGTGTCCAGCCGCTACCCTCCCCGGACTCTCGCTTTGAGATCGAGACCCCGGCGGCGGTTATCACCGTGCGAGGGACCGAATTCGCGGTGGCGGTTGCATCGAGCGGTGTCACCCGGGTGACAGTGGCAAAAGGACGTGTGGCGGTGACTGCCCAGGGGATCACTGTTGAGATTCAGGCTGGCCAGGCAACCACCGTGGAACCCGGCCATCCCCCCCTCCCGGCGGTGCCGGCGCCGACCCCTGTTCCACCGAAAATGCCAGGGCTTCCGCAACTACCGGGGCTCCCGTCGGTACCCCCTGTGACGCAAACGCCAGGGCCATATCCAACCCCAGGGACGACGGAGCAGCCGCCATCTACTGAGGTGCCAGAGCCGACAATAACCCCGGCACCTACCCAGACGAGCCAGCCGGCGGCCGTGACACAGCCCACGGCGACCAGACCGCCAACCGAGCCGCCGAAACCCACACGGACGGAGCGTCCAACGCAGGAGCCATCCAAGACACCGAAACCTACAAGGACGGAGCGGCCGACCAGAACGCCAGAGCCAACGGAGAGCGGGGAGCCAACTGAGGTGCCCGAACCTTCAAAGACCAGAGAGCCAACCGAGCCGCCGGAGCCTGCAAAGACCGAGGAACCAACCTGGACCCCGGAGCCACCGAAAACTGTGGAACCGTCCGGAACACCCAACCCCACCTACACAGAGGAGCCGACCGAAACACCGGAACCTCCCAGAACGGAACAACCGAGCGGAACGCCAGAACCCACGCGGACGGAGAGGCCGACCAGGACGCCAGAACCAACGCGGACGGAGAGGCCGACCAGGACGGTGGAGCCCACTCGGACCGAGGAGCCGACCGAAGTACCGGATCCGACAGAGACGGAGGAACCGGCCAAGACAGCAAAGCCGACCGAGACATCGGGTTCCACTGGACCACCCAATGCGCCTGAGGCAAGAGATTACGGCCGTGGGACTGGAGGTCAAGGTAACGATGGCGATCTGCTCGCTATCGCGATGTTGGCCGCCACGGTAGCCGGCACGGTTCTCCTACAAGGACCGAAAAAGTAGCCGCGAAGGCAGGCTACCATCCGCTGCCGGCACGAAACCGATACGTAGATCCAAAGATCCAGAGAGCGGAGTCTTTCGACTCCGCTCTTTGAGTTCACCTCAGGATTAGGCCGGCACGTGGGGAGGCGCATTTTATGCCTTACGCATTGTGTTTCCAGAAGCTCCTGGACTCAACTCGTCTCTGGGCAGATGTCGCTCTTCCCCTACCACTTCTGATTTATACACCACATCATGTATTTTTCAGCCTGTTTGTCCCTCTGTCCAAACGAATCAAGGGTGTTTCAAATGAGTTGGGAACCCTCCCCAACTGAGATGAAACACACCCAAACGAATCAAGTTCAAGGGGGCAACGTTTGGGCTTCAGACAGGATGATACGGCAAGCTGGAAGGAGTGTGGTTCTGGTATGCAATCCCTCTCTCAATCGCAAAGTGTGAAGAATGACGGTCCCCGAACGAAGATTGGTCAACGACCAGGCAACGGCGTGCTGCGCTCCGGTGTTCAAGTCCTGGTGAACAGGGCGCCCGTCGAATCACGCCGGCTGCGCATCGCTCTGTATTCGCACGACACGATGGGATTGGGTCACATGCGGCGCAATCTCTTGATTGCCACAGCGCTGGCCCGGTCCGAATCACGCCCCATCATCCTCATGATCGCCGGCGCGCGTGAGGCGGCAGCCTTTGCCATGCCTCCCGGTGTGGACTGTTTGACGCTGCCGGCATTCGGCAAGCGGATAAACGGTCAGTACCACGCCCGCTCCCTTGCTGTGTCCCTCAAGACCCTGGTCGCGCTGCGGGCCAACACTATCCGCGCTGCCTTCGAATCTTTTCAGCCAGACGTCCTGATCGTTGACAAGGTGCCACTCGGCGCTTTCGACGAACTGAAGCCGGGCGTCGCGCTGCTGCACGCTCGTGGGCACACCCGCTGTGTGCTCGGCTTGCGCGATGTGCTCGACGATCCGGTGGCGGCGCGCCGCGAATGGCAGCTCGGGCAGGGCGACGCCGCCATCCGTAGCTATTACGACGCAGTGTGGGTGTACGGCGACCCGACAGTGTACGACCCCGTCCGCGAGTACGGATTTTCCCGCGAAACGGCCGTCAAAGTTCGGTACACGGGGTATCTGGACCGAAGAATGCAAAACGAGGCGTCAGCCAGCGAAGACCCCGATCTGCTGGCGGAACTTGAGCTGCCGTCTGGCCGCCTGGTCCTGTGCATGGTAGGTGGTGGACAGGACGGCCAACGCCTGGCCAATGCCTTTGCGCGGGCGAAACTGCCACCCGACACCAACGGCGTGATCGTAACCGGGCCGTTTATGCCGCTGGAGGCCCAGCAGAGCCTGCACCGGATTGCCGATACACGCCCCCGCTTACGAGTCGTCGAGTTTACCACCGAACCTGAGCGTCTGTTGCGCCTCGCCGACAGCGTAGTGGCCATGGGCGGCTACAACACTGTCTGCGAACTACTCTCATTCGAAAAGCGCACCCTGATCGTGCCAAGGGTGCTCCCCCGCCGCGAGCAACTCATCCGCGCCGAACGTCTGCGGGAGCTGGGCCTCCTGGACATGCTCCATCCTGACAACCTCACCCCCAAGGCGCTGGCTGAATGGCTTGCTCGCGGCGACCGGCCCCGCGCCGGCACAGGCAACCGGATCGACTTCGGAGGACTGACACGATTGCCACACCTGCTCGCCGACCTGCTCGCCACACCGTGTCCTGCTGAAACTCCCCGGCATCTTTCCGCCCGCCAGGACCTGGGGGGAAGATGAACAGAGACTGGAGGAATTTCCCATGTCGCCACAAAAACCAATACGCGTTGGCTACGTACTCAAGATGTATCCGCGCTTTTCCGAGACTTTCATCGTCAACGAGATTCTCGCTCATGAGGCAGCCGGCCTCGACCTGGAGATCTTCTCGCTGCGACCGCCGGCCGATGGGCGCTTCCACGAAGCTCTTGCCCGCGTCCGTGCTCCTGTGACCTACCTGCCAGGCGGCCCGCTGAAGGCCCCGGACTTCTGGGCAGCCATCAGCGAGGCCACCGAGGAGCTGCCTGGCCTGTGGCCGGCTCTCGAAGAGACCCGCACCGAGGATGTGTGCGACGTGTACCAGGCTGTGCTCCTGGCCGGCGCTGTCCGTGCGCGCAGGGTTACCCATCTGCATGCCCACTTTGGTAGCGTCGCAACCACGGTTGCGCGCCTGGCGAGCCGCTTCGCCGGCTTGAGCTACACCTTCACAGCTCACGCCAAGGACATCTTCCACGAAAGCGTTCGACCCGACGACCTGCGTCGCAAGCTTCGCGACGCGGCTGCCGTCATCACGGTCAGCGACTACAACCTCCGATACCTGCGCAAAACCTGCGGCCTGGCGGCGACGCGGGTGAAACGGGTGTACAACGGCCTGCATCTCCAGCAGTTCAGTTACGCCTCCCCCATCAACCGGCCAGCACGCATCGTGGCCGTTGGTCGCCTGGTGGAGAAGAAAGGGTTCGCGGATCTGATCGATGCCTGCGCGATTCTGGCACGCCAGGGTCGAGACTTCCGCTGCGAGATCATCGGCGGCGGCGCGCTGGAGGCGGACCTCCGCACCCACATTGAGCGCCTCGGACTGTGGGGACGGGTCAGACTGCTCGGACCGCGGCCCCAGAGGGAGGTGATCCGGCATGTGCAAAACGCGGCCGTCTTCGCAGCGCCCTGCGTCGTCGGGGCGGACGGCAATCGGGATGGCCTGCCGACCGTGCTCCTGGAGGCGATGGCCCTGGGCACGCCGTGTGTCTCCACCGACGTGACCGGCATCCCCGAGGTGCTGCGTCACTGTGAAACGGGACTCATGGTTCGGCAGCACGATCCCGCCGGCCTCGCCTCCGCACTGGGGAAGCTGCTTGACGACAGGATGTTGCGGGTGAGGCTGGCCGTCCAGGCCCGGCGTCTCATCGAAGCAAAGTTCGACATCCACCGTAACGCAGCCTGCATTCGCGGCATCTTCGCGAAGGCCGGACCTGCTTCCGAGGCAGTCCGGGAGGTGGCCTGATGCGGATCGCGTACGTCTGTGCTGATCCTGGCATACCCGTCTTCGGGAATAAGGGCGCTTCGGTACACGTGCAGGAGGTGATCCGCGCCCTGGTCCGCCGGGGGGGACGTGTGGACCTGTTCGCAGCACGCATCGGGGGTGCGGTCCCAGCCGGCCTGGAGGATGTTCCGATCCATGCTCTGCCCCCAATCCCCCGGGGCGACCAGGCTGCGCGTGAACGGGCAGCCCTGGCAGCCAACGCCGGCCTGCGCGCAGCGTTGATGCGTGAAGGCCCTTTCGACCTCGTGTACGAGCGCTATTCCCTCTGGAGCTTCGCGGGGATGGCGTATGCGCGGGCCACGGGTGTGCCGGGCCTGCTGGAGGTGAACGCGCCGCTGATCGAGGAACAAGCTCGGCACCGAGGGCTGGTGCACCTGGCCGACGCGGAGCGGGTGGCAACCAAAGTCTTTGGTGCTGCCACAGTCTTGCTGGCTGTATCGGACGGGGTTGCCAACTACCTGAAGGGCCATCCGGCCGCGCCAGGCTGCGTGCACGTCGTACCGAACGGGGTGGACCCGGATCGCTTCCGGCCCGGCCTGGTGCCGGCTTTGCCAGGCTATCCCGGCACATTCACGGTGGGCTTCCTCGGCAGCCTGAAGCCCTGGCATGGCCTGGACGTCCTGGCGGAAGGCTTTTCCCTGCTGCGCCAACGTGATCCGGGGGCGCGGTTGCTGGTCGTTGGCGATGGGCCGGAGCGAGAGTGCCTGATCGCCGACCTGGCCGCATGGGGCGTGGTCGATGCCGTTTGCTTCGCGGGGGCAGTTGCCCCGGACGAGGTGCCCGCATGGCTTGCCTCCATGGACGTTGCCGTCGCGCCGTATCCCAAACTTGACAATTTCTACTTCTCGCCGCTGAAGGTGTACGAGTATATGGCCGCCGGCGTGCCGGTCGTAGTCAGCCAGGTCGGGCAACTGACCGACCTGATCGAAGATGGGGTGAATGGTGTCCACGTCCCACCAGGGGACGCCGTCGCGCTGGCCAACGCCCTGGCGTGGTTGCGTACCGATTCCGGCCTGCGCGCCCGCCTGGGGCCCGCCGGTCGTGCAACCGTCCTTCGGAATCACACCTGGGACGCGGTTGCAGAGCGCATCCTGGCATTGGGCGGCTTCAAACCTGAGCGCACCGGCACAAAACAGCCGCCGGTTAGCGGGCACAGCGGGTTGGGTCTGTTACAGGGCTCATACAGGTCCAGCCCGCTGCCGAACCGGCGCACGCGGCTGGCAAGGCCGTTCTATCGGAGTACCGTGGAGGCGACTGATGGCAGAATCTCGGACGTTTAGAACCTCCCTGCCGGGCCTTTGGCGAATCCTGCGGCGCTTCTGGCCCCACATCCGCAAACAACTGCCTCTGATCGCCGGCTCGCTACTGGCTATGCTGGCCCAGATCGGGCTGCGCTTGCTCGAACCCTGGCCCCTGAAGTTCCTCTTCGACCGATTCTTCGATGCCGGCTCGGGATGGACCGTGACGGACATCAGAGGCCTGGAGTCGCTCAACACAGTTGGCGTTCTCACCCTGCTGGCTCTGTCGGTGGTGGTCATCACTGGCCTGCGGTCGGCAGCATCGTATCTCAACACGGTCGGCCTGGCGCTGGCCGGCAACCGGGTCCTGACGGAGGTGCGCCGGGAAGTCTACCATCACCTGCTGCGTCTGTCGCTTTCCTACCACACCCAGGCCCGAAACGGCGACCTGATCACCCGCATCACCGGCGACATCGGACGACTGCAGGAAGTTGCCGTGACGGCGATCTTGCCGCTCCTCGTCAACTCGCTGACCGTGGTCGGGATGCTCGGCCTGATGTTCTGGATGAACTGGCAGCTCACGCTGATGGCCGTGGTCACATTTCCCCTGGTCTCGCTGTCGATGGTGCGCCTTACGGGACGCATCCGCGTGGTCGCCCGCGAACAGCGCCGGCGCGAGGGCGCAATGGCGGCTACAGCCGCCGAATCCCTCGGCGCCATCAAAGTCGTTCAGGCCTTCTCCCTGGAGAAGACCCTGGAGCACGCCTTTTCCCACCAGAACAGGAAGAGCTTTCAGGAGGGCGTAAGGGGCAAACGGCTGGCCGCTCGCCTGGAGCGCTCAGTCGATGTGTTGATTGCCTTCAGCACAGCGATGGCGTTGTGGTACGGCGCCTGGCTTGTTCTGCGTGACGAGCTGACCCCAGGCGATCTCATCGTGTTTATGAGCTACCTCAAGGGAGCCTTTCGACCCATGCGCGACCTGGCGAAGTACACCGGGCGGATTGCCAAGGCAACAGCCGCCGGCGAGCGGGTGCTGGACGTGCTCGATACCACGCCAGAGATTCGTGACCTGCCGAACGCGGTACGCGCTCCGGCCTTCCAGGGGTCGGTGCGCTTCCAGGATGTAAGTTTCGCTTACGACCCCCGACACCCGGTGTTGCAGGACACCAGCTTCAAAGTGCAGGCCGGCCAGCGCGTCGCACTGGTCGGACCTTCGGGCAGCGGGAAGTCCACCCTGGTGAGCCTGCTTCTGCGCCTGTACGATCCCACGCAGGGGCGCATCCTGATCGACGGGCGCGACATCCAGACGTACACGCTTGCGTCGCTACGCGCCCAGATCAGTGTTGTCCTGCAAGAGAGCGTCCTCTTCGCCGCAACCGTGCGCGATAACATCGCCTACGGCTCGCCCCACGCTACACCTGAGGAAATCGAGACCGCCGCTCGGCTGGCTAACGCGCACGACTTCATCCAGGCACTTCCGCAAGGCTACGACACGGTCCTGGGGGAGCGGGGAGCGACCCTGTCTGGCGGTCAGCGTCAGCGGATTGCCATCGCCCGGGCCGCCGTACGCCGGGCGCCTGTCGTAATCCTTGACGAGCCGGCCACGGGCCTGGACGGGGAAAACGAGTGGGAGGTGAAGGAGGCGCTCGAACGGCTCACCGAAGGATGCACAACGTTTCTCATCGCCCACGACCTGGTGACCGCCCAACACGCCGACATGATCCTCTACATCGAGGGTGGACGCATCCTTGAGCGTGGCACCCATGCTGAACTCATGCGCCTGCGCGGCCGGTATGCCGCAATGTACACCCTGCAATCCCTATCCCGTAACGGGGCTGCTCGAAAGGAGCAGAGCTATGCTCTCGCCTCCTGACGCCGATCTTGCCCGGCGCGATTCAGCCATTCCCGGGCTGGGGCTGCTGCTGGACCCCGAAGCCTTCGCCAAGGCGTTGCGCACAGCTCTACCGGATGCCGGCGTGGGGGCAGCAAAGGCCCGGTACGTGCGCTACAAGCCGGGGACGAACTGCCTGGTGGCCTACCGCCTCGAGGTGGCCGGCGCGGAGACGGACGTGTATGCCAAAGCTTTTCGGGCGGACGCCCGTGGCAAACTGAGGAATGCCTACAATCGGCTCAAGGCCGGCAGCCGTCTCGGACCGGGCGGCGCGGTTCTGGACGACGCTGTCACTGCTGTGTTCGCATTCCCAAATGACCTAAAACTCGACAGCCTGGCGGATGTGGCCGGCGGGACCTCTCGGCAGCGGGGCCTGGCCGGCCTGGTCCCGGATCATCCCGATCTTTGGGGCGCGTCGTTGCTGCGCTTGCGCTACAAGCCAGAGCGGCGCTACGTCGCCCGGATGGTCAGCAAAACAGGCGCACAAGCGCTCCTCAAAGTCTACGCCGCCCACGAGTATTCAGCCGCGATTCACGGGGTCAGCGCCTTCGTGTCACGGGGGCCGCTGCAGGTCGCGCGACGCATCGGTCAGGCCGACCGCCGGCGCGCCCTGGTCCTGGAGTGGCTACCAGGGCAATCTCTCTCCGAGGCACTCCACGACCCCCGCTTCGATGCGAACACACTTCATCTGGTCGGCGAGGCCCTGGCCGAGCTGCACGCCCAAAAGGCTCCTGGCCTGGCGCGCACAGATGGGGCCTCGCACGTCGCGTCCCTGCTGGCAGCCGCCGGCGCCGTTGCAGCCATCTGCCCACATCTGGCCGAACGCGCCCACGATCTGACGTACCGAATCGCCGGCAAGCTTCCGCGCATCTCCCTTCAGGCCAACCCAATACACGGGGACTTCTCGGCCGACCAGGTACTGCTCAACGGCGCGGGAGTGTCCATCCTCGATCTGGATGCGGCTACTCACAGCGACGCTGCGGCCGACCTCGGTTCGTTTGCCGCCGATCTTGAATACAGGGCTCTGGGCGACCACCTGTCTGCGCACCGGGCAGCCACGACAAGCGGCGCGTTGGTGGAGGGGTATTGCGCGGCCCGCCGCTGTCGCGAACCGGATGACCTCGACCTGTACGTTGCGGCCGGGTTGCTGCGTCTGGCACCTCACCCCTTCCGGAACCGCGAGCCTGATTGGCCGGCACGGACCGGGGCAATTCTTGAGCGATGTGGGGCAATACTCGACCGCTACTTTCGTTCGGCACCACTTCCGCTTGGCCTGGATTGCCAAACCTGTGGCGAGGGCAACCGAATCATCCAGGCCAAGCGAAGCGGGACAATTCCAGGACAGGAAGAGGAAGGAATGGCATGGTTGGCCGAATGAGCACAGACTCAATTCTGGGCCGCCTGGCGCGTCTCGAACTGACGCCGGCCAACCAGCAGCGGCCTGGCCTAGCGGCCAGCATCCTTGAATTGCGTCGCGCCTGGCCTCGTTCTCCCCACCGCGCCGAGCTGGAATATGTGGCCGGCAACGGACAGACTGTTGTCGGCCAGTGGTTCGACGATGCCGGCGACCTCCAACGGATTGCCCGCGCCACGTCCGAGAACTGCACGACGCCGGGGACTACGGTCGTCACCATCGACGAAGCCGGGGTGCTGCTGCAAGCCGGCGGGGCCGACCGCCAACTCACCGGCCTGGCGCCGCTGGTGGCGCGCCCCGGTGCCCGACTCCTCGTGCACCGACCAGAGCGTCGGGCGGTCGTGCGCCTGCAAGGGTCCGACGGGCCATGCTATGCCAAGGTGGTGCGTCCTGACCGCGTCCGGTCTCTGGTCGCTGCCGGCCAGGCCGCTCAGAGGCTCGCCGATGGAGCCTTTGCGGCACCCGAACTGCTGGACGCGGATATCGACCTGGGCGTGGCAGTCTGGTCGGCGTTGCCAGGTGTATCGCTCTATGACCTCCTGCAAACTGCCAGGGCCCCGCTGCCTGCCGGCACAGCACGTGACGCAGGCCCCGCACACCAGCAGAACGGGCGATCAACATCGACATCGCATAGCGTTACGCTTATCCGCGCAGCACGGGCGACAGGTGAAGCGCTGCGTGCCCTTCATTCGGCCCCGCCGCCGGCGCACGCTGGCATGCACAGGGCAGCGGAAGAGATCGGCGTGCTCCAACGATGGGGCAAGTTGCTAAGAGCATTTGCACCTGACGTCTACGGCGAGTGGCGGGCGGTAGTCACCAGCGTGTTTGAAGCCCTCGCCGCTGACCGATCACCGCACGTTCTTCTGCACCGCGATTTCTACGACAAACAGGTGTTCATCAACGGACACGGGCGTATCGGGTTGCTGGATTTCGACACCCTGGCAGTCGGCGAGGCAGCGCTGGACCTGGCCAACGCGCTGGTCCATCTGGAACTGCGTGGGCTTCAGGCGCGTTGCTCGCTGGAGCAGGCCGGCGCGGCAGCGGCTGCGCTTCTGGATGGGTATCGGCCGCAGCCCCACGTCTGCCGGCGACTCAAGGCCTACGCCGACGCGACCCGCCTGCGGCTTGCCTGTGTCTACGCTTTCCGGCCGCGCCAGGCGTCTGTGGTCCCCCGTCTGATCGCCCGGGTCGGGCAGCCGCTCGCCCTATCTGCAGAACAGACGGATCATGAACTGCCCTGTACAGTCTGGTGACCCGAGGACCCATCACTGGCGATTTTTCACGTTGCCTGATATAATTGGTAGTGCGTGCTGCGTATTGCGTATTGCGTGATCTACCGGGTAAGCGACCGAAATCACGGAATGCGCAGTGCGCTGTAGGGTACGCAGACTCTAACGC
>CAZHMV010000171.1:0-12091 GCA_964532665.1 uncultured Anaerolineales bacterium
ACGGGTGTATTCAAATCCGGTTGTAGGGGCGATCCCTTGCGGTCGCCCTGGGCGGGTGCAAGACCCGCCCCTACCAACCTGACCGGTCCCCTGGTGTCCCATCTGCCTGCTATTGTGGGGAACGGCTCGTCTTCCACGGGATTTGTAGCCTCAGGTTCAGTCGAGTAGACTTAGGGTAGCTGCCTTGGGATAATTCCTGTGTGGTGGCTAGTCAGCCTCCCGCAGGTTCCAAGCCTGTGGGGCCGAGGATGGCTGCTTCAAGGCCGTTTTTCGGATGCAAAACCCCTGTGCAGCGCAACCTGCGGGAGGTTGGCTGAGTAGTAACCCTGAGCGAATGTTTCGTTAGCGCGAACAAGCGTTGGGTTAAGTCACTCGGCAATACCCCACAAATGGGTAGAAGCCCAACCGGGTTGGGCGGATCTGGCCGGCGACGGCCAATGCGATTGGCCTGCTGCCCGGTCAACCCAAGACTTATTCACGCCAACAATGTTTCCGATGAGGGGGTGCTATGACCAATCAAGAGATCGCGCAGATTTTCTACGAACTTGCCGACATGCTGGAAGTGAAAGGCGAGAATCGGTTCCGCGTGCAGGCGTACCGCAAGGCGGCGGATCAGATTGCCGGCCACGTGCGCAGCATGGCCGACCTGGCGGCCGAGGGCACGTTGGAAGATATCCCGGGCATTGGCGAGGCCATCGCCAAGAAGATCGTGGAGATTCTGGAGACCGGCCAGTTGACCCACCACCGCCGGCTGCGCCAGGAAATACCGGCCGGCGTCACCGCCTTGCTGGCCATCCCCGACGTCGGGCCCAAAACGGCGAGGCTGATCTGGGGGGCCCTGGGCATCGAGACCATCGATCAGGTGGAAGAGGCAGCGCGGGAGGGCCGGCTGCGCCAGCTCAAGGGCCTGGGGCCGAAGACGGAGCAGAATATCCTGGAGGGCATCGAGCGTTTGCGCGCCCGGCAGGCCCAGCCGGCGCGTATCCTCCTGGGTACTGCGCTGCCCGTGGCTGAGCGGCTCCTGGCCGGCCTGGGTGCATGTCCGGCTGTCCAGCGCACCGACGCTGCCGGCAGCCTCCGCCGGCTCAAGCCCACCGTGGGCGACATTGACCTGCTGGCTGCCTCCGATGACCCGCAGGCAGTGACCGACTTTTTCGTCAAACTGCCGGAAATTGCCCGCGTGCAGTCCCACGGTGATACCAAGGCCTCGATCATCCTGCACAACGGGTTGCAGGTCGATCTGTACGTCCTGCCACGCGGGGAATACGGCTCCCTCCTCCAGCACTTCACCGGCTCAAAACAGCACAACATCGAGCTGCGAGAGCTGGCGCTGAGCCAGGGGCTCAGCTTCAGCGAACATGGCTTCAAGCGGGAGGACGGTTCGCTGATCCGCTGCGAAACCGAGGAAGAGGTGTACGGCACGCTGGGGCTACCATGGATTCCGCCGGAGCTGCGGGAGGCCCAGGGGGAGTTCGTCGCAGCGCGGGAAGGCCGGCTCCCTCACCTGATTGAACTCGCGGATGTGCACGGCGACCTGCAGATGCACACCACCGCCAGTGACGGGCACGACAGCCTGGAAGACATGGCGCGCGCAGCCATGGCCAGAGGCTACGAGTATATTGCCATCACCGACCACAGCCAGGGGCTGGGCATCGTCCAGGGGCTGTCCCCCCGACGCGTCCGCGAGCAGCGTAGACTCATCGACGCGCTCAACGAGAAACTAGCGCCGTTCCGGGTGCTGGCCGGCATCGAACTGGAGATTCGGATCGATGGCACACTGGCCTTGCCCGACGACATCCTGGCGGAGCTGGACATCGTACTGGCCTCGGTTCACACCAGCATGCGCCAGGATCGAGAGATGATGACCCGACGCGTTGTCACAGCGATGCAGAACTCCCACGTGGACATCATCGCGCATCCCACGGGCCGGCTGATCAACCAGCGCGACCGTCTCAACCTGGACTTCGACGCCGTGCTGCGGGCAGCCGAAGAGACCGGAACGATCCTGGAGATCAACGCCCAGCCGAACCGGTTGGATCTGGACGGCGAGCACGTGCGGGCGGCTATCGAGGCCGGCGTGCTGCTGAGTCTGGGCACCGATGCCCACAGCACCGACGGACTCGGCGTGATGCCCCTGGGCGTCGCCATGGCCCGGCGCGGCTGGGCGGAAAGCCGGCATGTGATCAACAGCCGGCCGCTGGAGAAGTTGCTGGAGATTCTCAGCCGGAAAGACTCCTGAACTCCTGACCCAATTGCCCGAATTGCCGTGTCGTATTATAATAATGTCAGGGAGGGAGATGGTAAAGAAGATGACACTCACCGCAAACGACCTGCAGGACCTTGCGCGTCTGCTGGAGCAACATCCCCAATCACGGGCGCAACTCCGTACGCTGTTGATCACCGAAGACCTGCGAACATTGCCGGAACGGTTCGACCGGCTGACTGGCATTGTCGAGCAACTGGCGCAGGCCCAACAACGCACCGAGGAACGCCTCGAGCAACTGGCCGCGGACGTTCGCGAGCTAACCGCGAATGTTAACCAGCTTACCATTGATGTTCGAGCCCTGACCGAGGCCCACAAACGCATGGAAGATCGGTTAGGTACGCTGGTGGGCTTTTTCCTGGAATCGCGCTATCGCGAACACGCAGCCGGCTACTTTGGCCGCTGGCTGCGGCGGGCGCGCGCAGTGGATCCGGTAACTTTGGAACCTGCGCTGGAGGAAACGCTGGCCCACGAAGACTTGCTGGATGTTCTGCGTCTGGACCTGCTGGTCAGTGGCCGATGGCGGGCATTGCCGGAAGCCCCAGAGGCGTGGCTGGCGGTGGAAGTGGCCGCCGTGCTCGACGGAGGGGATGTGGCGCGAGCCTGGCGGCGGGCCAGCCTGCTCCGCCAGGCCGGCTACCGTGCCGTGCCGGTGGTGGCGGGCGAACGGATCACGGAAGATGCCCAGGCCAGTGCCCGCGCCCAAACAGTTGGCGTAGTGCTGGACGGCCAGGGGGTGTTCGACACGGAGGAGTTAGCCGTCTGGCTTACGGAGGGAGGACCGTGATTGTAGAAACCGAAGGAGAAGGTTGATGAATTCCTGGACTGGGGCACGCCCCTGGTGTGGGTGGTTGACCCCGACGCGCGGACCGTCACTGTCTTCCGCTCGTTGACGAACGTGTACACCCTCGGGCCTGGTGTCGAGCTGACCGGTGACAAGGTCATCCCCGGCTTGGCGGTGCGTGTCAGAGAGTTGTTCGATTAACACCGATATGGGCTTCCGGCACGCGCGCGGCGCAGTCGCAGCCCGCTGCGGAGATTACCTGTGGCTACAGGATCAGAGACTTTCACCTACACAGCCCAGCGAGGTTCATATCTAAGCATCGTAGCTGCGTTCACCTTTCTCATCGTCATCGAAGGTGGGGTTTTCGCCCTGCTCATCACTCTGTTCGCGCCGGCCGGCCTGATCAGGCTGGTGCTCCTCGGCACAATGATCGCTCTTTACCTCCTGCTCTTCGCCATCATGCTGGCACCCCTCGTCACTCGCCACCGCCTCGACGCATCCCACCTGCACCTCCGCTATGGATTTGACATCAGGGCGGACGTGCCCCGCACAGCCATCGTTGCCGCAGAACCCACTCACGAGAAGGTGACCACGTGGCAGGTCATGAGAGCGCAGTACGACGCCGACAGACAACGCATCAATGCCGCTTTCTCCGAACAGGGCCAGGTGTTGCTCCGCCTCGACCAGCCCCGCCCCTACCGCGTCGGTCTCTTCGGCGGCGGCCCGGCTGCCGAGATCCTGATCAACCTGGATGACTGTGATGCATTCCTGGCCGGCCTCGGCCTGCCCAAGACCGAAGACAGGGAGACAGGGAGACAAGGAGACCAGGAGACGTCATGGCACATAGACGCTCTCCTTGTCTCCCCGCCTCCCCCTCACCTTGTCTCCCCCTCTCCCCAGCGCCCCCTCTCCCCATCACCGTCGGGCATCCGCACAGAGGGCCTCACCCGGCACTTCGATGGCCTCACTGCCGTGGACGAGTTGAGTCTGTCGATCCGGCAGGGTGAGATCTACGGTTTCCTGGGACCGAATGGCGCCGGCAAGACAACGACCATCAAGATGCTCGTCGGGCTGCTGGAGCCGAATGCCGGCCACGCCTGGATTGCCGGCCACGACGTCTGGACGGAGCCGCTGCCGGCCAAGGCCGCCCTCGGCTACGTTGCCGACCGGGCCATGCTTTACGCCCGGCTGACTGGACGGGAGTTCCTGTCATTTCTGGCCCAGATGCGTGGCGTCCCCCAGGATCAGGCAGGTGAGCGCATCCAACACCTGCTCAGCTTGCTGGGGCTGACCGATCGTGCCGACAGTCCGTGCGGGAAATACTCCTTCGGCATGAAACGCAAACTCGCCCTGGCGGCCGCATTGCTCCACAAGCCGCCGGTCCTGATCCTGGATGAGCCTCTGAGTGGGCTCGACCCACGCAGCGCGCGCCGGCTGAAGGACCTTTTCGCTGAGCTCGCGGCCGACGGCACCACGGTCTTCCTGTCTACCCATGACCTGGCTACCGCTGAGGCCGTGTGCCACCGCGTCGGCATCATCCATCGGGGCCGGCTCCTTGCGGAGGGCAGCGCCCACGAACTCCGCCAGATGGCGGCCGCCTCCGATCTGGAAGCTGTCTTTCTGACCCTGACGGCCGAGCAGACAGAGCACGCCGCATGAGGACAGCACAGGCGGCCTGGGCCGCATCTCTCAGGTCAGCGCGCAATGCCTGGCGCTACGATCCACAGGTACGGGCCGGCTCCCTCGTCGTGCTGGCCTTCAATCTGGCTCTGGGGGCTTGGTCCATACACCGGCTGATCGCACGAGTGTCCCGGTGGCAGTCAGCGGGGCAGGGGACCCTGGAAGCGAGCTTGTGGATGCTATACCTGGGTTTGTGGGGTGGTATCAGCTTTCTTGCGATGCTCACGACGCTCCGACTGGGGTTGGGTAGCGATAAGTTGGTCCTGTTAATGACGCTGCCCGTTTCGCCGGCCGCCCGCTTCTGCACCCTGTACGGGTTGATTCTCATCGAAGGGTTGTGGAACTGGCTTCTGCTGGCAGCGGGTGTGCTGGCGGTGAGTCTGGGAGTCACGCTGGGTTGGGCGGCAGCAACCTGGGTGGCGTTTATGCTGGTAGGTGCGGCGTTCATTGTGTGGTGCAGCGCGATCGTCACGCTGCTGGCGATACGTTACATCGTGCCGCGCAGGCGCAAGCTGCCGCGCGCCGGCGTTTTGGGGAGTCTGGGTGTGGCGCTGGTCGGCACGGCGACATTCATGGCGGGGTTCGCTGCAAGCCCGCCTGCGCCAGGGCCAGGCAGCATCGTGATGGTGCTGCTGTTGGCCGTGGCGATTGGCCCCCTGGCCGGGTGGGCGGGCCGGCTCTACGTCGCGTCGTTTCATATCATCGAGGGCCGCAGCGGACCGCGCACCGCTGTTAACGTCCCGGGTATTCAAGTGATCGGCGGGTTATTGGCGCGCAATCGCAACCTGACGAGTGCCTTGTTCCGCAAGGCGTTGCTCGGCCGAAGCCGCAGCGCGCTCAACTGGGCTCGCGTCGTTGCCATACTGGTGTATCTGGCTCTGTTTCCCCCAATTCGTGAAGCCCTGACTGCCTACGACATTTCAGACACTCTGGCGGTGGTCGGGTACACGGCGTTGCTGTGTGTCCTCGCGATCATCGACTCTGCGCCCAGCCCCATCGGCGGCGAAGGCAACCGTCTGACGCTCTACCTCACCGCTCCCTTCACTATTGCGGAGATTCTCCGAGCCAAACTAACTGTTTTTCTGGCGCCGGTGCTGCTAGCGGGGCTGGCGATCACTCTCCTCCTGGGACGATGGATCGGGCTGTCCGCGTATGAGGTGGGTTACGCTGCCAGTGCAGTGGCGCTGATTGTGGTTGGAGACACAGCGCTGTTGGTGTGGGGTAGTGTGTGGGATGAGGACCTGGATGTGGTCCTGGAGGGTGCTATGCAAACACTGCTACACGAGGAAGCCCCCATCACGACACGCCGGCTGTGGCTCTTGAACATGAGCCTGCTGCTGCTTGTGGTTGGACTGACGCTGGTGTGGAAGCTGCCGGCGGTGCTGGCGCTGCCGGCGCTGGTCGTGCTCGACGGAGTGGTGCTGGCGGTGGCGTGGCGTTTCAGTTGCGCTTATTTGCGACGCTTGCTGGTGTGAGGGGGGGCTTCTCTGGAGGATCGATTCACTCCTCCCCCAGACTCAACACCGCCATGAACGCCTCTTGTGGGATATGCACGCTCCCGAGTTGCTTCATCCGCTTCTTGCCGGCCTTCTGCTTCTCCAGCAACTTCCGTTTTCGGGTCACGTCGCCGCCGTAGCACTTGGCGATCACGTCCTTGCGTAGCGCTTTCACCGTCTGGCGGGCGATAATGCGGCTGCCGATGGCTGCCTGGATGGGCACGGCGAACAACTGCCTCGGGATAACCTGCTTCAGTTTTCGCGTCAGCGCGTCCCCCTTCTGGTAGGCCTTGTCTCGATGGACGATGAGGGACAGAGCGTCCACCGGCTCGTGATTGATCAGGATGTCCAGCTTCACTAGGTCGCCAGTCCGGTAGCCGGCATACTGGTAATCCAGCGAGGCATACCCGCGCGTCTTCGACTTCAACTGATCGTAGAAATCCATGATCAGCTCGGCCAGGGGCATGTCGTACGATAACATCACCCGCGACTGATCGAGATATTCCATGTTCTTGAACGCCCCGCGCCGATCAGTGACCAGCTCCATGATCGGGCCAATATAGGTGTCCGGCGTCCAAATCTGGATGTGCATCCACGGCTCCTGGATCTCAACGATGTCATCGGGATCGGGCAAATCGGCCGGGTTATCTACCTCAACAACCTCGCCGGATTTGATCAGGACGTGGTATTCAACGCTGGGAGCCGTAGCCAGCAGGTTCAGGTCGTATTCGCGCTCCAGCCGCTCCTGAATGATCTCCATGTGGAACAGGCCCAGGAACCCGCATCGGAAGCCATACCCCAGCGCGACAGAGTTCTCGGGCTGGTACACCAGCGAGGCATCGTTCAGGCGCAACTTCTCCAGGGCATCGCGCAGGTCATGGTAATCATCATTATCCACCGGATAGATGCCGGCAAACACCATCGGCTTGGCTGGCCGATACCCCGGCAATGGCTCCTCAGCCGGCCTCTCCGCCGCCGTGAGCGTATCTCCCACTGCAACATCCCGCACATTCTTCAGCCCCGTGGCAACATACCCGACCTCGCCGGCCTGCAACCGCTCCACCGGCATCATGTCCGGCCGGAACACGCCGAGTTCCAGCGGGTCAAACCGAACCTCATCTGCCATGAGCATCAGCACCCGACGTGCTGTCGCGGCCCCATCGACAACCCGCACGTACGCGACCACGCCCTTGTACGCGTCGTAGTGGGAATCGAAGATCAGTGCCCGAAGGGGGGCCTCGGGATCGCCGGTTGGCGGCGGGACCTGCCGGACGACTGCCTCCAGCACCTGGTCGGTGTTGATGCCCTCCTTCGCGGACACGCGCAGCACATCCTCCGCCGGCATGCCCAGCAAGTCCTCCAGTTCCTGGGCCACCTCGTTGGGGTGGGCCGCCGACAGGTCGATCTTGTTGACGACGGGGATGACCTCCAGATCATGCTCCAGCGCCAGGTACAGGTTGGCCAGTGTCTGAGCCTCGATACCTTGCGCGGCATCAACGACCAGCACCGCCCCCTCGCACGCTGCTAACGCCCGGCTCACCTCATAGCTGAAGTCAACATGACCGGGCGTGTCAATTAGGTTCAGCTCATACTCCTGGCCATCGGCCGCGGTGTACACCATTCGCACAGCAGATGCCTTGATGGTGACGCCCTTCTCGCGCTCCAGGTCCATCTGATCCAGGGCCTGATCCATCATATCGCGCTCGCTGATCGTGCCCGTCTGCTCCAGCAGGCGATCCGCCAGCGTCGATTTGCCGTGGTCGATATGCGCGATGATGCAAAAGTTGCGGATGTAATCTTGCGTCATGGTGAGGTAAGTATAGCACGTTTCAAGGACAAACTAAAAGACTCCTTGTCGTTCGTTATCGGCGGTTGAAGCTGCACCGACGGTTGCGAAGTCGCCCTTCGGCGACTGAGAGCCAGTCGCCGAAGGGCGACTTCGCAATGGTTGCCGCGATTTCAATCGCCGGGCTGAGTAGCTACATCACGGCTTCGGCGGTGGAACTCGCTTGAGGTTGATATCACGTGCTTCCCACCACAGGACGGTGTAGTCTCGCGCGTAGCTGTTCTGTCGCACAGCCTGGTCAAAGGTGTCCCATTGGCCGGCATCCAACACGCCGTTGCTGATGACCCGCCACCGACCGTCGCGACGAAAGATGCAGATGTTGTGCGCCGAGCGCGTCAGCTCGATCTGGAAGGGATCCAGCACCAGATCGACCAGATACCTGTCGTCGGGCGAATCGCAGAACGGGGCGACGCAGGCCGCTGAGAAATACGACAGCCCATCACAATCATCCTCAACGACATCGTTGTTCTTGAGCTGCCAGAAGAGATAACCCAGGCTAGGGTACAGGTCAAACAGACCGCGTAGCGGGTCTGAACGCCAGTGGGTGTGCTGCTGAAGCCAGCCGGCAAAGTCTGACAGGGAGTCGAATGTGATGATGTCGGCGACGTCCACGTCCGCCTTGGGCTGGAACAGGCCGGCGATCTTCGAGCGCACCGGCTTGCCCCAGCGCAGCCAGGCACGGATTAACAGAACGTACAGTTCGGCAATCAACCGTTTCATTCAGCACCTATCCATGATGGGAGGCGGCTCTGGCGGCATCCATGTACCGTCTGACACGTTCGGGGTCCACCGGGTTCTCAGCCACACCATCGACTTTTAGCCAGGAGCCGACGATGGCCCCGTCGGCGAATTCCAGGTAGCCCGCGATGTTGTCGGCGGTGGTGCCGCTGCCGAGCAGGACGGGCCGGCGTGCCAGCCGGCAGGCTTCGCGCACATAGTCCAGGTCCGGTGCATCGCCTGTCATCTTGCCCGACACAATGAGTGCATCTGCCAGATAGAACTCGGTCCACTCGATGTGGGTCTCGAGATCCAGGCCGGGGAACGGGATCGAGTGCTTCTTGTCTACGTCGGCGAAGAGCTTCAGATGCTCCGCCTGGAGTGTCTTGCGCTTGCGCAGCAAATCGGCGGCACAACCGTGGTCCAGCTCGCCGGTATCCCACAGTCGTGCCCCGGTGAGCAGGCAGACCCGAATGAAATCGGCCCCGGACGCAACGGCGATGGCCATTTCCACTTCGCCGCCGTTGTGCACCACGTTGATTCCGACAGGGACATCGACTGCTTCGACGACCTTTCGGGCCGCCACTGCCTGACAGGTCATGGTTTCCAGGGGGGTGTCGATACCCACGTAGAAGGGCAGATCCCACATGTTCTCCACGATTAATCCGTCCACGCCGTTGTCAACCAGCGTGTGGGCATCTTCGAGCGCCCGTTCGATGATCGTGTCCATGCCATAACCGGTGTAGCCTGGAGCACCCGGCAACGGCCACAGGTGGACCATGCCGATAATCGGCTTGTCCGCGCCGAACATGTCGCTCAGCCGCTGCAAGCGCAGGCTGTCCAGGTGTTCACGCCATTTCGCCGTCATAGATCTTCTCCTTCTCGTGCCCTTGAAAGTCGCGATGATCTTCCATAAGTGTCCAGCGAAGCTTCGCCTCAAACCGACAAGGGATCAATAACTTCTCACGGATAGAAGGAAACACGGATAGAATGCAATTCTTGTGTTGTTATCCGTGTTTCCTTCTATCCGTGAGGAAAACTTGCTCTGTTTGTAAACAGTTGTCTGCCTCAAGGAATTCAGGGGGGGTAATACATGGTATCATACGTGGAGCATCCTGATTGAGGTCCCCTGAACCGTTACAATCTTGCCAGCCAGGCCAGCAGGACGTCGAACTCGCCGGCCCACTCTGCCCACCGCTCATCAGTCCGCTGCTCTTCCAGAAATCGCACTACTTGTGCCGGCTCGCACACGAGACTGCCGGCTCCCACCACCGTCGTCGCCAGTCCACCCAGGGCATTCGCCAACAGGGCCGACACTCGCAGGTCGAACCCGGCCAGTTGGCCGGCGATGAGCCCCGCATCGAAGGCGTCGCCAGCACCCGTCGAATCTGTAGGATCGACGTGGAAGGCCGGCATCGCCCATTCCTCCGACCCGGCCGCCACGTGACAGCCCCTGACATCCCGTTTAATGACCACGGTTCGAGCACCCCTGGTCTGCAACCATCGGGCGGCGCGGGCTGGCATCTTCTCTCCTGTCAGCAGTTCCGCCTCCGCCTGGTTAGGCAATAGCAGGCCGCTGACCGCAGTGACTTCAACCACCGCGTCGCGCCATTGCTGCGTCGCAGGTCCGACCCCAACATCGAGACTGATGGGAACGCCGGCTCTCCGGGCCACCTCCGCCGCCTTCCGGAGTGCTGCACGGCCGGATTCAGACAACAGTGCATAGCCCGACAGATGCAACCACCGGGCTTTTCTGATTTCACTCGCATCGATGTCGTCGGGCGACAGCCGGCGGTTGGCTCCACGCCCTCCGAACATCGTGCGCTCGCCATCCGGTGTGACAGTCACGAACATGAGGCCCGTTGTCGCCTCAGCATCACGGCGCACGTGCGACACATCCACGGCGGCGGACCGCAGTCCGCGCAGCGCCCACTCAGCCAGCGGATCATCACCGACCCGCCCCACCATCACCACGTCCAACCCGAGGAGGCCGAGCGCGGCGGCCGTGTTCGCTGCCGAGCCACCACTCTCCATGCGGAGTTCTTCGGCCAGTCCATGCCCACCTGAAAGTGGATAGTGATCAACGGCTGCCAGGATGTCAACGTTTATGTCGCCGACTACGACGGCGTCAGGGGATCGCATTCTCGATGGCACTCAACAGATCAATCGACGGAACCGTCGTATCGGATACAAGCCACGCCAGGAACTCGACGTTGCCCTCAGCGCCCGTGATGGGCGAGGGAATCAGGCCACGCACGCGCAGACCTGTGCCCTCAGCGAAGCTCAGAATCTCGTGCAGCACCCGCCGGTGAACGTCGGCGTCGCGGACGATGCCGCCTCTGCCCACATTCTCACGGCCGGCCTCGAACTGGGGCTTGATCAGCGGGATGATGTGGCCAGCCGGCTTCAACCAGCCTACGACTTTGGGCAGTACTAACCGCAGCGAGATGAAGGAGACGTCGATTGTTGCCAGGTCCACCGGCTCCGGCAGCTCGTCGAGATAGCGCACGTTGGTACGCTCCATCACCACGACCCGCTCATCCTGCCGCAGTGACCAGGCCAACTGACCGTACCCCACGTCGATGGCGTAGACTTTCGCCGCGCCGCGCTGAAGGAGACAGTCGGTGAAACCGCCTGTGGATGCGCCCACGTCGGCGGCGACAACTCCCGTGATGTCCATTGCGAAGGCGTCCAGAGCTGCTGCCAGCTTCAGCCCGCCACGGCTCACGTACGGGAGTCGCTCGCGGATGCGGATGGCGGCATCGACCGGCACCTGCATGCCTGGCTTGTCGTGCACGCGATCACCGACCAGAACCTGGCCGGCCCGAATCAACTGCTGCGCCCGGCTTCGGCTCTCGGCCAGCCCGCGCTCGACCAACAATACGTCCAAACGTTCCTTCCTGGCCATCTTCTTGTTTATAGCCGGAGCCGGCCCAAAAGTCAAGGGCGGAAAACTCGAGGGTCAGGGCAATCGCATCTAAATAGAACTGGGGGCCAGGTCTCACCGGAATGTCATTCTGAGCGGGTTGCCGCAGTCAGTCTGGTGGGAGAACCGACTCGCTTATGCAATCGGACCGCCTGGCACAGATCAAGGGAGCGAAGAATCTCCGTCCCAACACCAGGCGGTAGGAGACGACAATCCCAATGCGCTGGTCCCAACCCGGCGAGGGTGAGTGCAGCCAGGCTGACTTCAGAGATTCTTCGCTATCAAGGTTCTGCAAGGCGGGCCGAACAAGACCGGAGGGTGGAGCCGGCATGAGCGTTGACTTCGCCAGGCCGCTCAGAATGACAGATTGGGGCAAGTG
>CAZHMV010000172.1:0-12037 GCA_964532665.1 uncultured Anaerolineales bacterium
GTCGCTGTGCCAGCCGTCGTCGGCGTGTGCGTGGGGGTTGCTGTGGCCGTCGGAGTGGGGGTCACCGTGACCGTTGGCGTGCGGGTTGGCGTGCTGTTGGCCGTGGCCGTTGGTGTGCCGGTCAGCGCAGGCCCACCCGGCGTCTCCGTTGGAGCCAGTGCCGTGTCTAGCGTGACCCGGATCATGTTGAACCCCACCAACTCCGGGTCCCCCCAAAACTCGCTGTGGGTGCAGAATCCGTCCACGCAAGGCGGGGGACCAAACACAATATTCGCATCGTGGAACAGATTTTTCTGGTCCTTCAGCGACTGGGGGGCGCTCAGGTTTGAATCCGTGGCGATGGAGGGGGCCGGCTGGGTGTCGGTCCCGGATTCCCATTTCACAGCCGCCATAAAGTCAGTGGGGGCCTCGATGATCAGTGGCGGATCCAGAGGAATCGAGTGCCACATATCGAAGCCGGACAGCGTTTGGGGCTCCGATTCGGCCAGAATGTCGCCCGGCACGCCATCTTGCATGGCGTAGATTTGCACGCGCACCTGCGCCGAATCCGAGATTTGGTCCGCATTGCGCGGTCGGTGAAAGCCGATCTCAACGGATTGGATCGTGACCGGAAAGAACTCAGGCCCGGGAGAGAAGACAGCGCCATCGATGTCGCCCCGGATGCGGCCAACAAATGACCCCTGGTAGAAATCGCCGTTGTCATTTGTGAGCTGGATAATACTCGCCGTCGTCTGTCTGCTGAGGAGAATCGAGATGATGAGGACGCTGACAAGAGCGAGAGCAAGGCGCTTGGTAGACATCATAGCAGACGCTCCCATGTTCTAACTACCGAATCAACCAACCTCCAGAGTGCGCAGACGATTCAGGGCTGCCGCAAGCTCGAACCGCCGGAACATGGCCAGATCACCGCTGGGGAATGGGGCCAGGCTGTCCAATCCCCGCGCCGCGATGTCGTCCATCACACGATTCAAGACCTCGGACAGGGGCTGCCGGCCATCCATGTACCGCCGTTTGGCGTAGACCATGGCCTGGGCAATGGCGCGCACCTGGCTCTCATCCACGATCTGCTCCACGGCCGACAGATCGATGTCTTCCGTACCGAAAACCATCGCATCCACATCTCGCACTTGCAGTTTTACCGCGCGCCGGCCACGGCTGGGGTCCAGACTGCCGGGCAATGGCACCCGGGGTGTGATCTGACCGAAGTGCTCGCCCCCTTCGGGTGTGCGCTCGGTGGCGTACTTGCGCGCGATGGCCCGTGCTTCGGCTGTCACGTCGTGCGGCAGGAAGTTCTCCATGGCGATGACGGTATCGGCCACGTCGAAGTAGTCGCCACTGCCGCCCATCACCAGGATTGTTGACACGCCGTGATCGATGTAGAGCTGCCGCACCTTGTCGATGAAAGGTGTGATAGGCTCCCGCTCCTTGGCGATGAGTTCCTGCATCCGGTGATCGCGGATCATGAAGTTGGTGGCCGCCGTGTCCTCGTCCACCAGCAACAGCCGGGCGCCGGCCTCCAACGCCTCGATGATGTTCGCCGCCTGTGAGGTAGAGCCGCTGGCGTTGTCGGTGGAGAACTTTGCGGTGGACTGCCCCTGGGGGAGGTTGTTGATGAAGGGTGAAATGTTGACGCCGGCCACCCGCCGGCCATCCTCCGCCCGAATCTTCACCGCTGCCGGATCGGTGACCACAAACTCACGTCCGTCGTCGGGAATGTGGTTGTACACCCCCAGCTCGATGGCCCTCAGCAATGTGGATTTTCCGTGATACCCCCCGCCGACGATCAGGGTGACGCCCTCGGGAATGCCCATGCCGGCAATCGGGCCCAGGTTCGGGCGCGTGAACTCGACCCACAGCGAGGCCGGCGATTTGAAGCGCACTGCGCCGGCAGGCAACGGCCGATCATCGACACCACTGCGCCGGGGCAGGATCGCCCCGTCTGGCACAAAGGCGACCAGCCGGCGCTCAGCCAACTGCCGGCGGAGCCAATCCGCATCTTCGACTGTTTCAACGTGGCGCTGGAGATGTCTGTGGTCCACGCTCCGATATTTCAGGGCGTGATGTACGATTTGCGGGACGTCGTCGCACAGCATCTGGGCCGCCTGTCGGCCCAGGATGCGCCGCCCCCGCGCCGGCAGCCCGACGACGAACCGCGCCTCGACGTACTCATCGGTGACGTACGCCGATGTCCGCTCCAGAACCTCTTGCCCCGGCCGGTCGATGGCGATGAGGCCGCTCTTCCCGGTGCCTCGCCGGCCGCTGACCTCCCGTGCCGCCCGGTCGAACCGGCGGGTCACGTAGTCGCACAGAGCGATCTGCCGGCTGCGGGACCGGTACGTGTCGTGGGGGAAGCCGGCGGCGGTTTGGGGAACCCGCACCCGCAGCTTGCTGGGCGCTGCAAACGGATCCCCCTGCACGTGATCGATGATCAACGTGAAATCGGGGAATGCATAGCTGCCCTGGATGTCTTTGTACGCCTTGTATCCTCGGTTGTCGAGTCCGAGGAGAAGCCGGCGGAGTGTTTGAGAGTCTACCATGATCATCAGCCTGGAAAGTGGGTCCTGGAGATGGTTTCCAGACGCGATCGAGCCTCAGTCTCGCAGATGAAGACAGGCTCCATTATAGCACGGTGGGAATCAAACCGCAAAGATGGGCACGTGGACCGACTCTCGGTCGCCGAAGGGCGACTTCGCAATGGTTGCCGCGATTTCAATCGCCAGGCGATTTTCGAGGAGTGAGGCACGCCTACGTGCCGAACGGAGCCGCATCCTTCGGCAGGCTCAGGACAGGCTCTGGGGGTGCTGACTCGTCAAATTTGGATCTACTACTGAGACTACAAACCGTCACGCAAAACCACACGCGCGGCGTGGTAGCCGCACATGCCGTGCACACCGCCGCCGGGCGGGGTGGATGAGGAGCAAATGTAGAGGCCCCGGGCCGGCGTTCGGTACGGCACAAGGCGCGGCGCGGGTCTTGCAAAATGCTGCCACAGATCCTGGACGCCACCGTTGATGTCGCCGCCGATGTAGTTGGGGTTGTAATGTTCGAGCCGGGCCGGCGACATGGTGTGACGAGCCAGGATGCGGTCACAGAAGCCGGGGGCAAAGCGTTCGATCTGGGCCTCGATGCGCCCGGTCATGTCGAAGGTCGAGCTGGGAGGCACGTGGCAGTATCCCCAGGCGGTGTGCTTCCCCGCCGGCGCGCGTGTGGGGTCGAACAGGCTGTGCTGCGCCAGCAGCACGAAGGGCTTTTCCGGGTGCTCTCCCCGCCACACAGCACGTTCGGAAGCTGCGATCTCCTCCAATGTGCCGCCCAGGTGCACTGTGCCGGCCCGCTGACACGCCTCCGCCTTCCACGGGATGGGGCCGTCCAGCGCCCAGTCGATCTTGAACACGCCGGGGCCGTAGCGGTAGCGCGCGAGCCGGCGCCGGTATCCCCTCGGCAGGCGGTGGCCGGCGATGTGTAGCAACTGGCGCGGGGTCACGTCGAAGAGGGTGGCGCGGGCCGGCGGCAGTTCGTCAATCGACTCGACCCCCCAGCCGGTGACAATCTCGCCGCCCAGCGAGCGGAGGTAGGACGCCAGCGCATCGGCGATCCGCTGGGAGCCGCCATGGGGAAACGGCCAACCGACGGCGTGGCCGGCGATGCCCAGGGTCAGCCCGAATGCGGCGCTCAGTCCCTGTTCGAGGGGCAGCATGGAATGGGCGGCCATGCCGGCGAACAGGGCACGGGCACGCTCGCCCTGAAACTGGCTGTTTGCGAGACCTCGCGCAGACCGGATCGCGCGTAAGCCGAAACGGGCCAGGATCAGCGGGTGGCGTGGTGGGAGCGGCAGCGGGCCGAGCAGATCGACCGCGAGTTGGTCCCAGCGGGCCACGAGGGGGGCCATCAACTGGCGGTACGCGTTGGCATCGGGACCGAGCGTCTCGCCCGTCGCTTCGATGGAGTGCTCCAGCACCACCGCCGTGCCGTCGTCGAGGGGGTGGGCGAGGGGGGCCGGCGGGTGAATCCATTCGAGCCCGTGGTCAGCAAGGGGCAACGTGCAGAAAAACGGCGAAGCGACTGCCAGGGGATGGATCGCTGAGCAGACATCGTGTACGAAGCCCGGCAAGGTCAGCCTGGCCGACCGGGTGCCGCCGCCGACGGTGTCTTTTGCCTCAATTACGAGCACGGAGCAGCCGGCGCGGGCCAGGGTGATGCCGGCCGCCAGGCCGTTGGGGCCAGAGCCGATAACAATCTGGCTCAAAGTCGCCGCGGCGGAAGATCGAGACATCGTCTCGATCTTCCGCCGCTTGTGTGTTGTGTGTGTTGTGTGCGACGTACGGGCTCCTCGACCGTACAGCAATGGCAAGATTACGGGCCGGCCGACTCGCCCAACACCTTTGCCCCGAACTTCACGAACTTGAAGCCGAACTGGAAGTCACCGGGGGCCAGATCAATGCTGGCCGGGCTGCTGGGGCAACTATCCAGTGAGTAGCCGCCGTAGCCTCTGGGCAGCGCGGCGCTTACCGTGACCCCACCCGATGCATCGAAGCCAGAGAAGGCCACCAGGCCGAACGGCCGGGTCTGGCGGGTCACGCTCGATCCATCGGGGAAGCTCAGCGTGACGGACACGTCGCTCATCGGGACATCCAGACCATTCTGGAAGAAGCCGTCACACCGAGAGTCGATGTACACCCGTGCCGTCAGGCTGTCGGTTCCCGACGGGGGCTCGGTCGGGACCTGGGTAAAGACGAGGCGGCCCTCGATCTGCGGTGAAATGGTGCCCATGGCCGTGACGTAGTCAATCACGGAATCACGCACGTAGTACTGCGTGTCGGCAACCATCTGGTCCAGCGGCCACAGCGTTGCGCCGTCGTCGTTGAAGTTGCACGAGCCGGCCGCCAGGTAGTTGACAGTGGACACGTTGTAGTAGGTGTCCGCGTCGTTGAAGTCTACCACCGTGCCGTTGAAAGACAGCCCCGCGACGTTGTTACCATCGGGCTCGTTGGGATATGTATCCCTGTACGTGATCACGCCGCCCGAGTTGATGTCCAGCATACACGTGGTGTAGTGCGAGAAGCCACCGTATGGTGGGTCAGCGTCGGCCTGGTACTTGTAGTACCAGTAGTTGCGGTACGCGCGCTCAAGCACGCGCTTGAGCTGCGGGCCGTTCATGCGCATCACGACCAGCGAGTTCTCGTACTTCATCAGCGTGTACATGTCATCTACCGTCAGCGTGACGGGGTTGGACGGTGAGGCATCGGCTGCTATGCTCCGGTTGGTCATAGCGCCGGAGAGGTGAAAGTCCACGTCGATGCCGTTCTGAGTCAGCTCATACACCGCGGAATCCGCCTGCAAGTTAGCGCTGGTGGTCTCCTGGGTGTAGGCTTCCGCTCCGTCAATCGGGGCGGTGGTTTGACCGATCTCCGTGCTGGTGTAAGCGTCCAACTCGGCCTCGAACGGAGACAGATAGGCTGTCATGTCGGAGTCGGTATCCACATCTCCCGCCGGCAGCAGATACCCTTCCCGCATCACAATCTGGTAGCCGTCGGTGATGTTGCCGGTGAAGCCGATGTTGATCTTCCCCAGGTTTGCCGCGTGCGATCCCGTTTGTGCGACCAGCGTCCCGTTCGGGTTGGCGTCAGAAGTGATCATGACCGCCGGGTCGAGCCTGGTGTGGCTGTGCCCGCCGATGATCACGTCTATGCCTGGCACCTGCTCGGCGATCGTCTTGTCCTTGTCGGTGCTCCCCTTATACACATCGTAACCGATGTGATCCAGAGCAATCAGCAGGTCTGGGTCCTCGTCCGCCTGAATCTGCGGCACCAGCGCCTGCGCTGTGGGGACGGCCGGATAGAAGGTCAGGCCTGCAATGTTGCTCGGCAGCTCGTATTGGGGTATCTCCGGGTTGGTCAGGCCGAAGATGGCCACCTTCAGGCCGTCCACGTCCTTCGTGATGTAGTCCTTCACGTTGTCGTTGATGAAGCCGTAGGTGCCATCGTCGTCCATGTTGGCACTTCCCAGGATCGGGAAGTCAAGCTGCCCCAACATGGTGGCGAAAGTGTCCTTGCCGAAGTTGAACTCGTGGTTGCCGAGCGTCATAGCGTCGTAGCCCAGCAGGTTCATCCCGCCGGCGATGGGGTTGGGGGTGGCGTTCCGGAAGTATTGAGCGAAAGCATTTCCCTGGAAGGTGTCGCCGGCGTCGAGCAGCAGGGTGTTGGGGTTCTTGGCCCGCTCCGCCGCGATGTGGGAGGCCAGGTAGGCAAAGCCTTCGGCGGTGCCACGATATGAGGTGGCGGGCCAGACACCGTGGGTGTCGTTGGTGTGCAGGATGGTGATCACTTTGTCCAGTTGGACGATGCGGCCCTCGACTTCCTGGTCAATCGGCCCAACGTTCTCGTTGTACCACTGGATGTACTCGTTGACACCCTCCTGCATGTCGAAGTAGGTGTCCCAACGGTTTGTGCCTTCGGCGAAAGTGACCCAGCCGTCCCGACCGCCGGCCAGGAAGTTGTTGGTCACCACCCGGTAGGTCTTCGCGGGGTCTAGCGGCTCGCCATCAACCTTGGCTCCGTACGCACCCCAGACCGTGGGAGCATCGCAACTGCAATCGTTGTACCAGTACCAGCTAGCCCCGGAGGTCTGGAGGATGCCTTTGTACAACGAGGCCGCCTGGTCCAACAGCGTCTGAATCTGGGCGCCGGTCAGGTCCATGAGGTAGAGCGTGTTGGCGAAGGGCATGACGTTGAAGGTGTCACCCCACGTGAGGGTGAAGGGCAGCGTAGCCCCAACCGGAACCTCGATGTCTGACCGCAGCCCACCAGGGTTGGTGAACGCGATGTCTACCGAGCCGTTCACCTCACCATCGTCGTACTGGTCGGCTTTCCACAGCATACCGTCTGTCACCAGGTCGCCCATGTTGGACTCGGCGTTGTAGTTCCGTACCAGGCTGACGTTGGTGTAGCCCACGGGCTGCTCGATGACGGGCGCCACCTGGTCCGCCCAGTAGGCTACCCGAGCCTCCACATCCGGGTCGGGCGTAAGGGTGTTGTTGATGGTGATAAGCTGGTAGTTGTCAACAGTCAGGGACTTCGTGGCAGGATCGATGGTGACGTCAACCCGGCCCAGATGGCGGCCGAAGTGGTCGGCCTCGACGATGGCCGTGTTACCGACCATCACCGCCTCATCCAGGCGCTGGTGTTGGTGCCCACCGATCATCAGGTCCACCGGTTTGCCGGCATCGATCAGCTCCTGCGCCACCGTTTGGAGCCCCTTGTACGGTCCGCTGTCATCTGTGCCCATGTGAGCCAGGACGATGAGGGCGTCCGACTGGGCCTTGACCTCGTCGTAGTAGTGAAGAATGGTTTCGGTCAGGTCCTTGAAGACAAGCCCGTCGGTCGTGCCCTTCAGGGTCACCTGTGGCGTCTCATCGGTGGTTAGGCCGATGATGCCCAGTGTCACCTCGTTGCCCGCTGTGCCCACGGTCATGGTCACATAGGGCGACACCCAATCGGGGGTATCCCACTCCGTGCCCTCGAGCACAATGTTGGCCGAAACCCAGGGGAAATTCGATTGCTGGGTGCGGCTGATGATCACCGACTGCCCCTTGTCGAAGGTGTGGTTGCCAATGGCGGAGACATCGTAGCCCAGCATGTTATAGATGTCGATCGTGCTTTCACCGAGTAGCAACTGGGAGATGGGAGCAGCCCCGAGGTAGACATCGCCGGCATCTACCAGGACGACGTTCTCCTCACCAAGCTCGCTCCTGATGTCGTTGATGACGCCGGCCATGTAGGCCGAGCCACCCCGGCCCTTGTAGTCGCTCTCCAGGTGACCGTGAAAGTCGTTCGTGTGCAAGATCGTGATGTGGGCCTGAGATGGTTGGAGGCTTGTGCCTGCCTGAACGCCCACGAGTAGGGCCAGGAACAGCACCAAAGCCAGAACCATAGCTGACAAAGCTAGATGTTTCTTTTGCATTGTGTTCTCCCTTTTCATGTGTGCTCATCCATGTATTCATCACCTCTGACACCGCGGTCAGGATCGATGAATTCTTTCCTCCTGCCTTGCAACCCCTTTGCCTAACCGCTCATTATCACCCCCTTTGGGCACAGTCTCTGCTCTGGGACGCGAAGATGTTACATCCTGCAGCCAGGACATCCGGTTTCTGAACCTGGTCAGGAAAGGTGTCCAGTAGTGAATGTGTCCGAGTCAAGCTCGAGAATCGCGGAGTATCCGTCGATGCACCAGGGCGCTGTGTGGGATCACCTCCCTTCTCAATCTTTCTACGCATTAGGGCACAAGAAAGATTGGTGACTGTCTGCACTCCCTGAACGGGGGGGAACGTCAGGGGATGGAAGCAGTCAGTTTGCCTCAGCAAACCGCAGACGGCATCGAAGCCAACGTTGATCGGTTGGCAATTCGACCGACTGCGAACTGGTATCCGTAGCAGGCTAAAAAGCCTGCCCCACGGAGTGATTCTCTCAGGTACTCAGTATACCACAAAACAGTGCTTTTTGGAAGTACTGATCCAAAACAGGGCCAGGTTTCGCTTGCCCCAACCTTCAATGCACACCCTAGCAAACTACAGTCACCCTGCTGGACTTGCCGGCCATTCGGGACTAGACTTCTGCGCATGACGAAGAAACCGCCCCTGACACAGACTCGCATCTTCTGGTTCTGGTTTCCGCTGGCGGCCATGTGGCTGATGATGGCATTTGAACAGCCGGCCATCGCCGCCGTGGTTGCGCGGCTGCCGGCCCCGGAGCCGAACCTGGCGGCCGTGGGCGTCACCTTGTCGCTGGCGCTTATCGTCGAAAGCCCGATCATCATGCTGCTGACGGCGGGAACGGCACTGGCGCGGGGTAAACAGTCCTACGAGCGGCTGCTGCATTTCACCCATATCCTGGCAGTGACCCTCATGGCATTGCACGTTGTCATCGCGCTGACGCCGCTTTTCGGTTTCATTGTGGGCAATCTGATCGGCGCGCCGGCGGAGATCGTCGAACCGAGCCGGAAGGCGTTCCTGCTGATGACGCCGTGGACGCCGGCCATTGCATACCGCCGGCTGTGGCAGGGCGTGTTGATCCGCTTCGATCGTACCCGGGTCGTTCCGCTGACCATCGGCGCACGAGTCGCAGCCAGCGGCCTGGTCCTGGCGACAGGACTGCTGACGCGCCGCTTTTCGGGTGCAACGCTGGGTGGCATGGCCCTCAGCGTGGGTGTCATGGCGGCTGCGCTGGCTGCTTACGCTTTCGCCCGCTCCACCGTGCGCGAGCATCTCAGCGCCCCTTCGCCGGGCGACGAGCCGCTGGCCTGGCGTGACCTGTTGGAGTTCTACGTGCCGCTGGCGCTGACGTCCTTTATCACGCTGGTAGGGCGACCGGTGCTGACGTTCGGACTGGCGCGAGCGCCGCATCCGCTGGCCTCCCTGGCCGTCTGGCCTGTGATCATGGGGTTCATTTTCCTGGCACGCTCCTTTGCCTTTGCCTATCAGGAGGTGGTGGTGGCGTTGCTGGTGGATGGGCACAGTTTCGAGAAGTTGCGCCGCTTCACGGTCGGTCTGGCCCTGTCTCTCAGCGGCGTGTTTGCCCTGGTTGCGGTCACGCCGGCGGCCCGGTTGTGGTTCGAGAAGGTCTCCGGCCTCACGCCGGACCTGGTGGCCCTCGCCATCGTGCCGACGATGATTCTCGCATTCCTGCCCGGGTTGGATACGCTGCTCTCATGGGAACGTGGGGTGATGGTGCACGTTGGGCGCACGCGCGCGATCACTCAGGCCGTCGTTCTGGACGTAGTGGTGCTGGTGGTAGTGATGCTGGGGGTGGGGGCGGTGCTGCCGCTGGCCGGCGCGACCATGGCCGCTATCGCACTGACCAGCGCCGTGGGAGCGGAGTGGGTGTATTTGTGGTGGCGCAGCCGGCCTGCTGCGGCTCAGATGCGGGCGGTGCCGGCGACTGAGGCCGTTGGAGAAGGAATCTCAGGCTGACGGATGAGCAGCTCACCCGCGGCGCGGGTCTGGCAAGGCCGGCCTCCGTCACCGAGAACGTTGTTTCCCCAGCCACGCGGCTGTTCGCGCCGAGACAGCGCGGTCGGGTGCGGTTCGTCCCGCTCACCGCGGGGCAGGGGCAGCGGCTTGTTGCGCGGCCTGGCGGGTTGGCGAACCGACGCCGGCCAGGCAAACGGCCTCGCACTCCCCCCGACCCAGCGCTCATCCACCGCCGGCCCTCGCTCCACCTGCGCGACATCGAGGACTGGTCACCATCGCTGTGGAAATGTGATCAGCCGTGCCGTTAGGCAGAAAGCCCCTCCGAGCCGAAGCGTACTTTGCGCCAACCCAAGCTTTCTTCAACGGCCGATCCGTGCTGGGCCAGCCCATTTTGTCTATGCGGCAAGCCCTTCAGATGCCGACAGCAAAGCTCTCTCCACTGCTATCGGCAATTCTATGGCGAAGAAACGGTCTGCTGAATAGGCATAGTCTTCCCCGCTTTCATCGATCACACGGATGTAACCGTGGGAAGCCGCCTCATCATCAGGAATGATGCGATATAGCTTGCCAATCTCAAGCGAAGCCGGATAGCCCTCATTGTTGACGCAAAGTGCAAAGTGTCGTTCCGCGACGGGTTGTTTTTCCATCGTTTGCCCTCAATCAAGGAGCGGAAATTTCAACTTGAATTCCTTTCTCCCAATGCTGTGTGCCTCATACCAATGGACTTCGGCCGTGTAAACCGAGTCGTCTTTCAGACGTACCGTAGCGATCCCTTTGAGTTTTCTCCAGCGGCCCTTTCCATACTGCCTACGTAATCGCGCCAGATCACGGATGGCACGCCCAGCCGCAATAGTCTCAATGTTGGTAATCTCTCCAAGGATTTCTAAAGTCCATGAATACCCCCCGACGTTAGGTCATAACACAATCATTGTAGCATGGGTCTATCACTTTGTCGAGAGGGGTACAGGTGCCAGGTGCCAGCCTGCTTTATGAGGACCATCGGTTGGAGCCAACACGCACTGCTCTCGTGCTCTGCCATGAAGACAACGTGCTTTCTGCCCAACGGTTTGGCTCACCTGCCGAGCGGCGCTGGCTCAGAACCCTTGCTGACCAGAACCATTGCAGGCAAATCGCGCCGCGTACCCGAGCGAAGCGAGGTCAGGTGAGGCCGGTGTTAGGCAGCCACTACACACAGACATCCACACTTCGCTCCGAGACAACCATACTCCCACTCTCTTTGTCCAAGACCCACACCAAATTCGATGTGAGCATGGTATTTGCCCCAAGCACGAAATCAATCCTGCTTTGTAACCTTTCTTCAATCGATCCCAGATTCACCTGCACAATCTCCGTCGGACCAAGTGCCACATCCCCCACAGATAAATTTTCCAACCGACAGACGGGAATCAGCGATGTCCCACCAGCAGGATCCCGGCCTTCTATCGTGTAAACCTGTTCGATGGATAATCCGATTTCTTCCGCATGGGCAGAATTCATCAGCGTGTACGCGGCTCCGGTATCGAAAATGGCTCGATATTCCCTTGAACCCATTCTAAGCGTAATGAGCGGCAGTCCAACAGTGCAATCCATAGCATACCTTGCCAGGTCATCCCTGATCGATGTTTCCGCAAACCCCAACCATAGGCGCTTGAAATCCAGAATGAGTGGCCTGGCCAGAAGCGTTGCTGCTCCCAGCGTCATGCTTACCGGAAAAGGCACATCACCAAAATAGCCTGCACCATCAAAGATGACAGCAGTCTCTTGCTCGAACTTCTCCCCCAGAAACTCCATACGTGGAATCCGCACCTGCCTGACTTGCTGCTGGCCTATCGCTCCCTGCAAATGCCTGTCCTCGATGGACTCCAGCCCTTCCGCCGCTGAGACGACGATCATATTGCCGGAAGCACCTGTATCAAGATGCGCATAGGCTGCTTGATTACCGATACGAACAGGAGTAAATAATTTCAAGTCTTGGATTAAAAACGATTCCATCGAAGCCATCCTCTCTGTGGCTGCACCGATTACGTTGAGCGGCGCACCCGAGGCCGCAAGGGAATCCCGCCCCGCCGGCCC